>JAKAXE010000105.1 GCA_021816695.1 bacterium | reverse complement strand
CGCAACGCCCATGCCACCGCGGTCGTCCCTCGTGGCGACTTCGGCCCCAGGGCGCTCGGCTACGTCCCGCTCAGAGTCGCTTAGAGTTGCAGAGACGCTTCCCTGGTCAATTACAGGCGGCCGCCCTATCCAATCCGGCCCCCCGGACCTGCGGCCCGCCTGACCCCGGGATGCCGCCCCTCGGTTAGGCGCGCTCGCCGGCCGGTGCCACGCTCCCTCCGGCGCGCCTGGGCAGAGCCCCCAGGTGGGCCAGCCCCGTGCCCAGCACCACCGCCCCCAGCGCCACCGCCCCGGCGCCCATCAAGAAGGGGGCCCTCGGTCCCACGTGGACCGCCAGCTGGCCGGCCAGGTAGGGTGCCAGGGACCCTCCGATCCAGCGCACGAAGTTGTACCCGGCCGACGCCACCGCTCGCTCCGCCGAGCTCACCGTCATGGCCGCCTGGGTGACCAGGGTGTTGTTCACGCCCAAGACCGCTCCCGAGGCGACCACGGCGGCGATCACGCCCAACCGGGGCGCCAGCGCCATCACCGCCAGCAGCAGGGTGAGGCCGGTGAGAACGCCGAACAGCGGGATGACGGTTCCGAATCGCCGCTCCAGTCGGGGGGCCAGGAGCACTGAGCTGAGCGCTAGGAGCAACCCCCACCCGAAGTAGATGAGGCCCAGGACATGGACGCTCTGGTCGATGACGAAGGGGGTGTAGGCGAGGATGGTGAAGAAGCCGAAGTTGTAGAAGAGCGCCATCACCGCGATGGTCCGCAGCCCCGGGTCCCGCACCGCCCGCAGGGGGTCCAGGAGCGAGGTGCGGCGTGGGGCCCGAGGCACAGGGCCGAGCATCGCCAGCACCAGAACGAACCCGATCGCCATCAAGGTCGCGGTGCCGAAGAACGGTCCCCGCCAGCTGATGCCTCCCAAGACCCCGCCCACAAGCGGCCCCATGGAGATGCCCAGCCCGAGCGCGGACTCGTAGAGGATGATCGCGCCCGGGACTCCCCCGCTGGCAGAGCCGACGATCACAGCCAGCGCCGTGGCGATAAAGAGGGCGTTGCCGAAGCCCCAACCCGCCCGCATGCCCACCAGCTCCCCGACGCTTCCCGAGGAGCCGGACAGCGACGCGAAGATGACGATCACGGCCAGCCCCGCAAGCAGGGTGGGTCGAGCGCCGATCCGGGTGGACACGAACCCGGTCACCAGCATCATCACGGCGGTCACCGCGAAGTAGCTGGTGAAAAGCAGTTCCACCTGGCTGGGGCTGGCCTTGAGACCTCGGGCGATGGAGGGCAGGATGGGGTCGACCAGCCCGATCCCCATGAAGCCGACGACGCAGGCGAAGGCCACCGCCCAAACCGCCCGGGGCTGCTGCCAAACGCGGACCGAGTCCCCCGAGTGCTCGGCTCCGGGACTCAACGGAGGGCGACCCCGCGGTCCTCGCCCCATTTCCGCTCCAGCTCGCGCAGGGCGGGCAGAGCGGCCGAGATCCGAACTCGTTGCTCGGGGCTCAGCGCTCCCAGGCGCGCGGCCAGCAGACTGGTGCGGACCGCGGCCACCTCGGCGAGCACCTGCCGGCCCAGATCGGTCATCTCCACAACCACCCCTCTCCCGTCGGTAGCGTCGGGACGGCGACTCACCCAGCCGGCCCCGTCCATTCGCGAGACCAGCCCAGTGGCGGAGGCACCGCTCACCCCCTGAGCCTAGCTGATGATCTGGCCTCAGCCCGCTCGAGCTCGGGCGGCGGACACGATCAGCTCGACCAGGGTAGACCTGGGGAGGGCGGTCGCATCCAGGTACAGGTGGTAGAGGCGCGGGGAGGCGACGTCCACCCTGTAGAAGTGGCGAAGGTAATGCCGTCGGACCAGATCGGTGTCCCGCTGCGACCGCCTCGCATCCCGCTCCTCGAGCCGGCTCTCCGCCATGACCAGGGCCAGCCGGCGCTCTGCCGGCCCGTCCAGGCGAACGTGCAGAGCCCGGGGAGCGTCTTTCAGGACCACCGAGGCGCCGCGCCCCAGGATCACCACCCCGTGCCGCGCTGCCCGGCGCATCACCGATTCAGTGTGATTCAGGTACTCCCACTCGCTGGTGAACGGCTCCAGCGGGTCGGGCACGCCCAGCCAGGCCGAGCCGAGGGGGGCGAACAGGTCGAGCCAGTGGCCCAGCCCACGGGCCAGGTGGCGCTCGGCGTATTCCACGTCGGCCAGGGGCGCCATGAGCTCTCTGGCCACGGCCGCCGGGATGGCTCGGTCCAGGAACGGCAGCCCCAGGCGGTCCGCCACCGCCCGGCCCACCGCCTCCCCGCCAGTGCCGTAGGCGGCCGAGATGGTGACCACCGCCTGCGCTTCTGGCATGGCTGGCTCCCGTTTCTGATCCCGGCTGAGTATGGGCCGAAGTGTCCTTGGCGGGCACCAGCCTGACCGGGGCGGTCCCCGTATACTCTTCGCAGCGACCTTGAAGCCGGTCCAGTGAGGCTGGCAAGGTACTCGGCGCCGGGCGCCGCCTTGCCTCCTCGCGGCTCAGTCAGAGGAGGTGGGAGATGGAGATACGTTCAGGCGGAACTCGCCACGTGGTCTCCGCTGAACAGTTTCCCCCGGCCCTTCTGGAAGCGCTGTTCGCCTCCGCCGGCGAGATGGCGCGGCGGCTCCGGGCAGGTGGACCGCCGCTGCTCCCGGGGCGGGTCATGGCCACACTCTTCTACGAGCCGAGCACCAGGACGCGGCTCAGCTTCGAGTCGGCCATGCTGCGCCTCGGGGGCCAGGTGGTCAGCACCGAGAACGCGCGTGACTTCTCCTCAGCCATAAAGGGCGAGACCCTGGAGGACTCCGTCCGGATCGTGGGCGGGTACGCTGACTGCATCGTCCTCCGCCATCCGGAGGAGGGGGCGGCGGCCCGGGCCGCGGCGGTCTCGACGGTCCCGGTGATCAACGCGGGAGACGGCCGCGGTGAGCACCCCACCCAGGCCCTCCTTGACCTCTACACCATCCGCTCCGAGCTGGGGCGGCTGGAGGGGCTCCGGGTGGTCATGGCGGGCGATCTGGCCAACGGCAGGACGGTGCACTCGCTGATCCGCCTGCTATCCCAGTACCGGGGCCTCAGGGTCACCCTCGCCGGACCGGAGGAGCTGCGACTGCCCGCGCCCGCGGTGCAGGCGCTGCGCCAGTCCGGAGCCGAGGTCCGCGAAGCCCAGAGCCTGCTGGAGGCGGTGGTGGACGCGGATGTCGTCTACCAGACCCGGATCCAGGCCGAGCGGCTCTCACAGCCGCTGGCGGCGGCGGGGCAGGACGCCGCCAGGTTCCGGGTCACCAGGGAGGTAATGGCGGCCCTGCCCCCGGGAGCGGTGGTGATGCATCCCCTGCCCCGGGTCGGAGAGATCGACCCGGAGGTGGACTCCGACCCGCGCGCCGCTTACTTCCGTCAGGCACGCAACGGGGTGCCGGTGAGAATGGCGCTGCTGGCCAGTGTGCTCGGGGAGTGAGCGCTCTCGCCCCCCGGCGGGGCGGCGTCATCGGCGGGCCGGAGGAGCTGGACCGGATCCTCTGGCGGCTGGCTCGGGAGCTCCAGGAGCGCCATCCCGGCGGGGACCGCGTCACCCTGTGCGGGATCGCCACGAGAGGGGTGCACCTGGCCGCCAGGCTGGCCGGGCTGGTCGAGGCCCAGGGTGGAGGCTCCTGGCTGGCGGTCTCGCTGGACACCGGCCCCTTTCGGGACGACAACCCACGGGTCCCCGGGGCGGCCGTACAGGGCTCTGCCGCCCTCCCCGCTGCGGACCGGGCCGCCATCGACCAGCGGGTGGTGGTGCTGGTGGATGACGTCCTCTTCCACGGGAGGACCGCCCGCGCCGCCCTGGTCGCGCTGGCCGGTCTGGGCCGCCCACTGGCGGTGGAGCTCCTGGTCCTGGTCGACCGGGGCCATCGGGAGCTGCCCCTCCGTGCCACCTACGTGGGGCGCAACCTCCCCACCCGGGTGGACGAGCGGGTGCGGGTCCGGCTCCGGGAGTGCGACGGGGAGGACTCCATCACCCTGGTCCGGGGGGAGCCGGAGTGAGAGGACTGCTGCTGCGTTCGGTCCGGCTCATGCGCCCGTTGGAGGGCCCGGCGCTGGAGGCGGTGGACATCCTCATCCAGGACGGCCGCGTCGAGGAGATGGGCAACGGCATGGCTGCCCCCGCCGGATCCGTGGTCGTGGAGCGGGAGGGCTGCGTCGTGGCGCCCGCCTTCCTGGACCTCCACACCCATCTCCGGGAGCCGGGCCAGCCGTGGAAGGAGCGCATCGCCACCGCCACCGCCGCCGCCGCGGCCGGCGGATTCGGGGCGGTCTGTGCCATGGCCAACCTCCGTCCCCCGGTGGACAGCGTGGTGCGTCTGCGCGAATGCCTGGCCAAGAACCGCTCCTGGGGGCGGGTCCCGGTGCTGCAGTTCGCCGCTGTCTCGGAGCAGCTGGCCGGTCAGCGGCTGGCACCTCTCGGGGAGCTGGCGGGGGCCGGGGCCGCGGGATTCTCCGACGATGGCCGTAACGCCCTGAGCCAGGAGCTCCTGCGCCAGGCGCTGGAGCAGGCTGGTGCAACCGGCCGGCTGGTGGCGATCCACCCCGAGGACGAGGGGGTGCTGGCCGCCGCCAATCCCTGGGGCGGGGAGGACCCCACCGCCTGGCTCCTGCGCCCGAGGGAGGCTGAGGTGAGCGCGGTTCGCTCGGCCCTGGGTGCCCTTCGCAGCGCGGGCCAGGGCCGCCTCCACCTGCAGCACCTGTCCACCTCGGGGGCGGTGGAGCTGGTCCGGGAAGCCAAACGGGAGGGGTTGCCGGTTTCCGCTGAAGTGACCGCCCACCACCTGGTGCTGGAGGGGCCTCTCCGTGACCCTGAGGCCCGCGACCGGGAGCTCACCTGCAACCCACCCCTCCGAGGCGATGAGGACCGCGCGGCGCTGTGGGAGGGGCTGGCGGATGGGACGATCGACGTCCTGGCCAGCGACCACGCCCCTCACGAGTCCCCCTCTGACCCGCTCCAGCGACGTTCGCCGGGCTTCAGCGGGGTCCAGGTCCAGCTCTCCGCGGTCCTCTCGGATCCGCACGGCGGGCCGCTCTTGGAGCGGCTGGTCGAGGCGCTCACCGCCCGGCCGCTGGAGGTGCTCGGGCGCGTGTCGGAAGGGCTGCCCGAGCCCGCTGTGCGGGAGGGCCAACCCGCCCACCTCACCGTCTTCGATCCAGAGGGGGTCTGGCGGCCCGAGGCGGGCTCGTGGCTCTCGCTGGGAACCAACACCCCCTTCTGGGAGAGGCCCCTCAGGGGCTTGGTCCTGGCCACCTTCACCAGGGGCAGGGTCGTTTTCCTCCGCCGGGAGCTGGGCGGGGAGGCCGAACTTGCCTGAGCCCAAGCGCGGCGTACTGGTGCTGGAGTCGGGCGCCCACTTCGAGGGCAACTGGCTGTGGCGCCCAGAGGAGGCAGGACCGTTCCTGGGCGAGGTGGTCTTCAACACCTGCATGACCGGCTACCAGGAGGTCCTGACCGACCCCTCATACGCCGGCCAGGTGGTGGTCTTCACCCAGCCGCTGATCGGCAACGTGGGCACCGCCAGGGTGGACATGGAGTCAAGCCGTGCCTGGGCCCGCGCGGTGGTGGTGGCGGAGGCCAGCCAGACCGCCCCCCACTGGCAGGCGGAGGAGACGCTGGCCGAGTGGCTCCAGCGCCAGGGCGTGCCGGGCCTCCAGGGGGTGGACACGCGGGCGCTGACCAGGCACCTCCGAGATCACGGAACCCTGCGCGGAGTCCTCGCCGACCTCGGCTCCCTCCCGCTGGAGGAGCTGGTGAGGACGGCCAGGCAGTCGCCGTCGGTGAGCGAGCAGGAGCTGGTGGCCGAGGTCTCCACCTCGGTGCCGTACACCGCCACCGAGCCGCTGCACCCGGCGCTGCGGCGCGGCGCCGGGCGCCTCGCCGAGCCCACCCCGGTCCGGGTGGCGGTGATCGACCTGGGGGTCAAGCTGAACACCCTGCGCTCGCTGGTGAGCCGGGGGGCGGAGGTCCTGGTGCTCCCCCACTCCATCAGCTGCGAGGAGCTGGAGCGGCTCGCCCCCCAG
>JAKAXE010000104.1 GCA_021816695.1 bacterium | reverse complement strand
CAGGACGGGTTCGGCGTCATCTACCCCCAGGAGTACTCCCTGGGCTGAGCCTCTGAGGGCAGGCGCCGACTGCGGTCGGCGCCTGCCACCGTGGCCCCGCGTGTTCGGCACGGAGCCAAGCCCCATGCGGCCGTCATGGGGGAGGGCCAGAGGCGCTGGCCCTGGTCAGTTCTCCGGCTGGGCCGCCGAGCTCGTGGGGTGAATTCGAGCCCAGCCCGCGTGTCCCATGGCGCCGACGAGAAGGACCGCGCCCGCGAGCAGGAGCACAGCAAAGTAGACCCGGTAAGCGACCGACGGCCAGGCGGCGTACAGGTGGGGGACCAGATAGTGGCTCGCAACTGCCAGGTACCCGATGGCGTACGCGGTCAGAAGCTGATCTCGGGCCCGGGAGCCCCGGTAGAGCCGCCAGAGGGCCAGAACCGCCAGCGGATCCAGAACCCAGCCAACGGTCTCCACCGCGAGGAAGCCCCCGGCCGCCCCGAAGCTCCCCCAGACGACGCCTCCCAGCACCCACCTGGCTGCCCGCTGCACGGGTCACTTCTCTCGGGGATGTAGGGAGAGCGGCCGGCGCGACCGGACCGCGCGGCCCGTGGCCGCCAGCAGCGCCAGAGCGATTGCGGCCCCCGGGCCAACGGTGGGCCACAGGAAGAACAGCAGGACGAGGGGAAGCCCAAGGATCACCAGGCGCCTGGCCCGACGGCCCACCTTCATCTCAACCGTGAAGTTAGCACGGTTCAGCGCCTTGGCCGCCATCCGCGGGGGCACGGTACCCGTGCGCCTCCAGTCGCGGCAAGCTGGCTTCCCAGGTCAGCACGGTCGACTCCGCCATGTCGGCCTGACCCGCTACGGCGCAGGTCGCCGGAGCTTCCCGGCGTCCCAGCGGACCATCCCACCGATCACGAGGGCAAGGGTTGGTGCCAAGAACACTCCCAGACTCAACGCTGAAACCAGGAAGGCCGCGCAGGTCAGGGCGAGGCAGCCCCAGGCCACTGTTCGAGCCCAGCGCAGACCGCGCGCTTCCGAAAGCCGCAGCATCCAGGTCTCGATCAGGCAGACGACGACCAGGCCGCCAAGAAAGGGCACGGCGCGTGATTGTCCGATGCCGTACCAAGATGGCCAACGAGCCGCAACAAATGCTGCCGCCAAGAACAGAGCGAAGGTCCAGAGCGCTGCCCCGGCCCCCCATTTGAAACCTCCACGGCCGCCACAAGCTTGCCCGTCGACCACGCTGGCAGCGTACGCGCATCTTCCATGGTTGTCGCGCCGCAATGACTTCTCGGTGCGACTAGGGGAGGGGATGACAGACCAGGCCGCGCGCGGGGTGTCGCGGGACTGGTGCTCTCCGCGCGCCCCGGACATGCCGATCGCCGCCCTGCGCCTTGGCTGGTTGGCTCCGCCAGACCACCCCGTCGAGATTGGGGTTGCCGCAGTCACACCCGGGCGACGAGGTGCCGCTCGGACCGCCCCTCACTCGCGCCTAGGGCCTGGGCCTCGGCCTCAGGTGACTTCGGAACTGGGCTTGAGGCTGATCCACAGGTCCGGCTTGATGAGGGCGGCAATGACATGCGGAAGGCCGTACCGGGGTCCGTGGCAGCGGAAGCTGGCCGTCTCCCCCTCGCCGACCTCGAGAGTTCGCAGCGGGCTTCGGCTGCGGCCCTTGCCCAGCAGACGCAGAGAGTGGCGACCCGGGGAGACGGACACCTCAACAGTTTCACCGGCCTTGACGACGCCCACCACGGTGCCGTCGATGGAGATCTTGTAGTCCTCCATCGCCAGCAACGGGCTGTAGCTGCTTGCCCGAGAAAGGCGGATTGTCGCATCGCTCATGGTCACCCCTCCAACGCCTGACCCGGCCGGACATCGCCTGGCCGGGAAAGACCAGCTCCGGCCGCTGAATGCGTCCCAGGTTTCGGTGCTAGAGCTGGAGTGCTGGCACGAGAGGGGATCGACGGCGCCGTGCCTTCCGGTACGTCTGTCAGCCGCCATTCTGCTTGGGGATCCTCGGGATCAGCAGGACGTCCCCCGGTGGCCGACACCTGTCCTAGCCTTCAGAGACGGAGCGCGAGGCGCAGCCCATCGTCGACGCGGGCCAGGTCCGCCCGCGTCAGCCGCCCGGAGCGGCTGACCAGGCGGCGCCGGTCCACGGTCGCAATCTGGGTGACGTTTACGACCGAAGTCCGGTCGAGCCCGGCTGCCCCGCGAGGCAGAGAGACGTTTCCAGGGCGCATCGCGAGCCGGAGGTTGGAGGTTACTGCCACCACCGTGACCGTGTTGAGACGTGAGCGATTGAAGCGATCATCCGACACCACGACGCCGGGTCGGCGCTTCGCTGGTTCGCCGCCGAGGGGAGCTCCGAAGTCCATCCACCAGACCTCACCCCGGACTACCACTCCCAGGACTCGGTGTCGATCAGGTCAGCTCGGGTGACCCCGGCGAGATCCTCACGGTCCTGGCCGTCGCAGGTGGCATCGATCATTTTGGTCAGCGCTTCACCTTCCTCTTCGGCTAGGAGGAGGCGGAGTGCGCGGGAGTAGAGCGCGGACCGGTTCATCCCCCGCCCTACGGCGACGCGATCGGCCTCCTCATAGAGGTCGTCCGGGATGGAGACAGCCACCTTCATGTAGGCAGTATAACGTGTCATACCAAGGAGCAATCCGAAGCCGTAGCGCCGAGTGGCCAGGTCTGGTGAAGGTACTGGGGCTAGAGACGCAGGATCTCAACTGGTGGAGTGGCACTAGTGAAGCCGCGGAGATAGCGTTCGGAGAGCGGCCCTCCACGTGGCGGTTCTTCGCCGCGAGGCTTTCCATGAGATCAAAACCTGGTGCCCCCGGAAGGACTCGAACCTCCGACACGCGGTTTAGGAAACCCTGGGGGTTGATCTCGTGAGACGACCAAAGTCGCCTTTCAGTCGCCATCCGTCGCGCCCTAGTGTGCGCAATCCGATGACAATTGACACCGCACCCGGCCGAACGTGGACAGCGATCCGGGGGAAGGCGGACAGATGCGGGAAAGATGGGCCGCGATTGTTCGGCTATTGTCATGATGGTCCCAGGGGACCCGGAGCGACCCTGGCCGAAGCGAAGCTGTCCGCGGTGGGGTAGGTGGTGAGTGGGGGGACATCACCTTCTCGGGCGAGGTTCAGCATATACACAGTGGCCTCCCGGTCACCGAGGGGCGGCATTCCTGGATCTCGGTGAGAACCACGAGTTGGTCACGGTGAGGGCTGGGCCCGCAGGAGCCGAGGAGCCCACAGAAGACGCGGCATCAGAGGCAACTCCGGGGGCCAACGCAGCGATGTCGCACTGAGGGCACCTGCGGATTCCGGTGGAAAAGGACCACCGATTCCGGGGCAAGGAGACCGGTCGTTCCGGTTGAAAGAGACCACCGATTCCGGGTGAATCCGACCACCCGAGCCAGCGGCCGAGCCGGGGTGCGGGGCGGGTGGTGCCTCCAAGAAGAGAGAAGCACGAAGCTTCCTGCCAGGTGACCAAGCCATGACAGGAGGAGCTCCGTGCCCAGGAGGAGATTACCCGTGCGGAAGATCGGTGAGGTGTTGCGACTTCAGGCTCAGGGGCTGAGCCAGCGGGAGATCGGCCAGAGCGTGGGAGCGGCCAAGACCACGGTGCGCGAGTACCTGCGGCGAGCGGCGCTGGCGGGGATCCGCTGGCCGTTGCCGGAGGGGCTGGACGACAGCCAACTGGAGGCGAAGCTGTTTCCTCCGCCGATAGTGGCGGCGGGGAAGAGGCGGCCGCTGCCGGAGTGGGTGGAGGTGCACCGGGAGCTGAAGAGCCGGCGGCACGTGACGCTGATGCTGCTGTGGCTGGAGTACCGGGAATCGCACCCGGACGGGTTGGGGTACAGCCAGTTCTGCTGGCAGTACCGGCGCTGGCAGGGGGCCCAGGACGTGGTGATGCGACTGGAGTACCGGGCCGGGGAGCGGCTGTTCGTGGATTACGCGGGCGACACCGTGCCGGTCATCGATCCCGACACGGGGGAGATCCGCTCCGCGCAGATCTTCGTGGCAGCGCTGGGGGCGAGCGGGCTGCTGTATGCGGAGGCGAGCTGGAGCCAGGACCTGGGGTCGTGGCTCCTGGCGCACGTGCACTGCTTCGAAGTGCTGGGAGGTGTGCCGGAGGCGGTCACGCCAGACAACCTGCGTTCGGGGGTGAGCCGGGCATGCTGGTACGACCCGGAGATCAACCCCAGCTACCTGGAGCTGGCTCGGCACTATGGGACGGCGATCCTGCCCACCAGGATCGCCAAGCCGAGGGACAAGGCCGCGGCCGAGGTGGGGGTGCAGGTGGTGGAGAGGTGGGTGCTGGCGCGGCTGCGCCATCGCCGCTTCTTCTCCTTGGAGGAGCTGAACCGGGCGATCCGGGAGCTGATCGAGGCGGTGAACGGCCGGGCCTTCCGGGGCCAGGTGACCTCGAGGCGGGATCTGTTCTTGGAGCTGGAGAAGGGGGCGCTGCGCCCGCTGCCGGCGAGCCGGTACGAGTTCGCTCGGTGGAAGCGGGGCAAGCTGGGGATCGACTACCACGTGGAGTTCGAGAGCCGCTTCTACTCGGCGCCGTACCGGCTGGCACGGCAGGAGGTGGAGGTGCGAGCGACCAGCCAGGTGGTGGAGATCTACCACAAGGGGGCAAGGGTGGCCAGCCACGTGCGGGAGTACGGGAAGCGGCGGTTCATCACCAACCCGGAGCACATGCCGGCCTCACACCGAGCGCACCTGGAGTGGACGCCATCGCGGCTGGTGCGTTGGGGAGCGGAGGCGGGCCCAGCGGTGGCGGAGCTGGCGGAGACGATGATGCGGACCCGCCCCCACCCGGAGCACGGGTACCGGGCCTGCCTGGGGCTGATGCAGCTGGAGAAGCGGTATGGGAAGGAGCGGCTGAACGCCGCCTGCCAGCGGGCGCTGCTGGTGGGGAGCCCGTCATATCAGAGCGTGAAGTCGATCCTGAAGGCTGGTCTGGACCGGGTGCCGGCGGCGGCGCCGAAGCTGGTGGTGCTGGCGGCGGGGCAGCACGAGAACCTCCGCGGCCCCGCCTACTACCGGCAGGAGGCCTGAGGCGATGCTGATCCACCAGACGCTGGACAAGCTGGAGCAGATGAGCCTGAGCGGGATGGCCGCTGGGTTGCGGGAGCAGCTGGAGCAGAGCCAGTACCTGGAGCTGGCCTTCGAGGACCGGCTGGGGCTGCTGGTCGACCGGGAGGTCAGCTGGCGGGAGAGCCGGCGGCTGGCGACCCGGCTGAAGGCGGCCAAGCTGCGCCACCAGGCGACCGTGGAGGACATCGACTTCCGAGCGCCTCGGGGGCTGGACCGCTCGGTGATCCTGAGCCTGGCCCAGGCCGGCTGGGTGGCGAGCCACCACAACGTGCTGGTGACCGGGGCCACCGGCTGTGGCAAGAGCTACATCGCCTGCGCCCTGGCCCAGGCGGCGATCCGTCAGGGGCACACGGCGCTGTACGTGCGCACTCCCCGGCTGCTCGACGACCTGGCCATCAGCCGGGGCGACGGCCGCTACCACACCCTCCTGGGCCAGCTGAACCGGGCGGCGCTGCTGGTCCTGGACGACTTCCTGCTCACCTCGGCGACGGTGGAGCAGGCCCGGGACCTGCTCGAGGTGGTGGAAGACCGCTCCCAGCTGCGCTCCACCCTGGTGGCCAGCCAGCTCCCGGTGGAGCTATGGCACGACGCATTGGTCGACCCCACCCTGGCGGACGCCATCCTGGACCGCCTGGTCCACAACGCCCACCGCATCGCTCTCAAGGGTCCATCGATGCGACGTCGGGAGCCGCCGTCTGGCACCAGCTCAGACCCTGCCGAGGAGGCTAAGCCGGCTCCCCAAGTGACCCGTCCCGTGTCGCGGAGCCCAAGGCGATGACCGCGGGCACCACGATCCCCCAACTTGGAGGTGGAGATGGCGCCGGGTGGACAGCTGCCGAGCATCTGTCCACCCGGCTTGGACAGCCCTTCGGCCTGCCCACATCACCACCTCCACTACTACGAGGTACGCTTCGCTCAGGACGAACCCGGGCACCCCCGGAAGGTTCTCGCCCATAACTGAATACTCGTGGCACCACACCCCCCTGCCCCGGTCTCTTTGCTCCGGAACAGGTGGTCCCTTTCAGCCGGAACGGCCGGTCGTTTTCGCCGGAATGCGCA
>JAKAXE010000019.1 GCA_021816695.1 bacterium | reverse complement strand
GCTGACTCCCCGCCTCTGGCCCACCCTCGCCTGTCGAGTTTTGGTGGCCGCCACTGTCCAGTTTTCGTGGCCGCCAGCGTCCAGTTATCTGTCCGCCACTGTCCAGGTTCTCATGGCCGCCTACAGTGCATCCCGAGATCCGCGAAAACCGGAGATCCGCCAGTTCCGGTCGTTGCCACAGGATGCGCCGTGTGGTCTGATGCCAGGGTGCTCTTCCGGTTCGGCGGCCCCACCGCTCCGGCTGGCTCCGGCAGGCGGCCGCTTTGGTCCCGGGTCCACGGGATCTCCAGGTTAGGCTCAGGCGTCGTTCTGGCCGGGCTGTTGGCCAGTGCCTGCGCTGCCAGCCCTGCGCCGGCGAAGGTGCCGCATTACCCTCCGTTGCAGACACCCACCCCGACGGCGTTTCCCGTGGGCGATGGGGCAGTGCTGGGTGGGATCGGCCTCTGTGCGGGCGTCGTTCCCAAGGTTCATCCGCGCTTCGTGGCGGGCACGGTCAAGGTCTATCTCGGTGGCCTTGAGACCGAGCCGGCAGCCCCTTCGGGAAGCTTTCGGTACGTCCTTCCGGCCCAGGTTGTGGCGCAGGCGCACGTGCGCGTCAACCAGGAGTTTCGCTTCTTTCTCCCACCCGGCACCTACGTCCTGGTCGTCGGAGCCCCGTGGTTCCCCGTCCAGGTCTCAGTTCACCTCGGGCAGTCGTCCTGGCAGGTGATTTCAGGCGGGTGCATATGATCGCCCACTTGAGCCGAGCCTGCGACATGCCTCTCATACGGGTAGCGGGTACCGCCGGCGTGCCCATGAGATGGTGAAGGGCCAGGCGGCAGGGTAGAGTCGGCCTGTGCCTATTGACGCGCTCGACCTCAACCGCCGGAACTGGGACGATCGGGCCCGGGTACACGGTCAGGACAGGTTTTACGATTCCGAGGCTCTGGTGGCCGGGAACTCCTCGCTCACTGAGGTTGAGGCGGAAGCCGTTCGACGGGCAGTCGGCGAGGTGGCTGGTCTGGAGGTGATCCACCTGCAGTGCCACATCGGCCTAGACTCGATCAGCCTGGCCCGAGCGGGCGCCCACGTCACTGGTCTGGACTTCTCGCCAGCTTCCCTGGCAAAGGCCGCAGCGCTCGCTGAGCGCTGCGGGGTCGCCCTCTCCCTCGTCGAGGCTGACGTCTGCCACCCCCCCTCGAACCTGTTGGGGCAATTTGACCTCGCCTACGCCACGATCGGTGTGCTGTGCTGGATCGGCGACATCGACGCCTGGATGACGGCGGTCCACCACTTGCTGCGGCCCGGCGGCAGCCTGGTGCTGGTCGAGATCCATCCCCTCCAGGGCATGATCGACACCACCGATCCCGCTGGTGCTCGACTTCCCCTACTGCTTCGATGGGCCGCATGTGTTTGACGTCCCAGGCAGCTACAGCGACCGTGCTGCCCAGATCCAGGCCACCAAGACGGTCCAATACGCTCACAGCATCGGCGAGGTGGTCACCGCGGCGATTGACGCGGGCCTCGTGGTCCGTCGGCTGGTGGAACACCCCGACGCGCCCCGAGACTACCGAGGTGATCTGGCGGGCCCGGAGGCTGACGGGAAGTATCGTCTCCGTCTCGGCGGTGAGGCCATCCCCATGCTGTATACATTGCTGGCGGACCGCCCAGCCTGAGCGGTTCGCTTCTGGTGGCCAACACAAGCCAGCCCATCCGGACGGTGCGTCCAGCCTAGCCGACTTCTGCCTGGGGTCACTTCCGGCAGCGAGTTCACAGTGTGCGAGCCTGTCTAGGTGGCCGTGATCGGGAGCGGGCTGGGTCCCTTCCGGTAGGGCAGGTGGATGGTGTCCCCGCTCGAGGCCGGAGACTCGGCGGTGGGGATCACTTGGAGCAGATCCGGTGAGCTTCGCGATATCACTGCGAGGGCACGCGTGGTCTCGGGACGCCTACTTCGAGGGCGAGGACGAATCGGAGCGATGGCCAGACGCGCCAAGGCGGCTGGTCACGACTGGTATCCGGAAGCCGAGTACCAGGTCAGCCAGGTTCCTGCACGCTCCAGCACGGCCGTCGTCGCGGTGATCCCGGGGTCGCATCGCTCGAAGGGGGTGCCTGGCGCACAGAAGTAGACGAGCCAGCTGGCGTCCACGGTGGGCTGGCCGCACATTCGCGTCAGGAGTCCGGCCAGCAACCCGCCCGACGGACCCCAAGCCGGCACGGCTCGAAGGTCAATGGCCGTGAATCGCGCTCGAGGCCCGAACTCGGGCGTCCCGGTCCACGCACTGGCTTCTGCCGGCCAAAGGGCCGGGTCGTAGGAGTGGAGCAGGGCCGCCAGTGAGGTCGCTTCGGACTCGGCGCCCACTAGCTGCACGAACTCCTTGATGGAGCCATTGGGCTGCTGCTGGAGTCCGGTCGGGGCAGGGCA
Source organism: bacterium (assembly GCA_021816695.1). Classification (GTDB taxonomy): domain Bacteria; phylum Chloroflexota; class Dormibacteria; order Aeolococcales; family Bog-877; genus JAJYXT01. The sequence continues at coordinate 30,145 of JAKAXE010000019.1, read as the reverse complement.
GTCCTGGCTGGCGCCAACTCCAGGGTTGGGGGTCAGCGGTGGGGGGTAGGCGGCTGGCGCGAAGGAGGGAGACGCCGCCGCCGGGGAGTGGGCGCGAGGCGGCGCTGGAGCGCCGCAGGACACCAGCAGCGCGATGGCTCCGGCCGCGGCCAAACTGGTTCCCAAGGTTCCCGGGCGCGGTCTCCGACACCTCTCCTGAAACTCGAGCATGAGGTCGAGGCAAGTCTTGCACGACTTCACCTCGAGACCTGCCGTGTCCCCGCCGAGGCCCACCCACCAGGCGGCCGCTCGGGATCAGGGATCCTTCTTGGCAGACTGGCAAAGTTTCCATTTATCCAGGCTTCGCCCGCCCTTTTGGGGGAGGTGGAGCGGGAGACGAGACTCGAACTCGCGACATCCAGCTTGGAAGGCTAGCGCTCTACCAACTGAGCTACTCCCGCTTGGGGTGCGCCTTGGATTCTACCTGCCTAAGCTTCCCAGTCGGGTTCCGGCGGGCCCGTCGGCGTCGCCCGTGACGTGCGGATAGGTGGGGCCCCGAGGTGAGTCTGCCGCGAACCAGGGGATGCCGACCGTGGCAGCGGACCAACCGCTCCGACTAAGGGGCAGGGAACGGCAGCTCAACCCCGAGCAGCGCGGACGGCGGGGGCGAGCTCGGGGCCGGACTCGGTGCCACCTGCCGATTGTTAGACTGGGGCCAGGATGCTCTTCGACTACCTCCCGCTCCTCACCTTTCTGGTGATGATCATCCTGTTCGGAGTGGGGATCACCATGGTGATCCCGCTCATCGGGCCCCGGAAGCCGACCCGGGCAAAGGGGCTTCCGTACGAGTGCGGCATCGTGCCCGCGGAGACCGCCCGGCGGCGGTTCTCGGTCACCTTCTACCTGACCGCCATGCTGTTCATCGTCTTCGATGTGGAGGCGATCTTCCTCTACCCCTGGGCGGTGCTGGTGCGCAGCACGCTGCATCTCTTCGGGCTCATTGAGATGGTGGTCTTCGTGGCCCTGATCGCCGTGGCCCTCGCGTACGTCTGGCGCAAGGGGGCGCTGGAGTGGGACTGAGAGGGGAGAGCGAGCTCATCCTTCCGCCCGGGACCTCGGGGGCGCTTCTGGCCGCGGACGGCACCGCCATCCCTGGAGCTATCCCGCGCTCCATCCCCGGGGCCCGGGATCTGGCGGACGCTGCCGCCGAGGAGGGGGTCTTCACCACCACGGTGGGCAAGGTGATCGCCTGGGGCCGTTACTCCTCCCTCTGGCCGGCCCTCTTCGGTCTGGCCTGCTGCGCCATAGAGATGATGGGGGCCAGCAACTCTCGCTTCGACCTCTCGAGGTTCGGGGCTGAGGTGTTCCGAGCCTCGCCCCGGCAGGCCGACCTCATGATCGTGGCCGGCAGGGTGTCCCAGAAGATGGGGCCCGTGCTGCGGCACATCTACGACCAGATGCCAGAGCCCAAGTGGGTGATCTCCATGGGAGCCTGCGCGTCCTGCGGCGGCATCTTCAACAACTACGCCATCATCCAGGGCGTGGACAAGGTGGTTCCCGTGGACGTCTACATCCCGGGCTGCCCGCCCCGTCCCGAGGGGCTCATCGACGCGGTCATGAAGCTGCAGCAGAAGATCGCTGCCACCCCGGTCACCGGCGTTCGCCAGTAGATGGTTGACACAGGCCCGGTGACCGTCGCGGAAGGCCGTCGGGCTGCCGACCACCTCCGCCAGGCCTTCGGGGATTCCGTCAAGGTCGCCGAGAGCTGCGCGCAGGCCACCGTGGAGGTACCGCCCGAGCTTCTGGTTCCTGCCGCGGAGGAGCTTCGGCGCCATCCGGACTGCCTTTACGAGATGCCGGTCACCATGACCTGCGTGGACTGGCCCGAGCGCGAGGATCGCTTCGAGGTGGTTTACATCCTCCGATCGCTGGTCCACAACGACCTCTGCCGTCTGGTGGTGCGGGTCGCCGACGGCCAGGAGCTACCGACACTCTCCATCCTCTATCCGGGGCTGGGCTGGCACGAGCGCGAGTGCTACGACCTCTTCGGCCTCCGGTTCGCCGGGCATGCAGACCTGACCCGGATCCTGCTCCCGGACGACTGGGAGGGGCACCCTCTGCGGAAGGACTACGTCTCCTTTGGGGAGCCCGTCGCCTTCACGCACAACTTGGAATGGGCGCTGTCCCCTCAGGATCGGCCCGAGTGGATGCCCGGCGCGGTCCGGGGCTCGGTGGAGCGTCCCTGATGGCCACCCTGCCCCCGATCCGCGGCTCCGGCACCCCGGTGGACGAGATCCCGGTTCAGGAGGGGATCCCCCGGCTGCACCCCGGTGGGCAGGGGGAGTTCCTGGACAAGATCGACCAGGGGGAGGAGCTCCTGGAGCTGAACATGGGCCCGCAGCACCCCTCCACGCACGGGGTGCTCCGGCTGGTGCTCAGCCTGGACGGCGAGCGGGTGGTGGAGTGCCGCCCGGACATCGGGTACCTGCACACCGGGTTCGAGAAGAGCTTCGAATCCCACACCTACCAGCAGTGCATCCCTCTCACCGACCGGATGGACTACCTGGCCCCGCCCATAAACAACTTCGGCTTCGCGCTCACGGCCGAGAAGCTGCTGGGGATCGAAGTTCCCGTGCGGGCCCAGTACATCCGGGTGATCGTCGCCGAGCTGTCCAGGATCGCCAGCCACCTGATCTGGCTGGGGACCCATGCCATGGACCTGGGGGCCACCTCCATGTTCATGTACTGCTGGAGGGAACGGGACCGCATTCTGGACATCATGGAGTGGATCTCCGGCGTCCGGATGATGACCAGCTTCATCCGGGTCGGGGGGCTGATGGCCGACGTCCCCTCGGAGTTCGTGCCCATGGTCAAGGCGTTCATCGCGGACTTCCCCAAGAGGGTGGACGAGTATGAGGCGCTGCTCACCGCGAACCCCATCTGGAGGCAGCGGACCATAGGTCTGGGGGCGATCGACGCCGCCTCGGCCCTCGGCTACGGCTGTTCCGGTGCGACCCTGCGGGGGTCCGGCGTCCCCTACGACGTGCGCAAGGCCCACCCCTACTCCGGATACGATCGATTCCAGTTCGACGTTCCGGTGGGGGTCAACGGCGATGTCTATGACCGCTACCTGGTCCGGGTCCGCGAGATGCGGGAGGCCTGCAGGATCGTGGAGCAGGCGGTGGAGGGGCTGCCCGGGGGGCCGGTTAACACCTCCGATCGCAAGGTAGCCGCCCCTCCGAGGGCGGAGATCGACAACTCCATGGAGTCGCTGATCCATCACTTCAAGCTCTACACCGAGGGCTTCCGCCCGCCGGCCGGCTCCTGCTACTCGGCGGTGGAGAGCGCCCGCGGGGAGCTGGGCTTCCTCATGGTCAGCGACGGGGGCAACCGGCCCTATCGCTGCAAGGTGAGGGGTCCGTCCTTCAGCAACCTCTCGGCTCTCTCCCAGATGGTCCGGGGAGAGCTGGTGGCCGATGTGGTCGCCGTGGTGGGAAGCATCGACATCATCCTGGGGGACGTCGATCGCTGAGACACCTCAACTGCGCCGGAGTGCCCGGGGCAGGATGAGGACCGCCTCGAGGACCGCCAGGAGGAGGAGGGCGGAGGCGATCCGGGGCACGAACTGAGTCACCTCCGGCGGTGAGGTGAACAGCCAGGCCACCAGCGCGGGAACGCCGACCGCGGGGACCACCGCGAACCGGCGGTCCCGGCTGCCCAATCCGAAGTAGACGAGGAGGTTGACCACGGTCAGCCCCACGATGCCGGCGGCGAAGAGGAGCAGCAACGAGGAGTCCCGTTCGTAACTGCGCCCCAGCACCACGCCCAGCAGGGGGCGTGAGAAGAGGGCGTAGGCGGCGACCACCACCAGGTCCACCGTCAGGAGCAGCGCTCCGGTCTGCACCAGGAGGCGCCGCCGGACCCGCGCGTTGGGGGCCGCGGCCACCCGAGGGTACATGACGGCGCTGAGGCTGCTGGTGCCAAAGAAGAGGATCTTCCCCATGACCGAGAGTCCGGAGTACAGGCCGGCACCATAGGGGGTGAGCACGTGCCGGGCCGAGACGACGTCGATGTTGTTGAAGATGGGCGCGGTCGCCGCTCCGGCGACCACCGAGAGGTCCACCAGCCGCTCGGGTGCCTCCTCGGTGGCCGGGCGGGCGCGGTGGCGGGGGTAGACAGCGGATCCCAGGGCGCCCGCCACCGAGGCGATGGGAACGGCCGCCGGGCCGAGCCCGAGGTGGAGCAGCACCACCGCCAGCACCACCATCGTGCCCCCGTAGAGGAGGAAGTTGACGGCCAGGCGCCCGAAGGCCCGACGGCCCTGGAGGAACCCGCGCTGGGCTCCGCCCATGGCCGAGATCGGCCCGGCGACCACGGTCACGGCCAGGACCCAGGGGTCGGTCAGGTGAAGCAGGAACGCCAGAATCAGGTCCACCGGCACCATGGCGGCACCCAGCCAGATCCCGATTCGAAGGGATGAACGCCGGAGGCCGGGCCACATGGCGTCGGGGTCAAGCCCTCGGGCCGCGGCACCGGCGACGTCCCGAGCAGCCCCGGCGGCCACGATGAAGGTGGTTGTGTAGAGCAGGTTCAGGACGGCCACCACCGAGGTGGACTCCCCGTTGGCCACGGTGCTGAGGTGGTGGGCCCCGTACGACTGGGCCACCAGCACTCCCGCGCCCGAGCCTCCGATCCCGATCAGATAAAGGAGGTTGTGCAGCACTAGGGGGTTGCGGAGGAGCTGGCCCCAGTCACGGGCGGGGGCCACCGCGGCCTCGGCTGCGGGGGCCCGGTCCGGAGGGCGTTCCACGGCACCATCCTGAACGATCGGACCCTCGTCCTGCACCTCGGGACCGCGGGGTGGGTTGGTAAAGTGGGGGCGAATGAGCAGCGAGCTGACGCGCTGCCTTCTCCGTCCATCGGGGAGCGAGGTCGGACCTGAGATGGTTCCGTGCAGGGCGGAGGGGCACGATGGCTGAGAGCGAGGTGGAAGCTTCGAGCCCCGCCTTGGCTTCCGGCACCTTGGAGCGTCTCCGGGAGCTGAGGTCCCGCTACCCGGTGGCCCGCTCGGCGGTGCTGCCGGCGCTGTGGGTGGTCCAGGACGAGCTGGGGTACCTGCCGCCCTGGGCCGAAGAGGTGGTCGCCGGAGAGCTGGGTCTCCTTCCGGGTGATGTGGCCGCCGTCGCCAGCTTCTACTCGATGTACTTCAGCCGCCAGGCAGGCAGGCACTTCGTCCAGGTCTGCCAGAACGTCTCCTGCGCGCTTAGAGGGGCCGATGAGCTGCTGGCCGGGTTGCGCGAGTGGCTGCAGGTAGACGAGGAAGGCGCCTCTCCCGACGGGTCCTTCACCGTGGAGGGGACCGTTGAGTGCCTGGGAGCCTGCGGCGGAGGGCCGATGATGCAGGTGGACCGCTACAGCTACGAGGACCTGAACTTGGACTCGGCCCGCGCGATCCTGGAGCGGATCAGAGAGGATGGGGGGGGCGGAGCCGGTGCCTGACGGACTGGTCCTCACCCGATACCAGGGAGCGCCCGGGCTCACCACCTTGGACGGCTATCGCAAGGTCGGCGGGTACCGGGGGCTGGCGCGGGCGCTGGAGATGGGTCCCGAGGCCATCGTGGCGGAGGTCAAGGCGTCGGGGCTGCGGGGCCGGGGAGGGGCCGCATTCCCCACCGGGACCAAGTGGGGCTTCCTTCCGCAGGGGGTCTTCCCCCGCTACCTCGCCGTCAACGCCGACGAGTCAGAGCCAGGTTGCTTCAAGGATCGCGTCCTGATCGAGGAGTACCCACACCAGCTCCTCGAAGGAGTGCTGATCGCCGCCTTCGCCCTCCAGGCCAGCCACGCCTTCATCTACATCCGGGGGGAATACCGCAAGCAGCGGGAGCTCTTGGAGGCCGTGGTCCGCGAGGCCTACCGGGCCAAGCTGGTGGGCAAGAGGATCCTGGGCAGCGACTTCGGCTGTGAGGTGGTCGTCCATGGGGGGGCCGGCGCCTACATCTGTGGGGAGGAGACCGCCCTTCTGGACTCCCTGGAGGGCCGGCGGGGCCAGCCCCGCCTCAAGCCGCCCTTCCCGGCGGTCAAGGGCCTCTATGGCCAGCCGACGGTGGTCAACAACGTGGAGACCCTGTCCAACCTGCCCTACATCGTTACCGAGGGAGGGGCGGCCTACGCCGCGCTGGGCACCGAGGCCAGTCCTGGTACCCGCCTGTTCTGCGTCAGCGGTCACGTGGAGCGGCCGGGAACCTTCGAGGTACCTATGGGGCGCACCACCTTCCGGGATCTCCTGGAGCTGGCCGGGGGGGTCTGGCGCGGCCGAAGGTTCAAGGCCATGCAGCCGGGTGGGGGCTCGATGCAGGTACTGGGGCCGCAGCACCTCGACGTCCCCCTCGATTTCAAGGCGGTGGCCGATGCCGGCTCCTCGCTGGGAGCGGGTGCCCTGGTGGTGATGGATGAGACCACCTGCATGGTCGAGGTGTCGCGCCGGCTGGTGGACTTCTACCGCCACGAGTCCTGCGGCAAGTGCGTGCCCTGCCGGGAAGGAACCTATTTCGAAAGCCAGCTCATGCACCGGCTCGAGGAGGGGCTGGCCTCCGCCGAGGAGCTCGCCAGCTTGGCCGACATCTGTGCCGGCATGGATGGACGGTGCTTCTGCCCGCTGGGGGACACCGCCACCTGGTTCGTGATGTCCGCCTACCGCATGTTCAAGGAGGAGTTCGACGCCCATGTGGGGGCCGGCCACTGCCCGGTGCGGGCGAGCGTGGGGGCGGCCGCCTGATGGGCGAGGCACCCGCGCACTCCGATCTGGTGCGCGTCACGGTGGACGACAGGGAGGTCGAGGTCGCCCCCGGCACCCTGGTGTGGGACGCCTGCGAGAGGGCAGGGGTTTTTGTCCCGGTCTACTGCGCCCACAAGAAGCTGGAGCCGGTCGCGGTCTGCCGGATGTGCCTGGTCGAGGTGGAGGGCATGCCCAAGCTGCAGCCGGCCTGCGCCACCCGGGTGGCCGACGGCATGAAGGTGCGGACCCTCACTGAGCAGGTGCGCAAGTTCCGGGACTCCAACCTGGAGTTCTTGCTCCTCAACCACCCCCTTGACTGCCCGGTCTGCGACCGGGGCGGGGAATGCGACCTGCAGGACTTCACCCAGCGCTTCGGACCCGGCCGCAGCCGGCAGAGCATCCAGCAGAAGGTGCACTTCGACAAGGCCATCCCCCTCTCCGACAAGATCTTTCTCGACCAGGAGCGGTGCATCCTCTGCTGGCGGTGCGTGCGCTATTACGAGGAGGTCACCGGGGAGCGGGAGATCGTGCTCCAGCAGCGCGGGGTCCATACGGTGGTGGACACCTTCGAGCGGCAGCCGCTGCGCAGTCAGTTCCAGGGCAATCTGCCGGAGATCTGCCCGGTGGGGGCTCTGACCCACGCCAAGTATCGGTTCCGGGCCCGCCCCTGGGACCTCCGTCGCACAGCCAGCATCTGCTCCCACTGCAGCTACGGCTGCAACCTGTTCATCGACGCTCGCGACGATCAGATCGCCCGTTACGCCAGCAGCGACAACGAGGACGTGGAGGACAGTTGGCTGTGTGACCGGGGGCGCTACAGCTTCCCCGAGTACAACGGCCGAGAGCGGGTGACGGCGCCCGAGGCGGTGGTGACCGGCGGGCGCCAGGTGGTGTCACATCGGGAGGCGGTGGCTCGGGCGGCCGGCCAGCTCCTGAGGATCATCTCCGACCGGGGGCCGGAGGCGGTGGCGGTCGTGGGCTCCGATCTCATGACCAACGAGGAGGCGTTTTTCCTGCAGTGGCTGGCGCGGGACGTGATCGGCACCCCGCACCTGGACCACCGTCTGCGTCCGACGCCTCACCTGGACCCGGCTGACTTCGAGCTAGGGATCGCCGGAATCGAGGAGTGCGATCTCATCCTGGTCCTCGGGGAGGAGCCGGAGCGGCTCGCCCCGGTCCTGACCCTCCGCCTCCACAAGGCGGCCACCAAGCGCGGCCGTCGGGTGGAGCGGCTGCAGCCGCCTTACACCTGGACCGAGAAGGCGCAACCCCAGAGAGTGGGCGTCATCTCCAGCGAGGTCGACCGCGATGCAGGCGTGGCCATCCGGGACCAGCTCCGGGGTGCCGGACACACCGCCCAGCTCCTCACGATCATGGAGCGGGTCAACAGCCGGGGGTGCCAGGACATGGGCCTGCTGCCCGGGTGGCTCCCCGGGTACGTCGCGGCTCCCCAGGCGGGTATGGGCCTCCCGGAGATTCTGCAGTCCTGTGCCACGGGAAAGCTCAAGGCGCTCCTGATCGTGAACCCTTCACCCGAGCTGGAGGCCGCTCCGGAGTTTGAGGCGGCCCTGCGCGGGGTGGAGGCGGCGGTGGTGGTCACTCCGCATCCTGGGGCTGCCAGCCGCGGGGCCAGCGTGCTCATCCCCGGGCGGACCATCGTCGAGAAGGCGGGCACCGTGACCAACACTGAGGGCAGGGTTCAGCGGGTGCGGGCCGCTGTCGAACCCAGCCTCACGTTTCCCACCGATCTGCGCACGCTGGGTGAGCTGGCCGAGGCGTTGGGCGCCAACCTCGGGGTGTCCCCGATGGCCACCCCCGTATACGAGAAGCTGGCCGCCGCGGTGCCGGCCTATCGTGGCGCCCAGGCCGGGATGAGGGCCCGGTGGGGGAGCCCGGGATGAGCGCGGCGGCAACCTCGGTCCTGCTGGCGGTGGTGGTGGCGGTGGTCAAAGGGGTGCTGATCATCATCGTCCTGATGACCGCCTTCGCCTACCTGACCCTGGCAGAGCGCAAGGTCTCTGCGCGGATTCAGCTGCGCTACGGCCCCAACCGGGTCGGACCCTTCGGGTTCCTGCAACCGGCAGCCGACGGCGTCAAGCTCTTCACCAAGGAGAAGGTGGCGCCGGAGGGGCGAGACAACTTCCTTTACCTTCTGGCCCCGGCCCTGGCTGCCTGCGCCGCGCTCTTCGCCTTCTCGGTCATCCCCATCAACCAGACGATCTGCATCGGCGGGACTCACGGTGCCGGGCCCCTCTCGGCCTCGTGCCCCGGCGGTTACCCGCTGCACTGGGACCTGGCCCACCTCAACATCGGGCTCCTCTTCATCCTCGCCATCACCTCGCTCGGGGTGTACTCCATCTTCCTGGGGGGATGGGCCAGCAACTCCAAGTACCCCCTCCTCGGGGCGCTGCGAAGCTCGGCTCAGCTGATCAGCTATGAGATGGCGGTTAGCTTCGCCCTGATCGGGCCCGTCCTCCTGGCCGGCTCCCTCAACCTCGAGACCATCGTCACCCAGCAGCACTCCCTGTGGTTCGTGTTCCTTCAGCCCATGGGGTTCCTGCTCTACTTCACGGGAGCCCTGGCGGAGACCAACCGGCTGCCCTTTGACCTTCCCGAGGCCGAGGCGGAGCTGGTGGCCGGGTACCACACCGAGTACTCCGGAATGCGGTTTGGCCTCTTCTTCATGGCTGAGTACATCAACATGGTCACCGTCTGCTCCATCGCCACCGTGGTATTCCTGGGCGGCTGGATGGCCCCGTTCTTCTTCCTGCCCAACTGGCTCGGCCCGATCTGGTTTGTGGGCAAGGTCGTCCTGCTGCTCTTCGTGATGATGTGGGTGCGCTGGACCTTCCCCCGGCTGCGTTACGACCGCCTCATGCAGTTCGGCTGGAAGGTGCTGCTGCCCCTGGGGCTGGCCAATCTGATGCTGACCAGCGTGTTTGTGGCACTGCGGTGACCCGGGCCATCCGACGGCCGGAGGTGAGCTCCTATGTTTCGTGAGCTGCTCGGGGGGTTGCGCACCACCATGCGGGAGATGGTGAGCCCGCCGATCACCATCCAGTACCCCGAGGAGCAGCGCCCGGTCCCGCCCCGGCATCGTGGGCGCCACATCCTCCACCGGTACGACAACGGGCTGGAGAAATGCATCGGCTGCGAGCTCTGTGCCGGTGCCTGCCCTGTGGGCTGCATCTACGTGCAGGCGGCGGAGAACGACCCGGAGCACCCGGTCTCGCCGGGGGAGCGCTATGCGATCCGCTATGAGATCAACCTGATGCGCTGTATCTACTGTGGCTATTGCGCCGAGGCCTGTCCCACCGAAGCCATCACCCTGGGTCCCCGACTGGACCTGGTCGACTACAAGCGGGAACATTTGGTGGCCACCAAGGATGACCTCCTGGAGGCCTGGCCGGGCTTCCAGCCGCTCCCGGTGGCTGTCGCCCCAGGCCTCGGCCAGGCGGCCTCTCAACCCAGCCCGAGAGGGGCCGGGTCGAGCCACGCCGGGCCGGCCGGCTCAGCGCCCGGTCTCAGGCCCCCGATTCCCGGCGGGAGGGGAGGGGCGGAGTGAGCGTCGTCTTCGGCCTGGCGGCGGTTATCGCCTTCCTGGGAGCCCTGGGAGTGGTGCTGAGCCAGCGCACCATCTACTCGGCGATGAGCCTGGTGCTCAACATGGTGGCGCTGGCAGTGCTCTTCCTGCTCTTGGACGCGCAGTTCATCGCCGCCGTCCAGATCATCGTCTACGCCGGCGCTGTGATGGTGCTCTTCGTTTTCATCATCGCCCTGCTCTCTCCGGGAGCGGAGGAGCGGCTGCGGTCGGTAGAGTTGCGCCTTCTGCTGGGTGGAGTCGGCGCGGTCGCCTTCACGCTGCTCATCGGGCGCCTCACCCTCAACGGGATCACCGTGGGGGCGCATGGGCGTCTGCACGGCGCCCTGGGGCCGTTCTCACCGGTGGCGGTGAACGCTCACGGACAGGTCCAGACCCTGGGTGACCAGCTCTTCACGACCTACCTGCTTCCCTTCGAGGTCACCTCACTGCTGCTGCTGGTGGCGGCCGTGGGTGCCGTGTACCTCTCCCGACGGCGGAGGCAGTTGGCGTGAGTGGGCTCTTTCCGGGCTTCCTCATCCTCTCCGCCGCCATGTTCGCCATCGGGGCAGCGGGAGTCCTGGTGCGCCGCAACCCGATCGTGGTGTTCATGTGCATCGAGCTGATGCTGAACTCGGCGAACCTGGCCCTGGTCACCTACGCCCGCTACACCCACACCATGGCCGGCCAGGTCTTCGCCCTCATCGTGATCGCCGTGGCCGCCAGTGAGGTGGTGGTCGGGCTGGCGCTGATCACCGGCGTCTACCGCAGCGGGAGGCGCCTCGACCTGGACGAGCTCAGCGAGATGTCCGAGTGAACCCTCAGCTCACGCTGGTCCTCAGCGCCGTGGTCCTGGGGCTGCCCACCGCCTCCTTCGCCGTCAACGCGGTGACCGCCGGGCGGCTGCCGCGGCGGGTGGTCACCTACCTGGGGCCGGGATCGGTGCTGGGCTCGTTCGTAGCGACCCTGGTGCTGCTGGCCACCATGCTCGCCCAGAGCCCGTCGCACCGGGGGATTACGGTCACCTTCTGGGACTGGCTCAACGCGTCGATTGGGGGCGGATCCGGGGTGTCCGCCCATGCGGGCCTGAGCGCCGCCTTCAGCGTTCGCATCGACCCGCTGGCGATCTTGATGATGCTGGTGATCACCGGCATCGGTGGGCTGATCCACGTCTACAGCGTCGGCTACATGGCCGAGGACCCGGGCTTCAACCGCTTCTTCGCCCTGATGAACCTCTTCATCACCAGCATGCTGGTGCTGGTGATGAGCAACAGCCTGGTGTTCCTCATCATCGGCTGGGCCATGGTGGCCTTCGCCTCCTACGCCCTCATTGCCTTCTGGTACCAGCGTCCCTCGGCGGTGGTGGCGGGGCGAAAGGCCTTCATCACCCAGGTGATCGGGGACGTCGGGCTGGTGCTGGCCGCCTTCCTCATCTTCCTCAATCTGAGGGGCCCATCCGGCCGGCTGCTCCACACCGTGGACCTGCAGACCATCTTCGCCAACGTCGGACCTGGCGCCCATTTCCACGGCGGTCTCGGTCCGGTCGGTGGGGGCATGGTGACCGCTATTGGGATCCTGCTCTTCCTCGGCGCCGCTGCCAAGTCGGCTCAGTGGCCCCTGCACACCTGGCTGCCCGACGCCATGGAGGGTCCGACCCCGGTGTCGGCGCTGATCCACGCCGCCACCATGGTGACCGCGGGCGTCTATCTGGTGGCCCGGTTCCACCCCGTCTTCCAGCAGGCTCCGGTGGCCGCCGGGGTGGTGGCGGTGGTGGGGATCGGCACCGCCCTCATGGCCGGCATCATCGGCTGCACCCAGTACGACATCAAGCGGGTGATCGCCTACTCGACCATGAGCCAGATCGGGCTAATGATCTTCGCGGTGGGGGTGGGCGCCTACTCCGCCGGGATGTTCCAGTTCTTCACCCACGCCTGCTTCAAGGCCCTGCTCTTCCTGGCCGCCGGCAATGTGATCCATGCCCTCCATGACGACCAGGACATAAGGGTGATGGGAGGTCTGCGCCGGCACATGCGCTGGACCTTCCTGGCCTTCACCACCGGCTCCCTGGCCCTGGCCGGCATCCCCATCTTCGCCGGCTTCTTCAGCAAGGAGGAGCTCCTGGGGCAGGGGCTGGCCCTCGGCCCGGCGGTCCCCTGGTTGTGGGTGATCGGGGTGTCGGTGAACGTCCTCACCAGCTTCTACATCTTCCGGGTCGTCTGGGTGGCGTTCACCGGGGACCCGCGCTCCGAGAACGCGGAGCACGCCCACGAGGCGCCGGCGGTGATGCTGCTCCCGGTGCTGGTGCTCGCCGGCCTCTCCACGGTCGTGGGATTCCTCAACATTGACTTCGCCGGCTTCGCTCCGGTGACCCTGTTCCAAGCCTTCCTGCAGCCGGTGGTGGGTGTACCGGGGGCCCACGCCAGTGCCCTGGTGGATGGGCTGGCCCTGCTCGCCGGGGTTCTGCTGAGCCTCCTGGGGCTGGGGGTGGCCTGGGCGGTGTACGGCAAGCAGGTGCTGTCGCGCGAACTGATCCCCCAACGCCTGCCCTGGCTCTATCAGCTCTCCTTCCGCAAGTTCTACTGGGATGAGGTGTACGACGTGGCCCTGGTGACGCCGGCGCTGGCGCTGGCCACCGGGGTGCGGCGGGTCCTGGAGCCCGGAGTGTTCGATTCCGCGGTTGGAGGGGTGAGGGACGCGGTGGCCCAGCTGAGCGCCGACCTGCGGACCTTCCAGACGGGTTTCCTCAAGGACTACGCGCTCTGGTTCTTCTTCTTCGCGGTCCTGGGCGTGGTGCTGATGGGGCTGAGGCTTACATGAGCTGGCCGATTCTCTCGGTGACGCTGTTCCTGCCCCTGGCGGGGGCGGTGGCCATTCTGGCCATCCCATCCTCCAGGGCGCGGGCGATCCGGCTGGCACTCATGGCGGTGACGGCTGTAACCCTGGGACTCACCTGCGTTGTCCTGGTGGCCTACCTGGCGGTGCCCCCGGCGGCCGCCTCGAAGCTCAGCGGCACCGCCAACGGCCAGTCCCTCTCGACGATTCACTCGCCCATCACCTTCCAGTTCCAGGAGCAGGTCAACTGGTTGCAGTCGGGGACTTCGCTTTCCCACCTGCACTTGGCCTTCAACGAGGGCAACTCCGCCTTCAACCAGGCCGCTCCGCCGCCAATCAACTTTTCCTATCACCTCGGGGTGGACGGACTCTCGGTCTGGCTGATGGCGCTGGCGGCGCTCCTATTTCTGGTGGCGGCCGTGGTCCTCTCGCAGCGGGAGACGAGGCTGCGCACCTTCGCCGTCCTGATGCTGCTCTCCGAGGTGGGGGTGCTCGGAGTGCTCACCTCCCTTGACCTGATCCTCTTCTACTTCTTCTGGGAGGCCGCCCTGATCCCGCTGTACTTCCTCATGATCGGGTGGGGAGACCGCAACCGGGGGCGGGCCGCGCTCAAGTTCATCATCTACACCGTCGCGGGCAGCCTCTTCATGCTGCTGGCCATCTTCGGTGTGTACTTCATCACCGGTGCTCAGACCGGCGTTTACACCTTCGACCTGCCCACCCTGATCGCCGCCCAGTCGTTTGTCCACACCACCCAGGCCACGACCTTCAGCCTGTTTGGCCACAGCTTCCCGCTGCTCAACCCCCAGGAGTGGCTGTTCCTGGCCTTCGCTCTGGCCTTCGCCATCAAGGTGCCACTCGTACCCTTCCACAGCTGGCTGCCCGACGCCTACAGCTCCGGGACCACTCCGTTCCTGATCTTCTTCGCGGGCATCGTCAGCAAGCTGGGGGCGTTCGGGCTGATCCGGTACAACCTGACCCTCTTCCCCCAGGCCAGCCACACCTTCCAGCCCCTGATGCTGGGCCTGGCCATCGCCAGCATCCTTTACGGGGCGCTGGCCGCTCTCGCTCAGACTGACATCAAGCGGATCGTGGGCTTCGCCTCCATCAGCCACCTGGGTTTCGTGGTGCTGGGGATCTTCGCCCTCAACGTGGACGGACTAAATGGGGCCATCATCCAGATGGTCAACCACGGCATCGTGATCGCGGCTCTCTTCATCTGCGTGGGGGTCGTCGAGTCCAGGTTCGCCACCCGCACCCTGTCCGAGCTGGGTGGGCTGGCGCGCCCCATGCCGGTGCTGGCGGGGTTGTTCCTGGTGGTCACCCTGGCCGGACTGGGCATGCCCCTGCTCAACAGCTTCGTCGGGGAGTTCCTCATCCTGCTGGGTGCCTTCCAGGCCAGCCCGGTGTGGGCGGTGCTGGCCAGCCTGGGGGTGATCTTGGCCTGCTGGTACATGCTTAGGCTGTACCAGGGCCTGACCCAGGGCGAGCTTCGCCTGCCGGGGACGGAGGCGGTCTCCGACCAACTCCAGACCGTGTCCCGCAGGCTGGGACGGCTAGATGTTGGCCCGGTTGAGGTGGTGGCACTGGTGCCCTTGGTGGCTCTCATGCTCGTCATCGGTGTCTACCCCGCCCCGGTCATCCGCTACGGAAGGTTCAGTGCCGCACAGTACGTGCAGGCGGCCAACCGTCAGACGGCGACCGACCCGGCGCTGGCGAGCTCGCGCGCCAGCGCGAGGAACCTGCCGTGATGGCGTCCACCGCGCCCGGGTACCCCCTCCACTTCGTCCCCGTCGGCGACCTCCTGGGGATCCTGCCTATCCTCATCGTCGGGGGAGGGGCGGTCATGGTTCTCATTTGGGACCTGGTTCGCCCCCGCGGTCAGGAGGTGTGGCTGGCCGGACTGACCGGCCTCTTCCTGCTGGCTGCCCTGGGGACCGCCATCGGCCAGTGGATCGCCAACTCCAGCCCCATTGTGGTGTTCAACGGGGCCTACGCCAACGACCGCTTCGCGCTCTTCGCCGACTTCGTGGTGCTGATCACCGCCCTCGCCGTGGTGGTGCTCAGCCCCGGCTACCTGCGGCGCCGGGGGTTGGCGGAGGGCGAGTACTACATCCTGCTCCTGGCCTCGGTGGCCGGCATGCTGGTGCTGGACGGGGCCCTCAACCTGATCGTCATCTTCCTCGGCATCGAACTGCTGTCCATCCCCCTGTACGTGCTCGCCGGCTTCGCCCGCGACGACCAGCGCAGCCAGGAAGGGGCCATGAAGTACCTCCTGCTGGGGGGGTTCGCCTCGGGCTTCCTTCTGTACGGGATGGCACTTCTGTACGGGGAGACTGGGCACACCTCTCTCACCGCCATCCACGCCTTCCTCCTTCGGGATGCAACCGCCGGACACATAGACCCGATGGTCCTGGCGGCGGTGGGCCTCCTGGCGGTGGGCCTGGCCTTCAAGGTGTCGGCGGCACCGTTCCACTGGTGGACCCCCGACGTCTACCAGGGCTCCCCGGCAGTGGTGACCACGTTCATGTCGGTCGCCACCAAAGTGGCGGCCTTCGCGGTCTTCCTGCGCCTCTTCTCCGCCACCCTCGCCCCCTACAGGGCCGAGTGGACGGTGCCCATCGCGGTGGTGGCGATCATCTCCATGATCTACGGCAACGTGGTGGCGGTGGCCCAGACCTCGATCAAGCGCCTTCTGGCGTACTCCGGTATCGCTCAGGCCGGCTACATCATGATCGGGGTGGCGCTGGGCCGTCCCGACGGCACCGAGGCGTCGCTCTACTACCTGGCCGCCTACGCCTTCATGAACACCGGAGCCTTCGCTGTCGTCACCATCCTCAGCCGGAAGGGTGAGGACTGCGATCGCTACTCCGAGCTGGCGGGGCTGGGGCGGCGCGAGCCGGTGCTGGCGGGGCTGATGTCCTTGTTCATGCTGTCGCTGGCGGGATTCCCCCTCACCGTGGGCTTCTTCGGAAAGTTCTTCCTGTTCTCGGCGGCCATCCACGATGGGCAGCTGGCCCTCGCCATCTGGGGCATCCTGACCTCCGCCGTCTCCCTGTTCTACTACCTCAGAGTGATCCTCAAGATGTACGCGCCGGCTGCCGACGTGGGGGCGGTCGAGGAGTTCGAGGTGGCCTCGGTGTCGCCGGAGGGCACGGCCGTGGCAGCACCCACCGCCCTCGGCCCGGCGGTGCTGGTCGTGGTCCTGGCCGGGGCCGGCACCATCGTGCTGGGGATCTTCCCCGCCGTCATCTACACCCTCCTCCAGGGCATCTCGGTCGTCCACGGCTGAGGGCGGGAGGGTGAGTGACCCGGGAGGGCCGGCCTCTCCGGACCCCGGCCGACCGGTTCATCTCCGCGGTCTTTTGAGCCTGGTCATCCCCGCTCACAACGAGGAGCCCAACATGGCTCGCGTGGTGGGTGGAGCGGTCACCGCGCTGCGCGAGGTAGCCGACAGCTTCGAGGTGGTGCTGGTGGACGACGGCAGCACCGACCGGACCGTGGACGAGGCCCGCCGGGCCATGGGAGCCAGTACCGACAGGCTGCGCGTCGTGAGGCACGAGCGCAAGTCAGGGTACGGGGTGACGGTGGCCGACGGCCTGCGGGCAGCACGCGGCGACTGGGTGGCCTTCATGGACGGCGACGGCCAGTTCGACCCAGCCGACCTCACCCGGCTGGCGGCCAAGGCGGAAGGCGCCGACCTGGTGGCGGGATTCCGGGTGCGGCGCGCCGACCCCTGGCACCGCTCGGTGGTGAGCCGCACCTTCAACGTCTTCGTGCGGGTCCTCTACGGCGTGCGCTGTCGGGATGTGGATTGCGGCTTCAAGCTGATGCGGCGCGAGGTCCTGACGGTCGCCCACCCCATCCTGGCCCGCTCGGCGCTCCTGAACACTGAGATCTACTTCAAGACCAGACGGGCGGGGCTGAGGGTGACCCAGGTGGGCCTCACCCACCACCCGCGGATCGCCGGAGTGAGGTCGGGAGGGCGGCTGGTCCCCATCCTGAGGGCGGTCCGGGAACTGGTCAAGCTGCGCTGGCGGTTGGCCCGGACCTGGGCACCTCCGCCTAGGCCGCCCTCCGGAAACTCTCCAGGGTGAGCTTGAGCCCCTCCTCGAGGGGGACCTGCGGCGTCCAGCCCAGCCGGGCTCGGGCTCGTGCCGGGTCGAGGTAGCTCGCGGGCACCTCGCCGGGCCTCGGTGGTACGAACTCCGGGTCAGCCGGAAGCCCGGCAAGGGCCGTGAGCGTCCGGGCGACCGTGATGATGGAGGTGGGTATCCCGGTGCCGATGTTGATCGGGCCCTGCGTGGTGGCGCCGAGGGCCAGCACGTTGGCGCGGGCCACGTCCCCCACGTACACGAAGTCGCGGGTCTGCGCTCCGTTCCCGGTCACCCGCGCGGGCTCGCCCCGGAGCAAGCGGCGGCAGCTGATCGCCACCATGCCCGCCTCCCCCGTCCCGTCCTGGTGCGGTCCGTAGACGTTGCCGTAGCGCAGAGCGGCGTAGGAGAGCTTGAAGGTCCGCTGGAACATCCCGAGGTATCCCTCTCCGGCCAGCTTGGCGGCACCGTACGGGGCCAGGGGCCGGGCCGGAGAGGTCTCCCTGGTGGGGAGCCGCCGGGCGCGCCCGTATATGGCGCCCCCCGAAGAGGCGAACACGAACCGGGGCCGTCCGGCGTCCACCACCGCCCGCAGCAGGGCGAGGGTGGCCACGACGTTGTTGAGGGCGTCCCCCGCCGGATCGCGCAGCGACCGGCTCACCCCGCCCTGGGCCGCCAGGTGGAGGACCGCGGTGGGCTGGAAGCGGGCCAAGGCCTGAAGCGCCGCCGGAGTGGAGAGCTCCGCCTCCACCCTGTCCGCCTCCGGGGGGATCTCAGCTCCGCAGGCGTGGCGAAGGTCATCGATGACCAGCACGCGTGCGCCCTGCGCGAGCAAGAGGGCCACGGTGTGGGTCCCGATGAACCCGGCCCCTCCGGTGACCACCACCCGAGCCACCGGATTGGAGTTGGTCATCGGGCCATGGTAAACCAGCCCCTCCGGGCCGCCACAACTCACCACGTTCAGGCTGGGTGGGAGAATCTCTCGGACGGGCAGGGGCCCCAGGCACGACGAGATCGCAGGCGGAGGAGACTTGAGCAAAATCGCACGTCGCTTCGGCATGTTCGGAGCCGGCAGCCAGGCCGGGCAGAGGCGTTGGTTGCTGGCCGCGCTGGTGCTGTTCCTGCTGCTGCGAATCCCATCCTGGTTTGAGCCCCACTGGTACACGGACGAGGCGGGGTACGCCAACACTGCGTATCTCGCGGCCCACGGTCGGATCCTCTACCTCACGGTGTGGAACAACAAGCCTCCGCTCCTGTTCTGGATCTACGACGTCGCCCTCAGCTGGTTCGGTCCGAGTGAACTCGGGCTGCATCTCCTGTCCACCCTCGCGGGGGGACTGACCCTGGCGGTCATCTGGCAGATGGTCCGCCGGGAGTGGGGGGGGAGGGGGATGGGCCGAACGATGGTGATCGCCACCCTCCTGCTTGGGCTGCCCCTTCTCAGCGCCGAGCTTGCCCTCCCGGAGAACTTCCTCATATTCCCCGAGGCAGCTGGGATGCTCCTGCTCCTGCGCTCCTTCTCGGCGCGCGGCCGGTGGCGGGCCGCCCTGGAACTGTGGGCGGGGGTGGCATTCGGGCTGGCCTGCCTGATCCAGCAGACGGCGGCCGGGCCGCTGTTGGCCATGGTGTTCCTGGTTGCGCTGATGCCTCGGGCTGGCTCCGTTCGCGGAGCCGTGCGGGTGCTCGTGGCTGGGGCCGTGGTCACCCTGGCGGGGATAGCCCCCTACCTGTTCTGGGCCGGGCCAAGCCACGTCTACTACTTCCTGGTGACCTCCTTCGAGGGCTACACCTCGCGCACCCTGCCCCTCAATGCTCTGACCCTCCTTCCCAGGGCAGCCGCCGGACTCCTGCTGTCCCTGGGGGTGGTGGCGGCACGGAAGAGGGATCCGCGCACGGTCCTCATCTGGACCTGGCTCGGGGTGGACCTCCTGACCTACGTCCTTCCGAACCGGCCCTATCCCTTTCATCTCCTGCCCGCCGCGGTGCCCCTGGCGCTGGTGGTGGGCCGGCTGCCCCGGCCCAAGCTGGCGACGCTGCGGCTCTCGCTCGCCCCGCTGGTGGCCGGGGCGCTTCTCAGCGCGGCACTGTGGGGCCAGCTCATGGCCTCCTACCTGCCGATTGACGACTTCTACACGGTCGGGCGAACCGTGCTCTACTACCCGATGTTCGTGGGCCGGG
Source organism: bacterium (assembly GCA_021816695.1). Lineage (GTDB taxonomy): Bacteria > Chloroflexota > Dormibacteria > Aeolococcales > Bog-877 > JAJYXT01. The sequence goes on along the minus strand of JAKAXE010000019.1, from coordinate 10,707 downwards.
CCACCGGGGTCGTGTCGAAAGCCAGCTACCAGGACTTCTACGACTATCGGGTGCGCGCCGAGGCCGAGGCCGGAAGCTGGATCCGTGCCCACGGTCTGGCCGGGGCTCGGGCCGTGGTGTGGTCGCCGGACAGCTGGGCCTATCTTTTGGTCCCCGTGCACTCGGTGATGCCGGCCCCGCCCATCTACAAGGACTTCGACTGGCTGGGGCAGTCAGGCCTGATCCAGCGGACCCTCAGCGAGCGACCGGAGCTGATCCTGGTGACCAACGACGCCCTCAACGGCTACGGGCCCCTGCAGCCCATCCTCACCCGCCTGTACACCAAGGTGGAGACATCCTCGGACGGCTCCCTCTGGCTGCTCAACACAGACCTGCAGCAGGTGGGGGTGAGTCGGGCTATCGGGGCGACGTCCCAGCCGTCTCCTGGCTAAGATCGGGGAGTGCGGCTCTGGCTGGGTCCCCCGGCGATCGGCCTCGCGATGATCGCGCTGCTGGCTGGGTGCGGGCAGCCCGCCGCGAAGAGGCGGCCGCCACCCCCGTCGCCCACCCCGCCGCCAGTCGCCCAGCTCGTGGAGACGGCGGCCCACACCTTCATGAGCCAGATGGTGGCGGGCGACTACACGGCGCAGTGGGGCGAACTGGCTCCTCCCGCCCAGGCGATGTGGCCCTCGGAGGCCGCCCGGTCTGCCTTCCTTTTCGCCAAGTTCCAGGGGGCGGCGGCGGTTAGTGGATTCCAGATGGGAGCGCCGGCCCCCCCCTCCACCTGGGTAGACAGGGAGGACCCCGCGGTCCAGGTGGCGGGAGCCTATGCCGTACCCGTCCAGATTCAGTTCAGCTCGCCCGCACAAATCCTGCCGACCGGGGTGGCGGCAGATTACGCCAAGCTTGAGTTGATGCTCGTGCTCCGGTCGTCCGGGCCACCGCTGGTGGTGGGGGAGGGGCCGAGTTCGATCGACGCGCCCGTGATCGTGCCGCCCTCTCCACCCACGGAGAGCGCCTCCGTACCCGTCCTCATGTACCACGTGGTGGCCCCCTTCCCGAATCCCGCTCAGTGGAACAGCACGTACGCCTACGACCTGGAGTACGGGCTGACGGTGACTCCGTCCCAGTTCGCCGCCCAGATGGCGTACCTCTCCGGCGCCGGTGCCCACGCCATCTCGCTGACCCGTCTGGCGGACTTCCTCCTGTACGGTCTTCCGCTGCCGCCCAAGCCGGTAGCCATCACCTTCGACGATGGCCGGGAGAGTCCCCTGCAGAACGCTGTCCCCGTGCTCCGAACCTACGGCTACACCGCCACCTTCTTCGTCCCCAGCGGGCTGGTGGGCAGGTACGTGACCACCCGCGCCGGCACCAATCCGCAGCACTACCTGACCTGGTCACAGATCGATCAGCTGGCGCACAGCGGCTTCTGGATCGAGGACCACACCCTCTTCGACAACACCCCGCTCTGGGGCCTGCCCAGCTCAGAGGTCCAGCGGCTGGCGGGGCAGACCGGGGCTGCCATCGCCGCCCAGACCGGAGTTCCCGTCCAGTTCATCGCCTACAGTGGGCTCTGGCCCTTCAGCACCTCCACCCAGAGCGGTCCGGCCGAGAGCCTCCTGTTCCAGGAGCTTGCCCAGCTCGGCTACGTCGGGGGGGCGGTCGACGCGCGAGTGGACTCTGCGGCCCAGACCACCGGCCAGATCTGGCAAATTCCTCGGGTTCGGATGAACCCCAATGAGCCCGGGTCGGCCCTCGGACCCTGGCTGTCATAGGAGGTGGCGATGGACCAAGAGGAGCTCGAGGTGGTGGTGGAGATCCCCCGGGGGAGCCGCAACAAGTACGAGATGGACCACGCCACCCACCGGATCCGCCTCGACCGGGTGCTGCACTCCTCGGTGCACTATCCCACCGACTACGGGTACATCCCCGACACGCTGGCGGAGGACGGCGACCCCCTGGACGCCCTGGTGGTGGTCGAGGAGGGGACATTTCCGGGATGCTCGGTCCCGGCCCGGCCGATCGGGCTCCTGCACATGGCCGATGAGAACGGGAAGGACGTGAAGGTGCTCTGTGTCGCCGCCTCGGATCCTCGCTTCGACCAGATCCGCGAGCTGGGTGACCTGGCCCCCCACTGGCTGCGGGAGATCGAGATCTTCTTCGAGACCTACAAGCGGCTGGAGGACTCCAAGGAGGTGTCCGTCGGCGGCTGGGAGGGACGGGAGGCGGCCTGGGAGGCGGTCCTGGACTGCCGAAGACGGTTGGGTCGGCCGGCGGGCTGAAGTGGGCCCCGGTCCGACTGCCTAGAATGGAGTCGGTTTCCGCATTGGGGTGGGCTCATGCCCGGGCAGGGGAGGTCCGATGAGGCAGAAGGTTTCGGTGATCGGGGCGGGGAACGTGGGGGCCACCACAGCCCAGCGGCTGGCCGAGATGGATCTAGTCGACATAGCGCTGGTGGACGTGGTCGAGGGGCTGGCCGAGGGGAAGGCCCTCGACCTGCGCGAGGCGGCGCCGGTGGTGGGGTACGACAGCTCGGTGACGGGTTCGACGGACATGGCGATCACCGAGGGGTCGCGGGTGGTGGTGGTCACCTCCGGCCTGGCCCGCAAGCCTGGCATGAGTCGGGATGACCTGATCTCCGCCAACGCCCAGATCGTGGGCCCGGTGGTGGAACAGGTGGTGCGCCATTCCCCCGAGGCGGTGCTGGTCATGGTGACCAACCCCCTCGATGTGATGACGGAGCTCGCCATCCGGGCCAGCGGCCTGGACCGTCGCCGGGTCATCGGGATGGCCGGGGTGCTGGACACGGCCCGGTTCCGCTCCTTCGTGGCCGCCGAGCTCGGAGTCTCCGTGCGCAGCGTGGAGGCCTACGTGCTGGGTGGGCACGGCGACACCATGGTGCCGCTTCGAGGGGTCACCAGCGTCGCCGGGGTGCCGGTGGGTCGGCTGATTCCGGAGGGGCGGCTGGAGGAGATCGTGCAGCGGACCCGGGACGGGGGCGCCGAGGTGGTCAAGCTGCTCAAGAGCGGGTCCGCCTACTACGCGCCCGCCGCCGCGGTGGCCCAGATGGTGGATGCCATACTGCGGGACCGGGGGCTGGTCCTGCCCTGCGCCATCCGGCTGGAGGGAGAGTACGGCCTCAGCGGAGTGGTGATGGGGGTACCGGTGAAGTTGGGAGCCGGTGGTGTTCAGGACGTCCTCGAGGTGGAGCTGACCGAGTCTGAGAGGGCGGAACTGGAGCGGTCCGCGGCCGCCGTCCGGGAAGTGACGGCGGTGCTGGGCTGATGGCGGCCAGTCTCTCCTCACCGTCCGCGGCCGATGTGCGGCGCCAGGACCGGTGGTGGGTCTATCCGGCCAACGTCGCCGCCTGGCTCACCCTCTTCGGGCTCTACAGCCTCTGGACCATAGTCTTCTTCCACTCCGACCAGTTCCACCAGTACCTGTCGCCCTTCTACTCGCCCCAGGTGGCGGTGGGAAGGACCCCGGCATCCCCGGCCCTCTTCATCTTCTACATCCCGCTGGGGTTCCGGGCCACCTGCTACTACTACCGCAAGGCCTACTACCGAGCCTTCTTCGCCGACCCGCCGGGGTGCGCGATCCGCGAGCCCCAGTTCCTGGCCAGCGCCTCGCCCACCGGCAGGGGCTCCGCCTACCGGGGGGAGAGCCGGCTGCCGTTTGTGCTCAACAACCTGCACCGCTTCCTCATGTACTTCGCGGTGGGCTTTGTGGTGGTGCTCTGGATCGACGCCTACAACTCCTTCTGGTACCACGGCCACCTGGGGTTCGGCTTGGGCACCGCACTCATGCTGGTCAACATCGTCTTCCTCACCGGATACACCTTCGGCTGCCACTCCCTGCGGCATCTGGTCGGCGGGGGAGTGGACTGCTTCAGCTGCGCCCTGGGCGGGCGGCAGCGCCACCGGGCCTGGAAGGGGGTGAGCTGGCTTAACGCCCGCCACTCCACCTTCGCCTGGATCAGCCTCTTCACTCTGATCGCCACCGATCTCTACATCCGTCTCTTGCAGTACGGGGTCATCCACGACCCCCATCTCGGTTTCTGAGGAGGGGGGGATGGCCGCAGAAGCTGAGTACGACGTACTGGTCCTGGGGGCTGGGGGAGCTGGAATGCGGGCGGCCATCGCCGCCGCCCAGGCGGGCTGCTCGGTGGGGGTGGTCTGCAAGTCCCTATTGGGCAAGGCCCACACGGTGATGGCCGAGGGGGGGATCGCCGCCGCCCTCGGCAACCTGGACCCTGAGGACTCCTGGGAGACCCACTTCGGGGACACCATGCGCGGCGGCGCGATGATGAACAACTGGCGGATGGTGGAGCTGTATGCCCACGAGGTCATCGACCGGGTCATCGAGCTGGAGCAGTGGGGCGGGGTCTTCGACCGCACCAAGCAGGGCAAGATCAGCCAGCGGGCCTTCGGCGCCCACTCCTGGCGCCGGCTGGCCCACATCGGCGACCGGACAGGGCTGGAGCTGATCCGCACCTGCCAGGACCGCATGGTCCACCAGGAGGGGGTCACGGTCCACATGGAGACGACCATGACCCGCCTTCTGAAGGACGGTGACCGGATCGCCGGTGCCACCGGGTATCAGCGGGCGGACGGGGAGTTCATCACCATCCGGGCCAAGGCGGTGGTGCTGGCCACCGGAGGATGGGGCCGGATGTACCGCATCACCTCCAACTCCTGGGAGGGGACTGGGGATGGGGCGGCCATGGCCTACGAGGCCGGGGCCGAGTTGAAGGACATGGAGTTCGTCCAGTTCCACCCCACGGGGATGGTCTGGCCACCGGGGGCCCGGGGGATCCTGGTCACCGAGGCGGTCCGCGGAGAGGGCGGCATCCTGCGCAACTCCCTGGGTGAGCGCTTCATGGAGCGCTACGACCCGGTCAAGAAGGACCTCTCCTCCCGGGACGTTGTCGCCCGCTCCATCTTCAAGGAGGTCCAGGCCGGAAGGGGCTCGCCTCATGGTGGAGCCTTCCTGGACGTCACCCACCTCGGCTCCGAGACCATCCGTCGGCGGCTGCCGTCCATGTATGAGCAGTTCCATAGCCTCGCCGGAGTTGACATCACCAAGGAGCCGATGGAGGTGGCCCCCACGATCCACTACACCATGGGTGGGGTGAACGTGGAGGCAGAGACGGCCGCCACCACCGTGCCCGGGCTGTACGCCGCCGGCGAGGTGGCGGCCGGTCTTCACGGCGCCAACCGGCTGGGCGGGAACTCCCTGGGCGACATCTTGGTTTTCGGCAGGCGCGCGGGGGAGGCAGCCGCCGAGTACGCCAAGACGCTGCCCCAGCTCCCCGCGGCTAATGAGGCCCAGATCGAGGAGGAGCGGCGGCTGTTGCTGCGCCCGTTGTCTGGTGGGGAAGGCGAGGACCCCTACCGGCTGCATCGCGAGCTGCAGGAGGCCATGCAGGCCGGGGCGGCCATCGCCAGGACCGAAGAGTCGCTGCGCGAGGCACTGGAGAGGATTCTTGAGCTCAAGGAGAGGGCGGAGAGGATCAGGGTGCCGGGCGACCGCGCCTACAACCCAGGCTTCAGCACTGCCCGCGATGACCTCTTCATGCTGACGGTCAGCGAAGCCATCGTTCGCTCCGGTCTGGAGAGGCGGGAGAGCCGCGGGTCGCAGTGGCGGCTGGACTATCCGGACCGCGACGAGGAGCTGGGGCACGTCAACTTCGTAACCCGGGCAGGTGGCGGGGGGCACATGGAGGTGGCCCAACGCCCACTGGACCCCATGCCGGACAGGCTGGCCGAGCTGGCCTCCGGCCAGACCCGGGTGGCAGCGACCGCGGTGGCGGACGCCGCCGAGGCCAAGCTCAGGGCGCGCCAGAAGGGGCAGCCAGCCCCCAAGCTGGAGATCTCACCCGACGAGGAGTTGCCCAAGAAGCTGCGGATCGCCTACGACGACGGGGAGACCGACAGGGAGGTGACCTTCCAGGTCTGGCGGGGCGACGCTTCCGGCGGCGCCTTCCAGCACTACCGGGTGCCGGTGGTGGAGGGGATGGTGGTTCTGGACGGCATCCACTGGATCCAGGCCAACCTGGCGGGCGACCTGGCCTGCCGGTGGAACTGCAAGGCCGCCAAGTGCGGCTCCTGCAGCGCCGAGATCAACGGTCGCCCCTCTCTGATGTGCAAGACCAGGGTGGACGAGCTGCTGGCCCTCTCTCAGGAGGTGATCGTCCAGCCCATGCAGGTCTTCCCCAAGGTGGAGGACCTGGTTACCGACGTGAGCTGGAACTACGAGGTCAACCGCAAGATCCAGCCCTTCACCCCGGCGCCCGGCGAGACGGCCCCATTCGACATCCAGCAGCGCGACATCGAGCGGGTGATCGAGCAGCGGCGCTGCATCGAGTGCTTCCTCTGCCAGGACGTCTGCCATGTGATGCGCGAGCACGAGGGGATGGGGCGCTTCTTCGGCCCCCGCTTCATGGTGCGGATGGCCTCCCTGGAGATGCATCCCAAGGACGTGCTGAACCGGCTGCCCCAACTGTACGGGGAGGGCGGCCTGGCCCTGTGCAACATCACCAAGTGCTGCACCGAGGTCTGTCCGGAGCACATTCATATCACCGACAACTCCATCATCCCCCTGAAGGAGCGGGTGGCCGACCGCCACTTCGATCCGATCCGGGGGGCTCTGCGGGTCCTCCGGGGCGACACGGGGCGCGGGCGGTAATCTGGACTAGTCAGTTCGAGAGGTGGGCCGCGCGGCTCACCTCCTGTCGGGAGGTAGGCCATGCCGGTGAGGAGCGCCAGGGCGGTTTGGGAGCCCAACGAGGCCGGGGGGGGCGGCGAGATCGTGCCTGAGAGCCGAGACTTCGTCACCAGCTACTCGCGCCGCTCGCGGTTTGAGCAGGGCAGCGGGAGCAACCCCGAGGAGCTGCTGGGAGCCGCGCACGCCGCCTGCTTCTCGATGGCTCTCTCCCTCTCCCTGGCCGGCGCCGGCCACGAACCGGAGCGGGTGGAGACCGAGGCCAAAGTCCACATCGACCGGGAGGATTCCGGCTTCCGCATCACCCTGATCGAACTGTCGACGGAGGGCAGGGTCCCAGGGATCGACGAGGCCACCTTCCGGGAGTTCGCCGAACGGGCCAAGGCGACCTGTCCGGTTTCGGTCGCCCTGGCGGGACCGGAGATTACCCTGGAGGCCCACCTGGTTTCGTAGCGTCCTCCTGGTCCCGGACTATCACCACGGGCACGGGGGAGTGCTGGCTGCACTCCTGGCTCACTGAGCCAAGGAGGAGCGCCTTGAACTCCCCGAGTCCCCGTGAGCCCACCACCAGGAGGTCGGCGCCCTCGGCCCGCTCGACCAGCACTCGGGCCGGCTGGCCCCGGTAGACCCGGGTGGCAACCTCGATGCCCGGGGCGAGCTGGCCAGCGCGCTGACGGCCCGTCTCCACGGCATCCTGGGCCGCCGCCTGCAGGATATCTATCACCTCCTGGGAGGCGCCAGCGGAGCTGACGGCGGAGAGACTCCAGGCACTCACCAGCTCCAGGGTGTCATGGCGCAGCTCGGCCTCGCGGCAGGCCCACTCCAGGGCCACCAGGGAGTGACGGGATCCGTCCACTCCAACCACGATCCTGCCCATCTTCCGTCCCCCTGGGAATCCCTCTACTGGGCCCAGATGATAGCGGGCGGGCGTCAGACCAGCCGGCGGGCGGCCTTGCCGATCCCCTCCTGGGCCATGGGGTGCTGGTCGGGGAAGCGGGCCAGCTGGTGTGCGGTCAGGCCGGCGGCGACGGCCACCCCGATCTCCCCGATCAGCTGGGCGGCGTCCACCCCGACCACCCACCCGCCCATGAGCCGCAGGCTGCCGGGGGCGAAGAAGAGCCGGAGTTCCCCGGACAGCTCCCCCAGGATCTGGGCCCGGGAGTCCTCCTCGAAGCTGTAGGCCGCCTCCTCCAACTCAATGCCTCGAAGCCGAGCCTCCCCGCGGAGAAGTCCCACGTAGGCAGCCTCGGGGAAGGTGAAGATGGTGGTGGGCACGGCACCGAAGTCGAAGTGGTCCGCGGCCCGGTCTCCGGCGGCGACGCAGCCCGCCGCCACCAGCGATTGGCGCACGGCCGAGTGGAAGAGCATCGAGCGGCCGTTGACGTCCCCAGGAGCGTAGATGTGGGGCACTGAGGTCTGCAGAGAGTGGTTTACTCGAGGCCTTCCGGCTTCGACCTCCACCCCGGCCTCCGCCAGGCCGGGGGGTAGAACCGGATGGCGGCCGACGGCCAGCAGCACCTGCTGGGCTTCCGCCGTGTTCACCTTCCCGTCCCGCAGGTAGGTCACCCGGCGGCCCTCAGGAGTTGCCTCGACCGACTGGACCCTGGAGGTGAGCCGCACTTGGATCTCCGGGTCGAGGTTGGCCGTCAGGAGAGCAGCGAAGTCGGGGTCCATACCCGGCAGGATCTGGTCCTCCATCTCCAGCACCTCGACGCGGGTCCCGAATGAGTGCAGGATGCCCGCCACCTCGAGACCGATGTATCCGGCACCGATGACCAGCATGCTGTCGGGCACCGCGAGGAGCGTGGGCTCCAGGGCGAAGATGTCACGGGAAGTCAGGCAGAGGTCGGCTCCCGGGAGCTTGGGCACCGTGATGTCGGAACCGCTGGAGACGATAACCGAGCGGGCTGAGAGCCGCCAGCTGCCCTCCGGGCCCTCGACCAGAACGGTGTGGGGGTCCAGAAGCTGGGCTACGCCAGTGATGAGGCGGAGCCGGGGCTCCAGCGCCTCTAGCTCCTCGGCGTGTTGCCGGTAGCGAAGATCCTGGACCCACCTCTTGTGCGCCAGGGCACCCGAGTACTCGACGGAGAGCTGGCCGTGGAGGCCCATCCGCTCACCCGCACGGGCCCGGCGATACAGCTGGGCCACCTCGCGGACAGCCTTGGACGGGACGCAGCCCTCGGCAAGGCAGTTGCCGCTCATGACGCCTTTGGGATCGGTCATGACCACCCGGCTACCGGTCCGGGCCAGCCGAAAGGCCGCCGGATAGGCGCCGCCCCCGGCTCCGATGGTCACGACGTCGACCGTGAGGTCCTTCATTGCCGCCCCCCTGAATCAGCTGCCCCGACTACCAGCGTAGCTTCCGCGCGACGCGGGTGACCGAGTTCAGATCGGCGATCCCCGTTCGATGAAGTGCGGGGCGGCGTCGCTCAGCGCGCAGGTGGCCGGAGGGGCGGGATGTGAGTCGGGAGCCGGTAGGGGATCCACCGGGAGATGGGCCGGTCCCCGCGGCCGCGCCCATCGGCCAGGGCCTGACAACCGGTGAGGCAGAGGCCCTGCGAGCTCAGTGGGGCCCCAACTCGGTCCCAGAGCCTTCCCGGAGCCGAATTCGTGAGGTGGCCGGCAAGTTCTGGGCCCCTGTTCCCTGGCTGCTGGAGCTGGCCATCGTGCTCGAGCTGGTTCTGCGCGACCTCCTGCAGGCGCTGGTTTTCTTGGTCCTGCTGGTGGTCAACGCCGGCTTGGCCGCCGTTCAAGAGGGGCGGGCGCAGGAAGCCGTGCGCCTGCTCCGTCAGCGCCTGCAGATCAGCGCCCGGGTGAGGCGTGATGGAGAGTGGACTCTCCTCCCGGTGGAGCAGCTGGTGCCCGGGGATCTGGTTCATCTCCGCGCGGGAGACATCGTGCCCGCAGACCTGCAACTGGAGAGCGGGGAGGTCCAGCTGGACCAGTCGTCGCTGACCGGGGAGGCCCAGGCGGTGAGCGGGAGAGCCGGCGACCCCGCCTACTCCGGCAGCGTGGTGGTCAGGGGAGAGGCCGACGGCCGGGTGACCGCCACCGGCGCAAGGTCGTACTTCGGCCGCACCACCCAGCTGGTGGCCACAGCCAGGGCGCCGGGCAACATCGAGAAGCTCATCTTCGGCATAGTGCGGGCGCTGATCGCCCTCTCGGTGGCAATCGTGGCGGCGGCAGCGGCCGATGGCCTCTACCGCCACCTGCCGCTCACCCAGATGGTCCCCTTCGCCCTGATCCTCCTCATCGCGGCGGTGCCGGTGGCACTGCCGGCGACCTTCACCCTGGCGACCGCCCTGGGGAGCCGTGAGCTGGCCCGGACAGGGGCATTGGTCACCCGGCTGGCCGCCATCGAGGACGCGGCCGGGATGGAAGTCCTGTGCACGGACAAGACCGGGACTCTGACCCAGAACCGGCTGGCGGTGGAGACCGTGTTCCCGCTGGCGCCGTTTGATGCCGGCTCCCTACTCGGATGGGCAGCGGCCGCCTGCCAGGCGTCGACTCAGGATCCCCTGGACCTGGCGGTCCTGCAGGAGACCGAGGGGCGGGGGATCCCACTCCCCGGCGCAGTAGTGAGGTTCGTCCCCTTCGAGCCCGCCACCAAGCGGTCCGAGGCGCAAGTGGTGGTTCGGGGAGATCCACATCGGGTGGTCAAGGGCGCTCCTCAAGTGGTCGCCGCCCTGACCGCGACGCCATACGAGCAGGTCACTGGCAAGGTCGAGGAGCTCTCATCCACAGGTGCTCGGGTGCTGGCCGTGGCTGTCGGGGACACCGTGGGGCCCCTCAGCCTGGCCGGGCTGGTGGCGTTCGCCGATCCCCCGCGGGATGACGCCCCCAGCCTCGTGGAGCGGCTGCGGCTACTTGGGATCCACGTGGTGATGGTGACCGGCGACGGGATCGCGACCGCGGAGGCGATCGCCCGCCGACTGGGGCTGGGGCCGGTGGCGGTCAAGGCATCCGTCCTCCGCGCCTCGACGGAGACGGGCCAGGCGAGGCATG
>JAKAXE010000018.1 GCA_021816695.1 bacterium | reverse complement strand
GCAGCTGGGGCCGCTGGCCCGGGTGCGGGTGGCCGAGGTCCGGGGAACCACCGCGGCGGCCGTTCTCCTGGCCCGCTGCGGACAGGAGCTGGTGTACCTCTACGGTGGGGCCACCGGCGACCATCGCGAGGACATGCCCAACCACCTCCTGCACTGGCGCGCGATGATGGAGGGGCGCGAGGAGGGCTGCACCGACTATGACCTCTGGGGAGTTCCTGAGGACGACCGCCCCGACCACCCCTGGCATGGGCTGGCCCAGTTCAAGCTCGGGTTCGCCGGACGCAGCGTCCGCTACCTCGGGGGCCGCCGACGCCCGCTGGTCCGCGGAGGGGTGCCGCTCTTGAGAGCCCTCGACCGGATCCGTCTCACCGGCCGGAATCGGAGAGCGCGGTGAGCGGCGAGCTGCCCGAGGAGGACGGCTACTACTTCCCGGTTTACGAGGAGCTGGCCTCCGATCTCCTGGAGGGGCTGGATCGGACGGGCCTGGTGGTGGAGGACATCGGCCACGAGATGGAGCCGAGCACCGGGGACCGCACCTTCCGCTGCGCCGCCCACGTCGGCGGCTCGGAGGCGGCGCCGCGCTATCAGGCGTCGCTGCATTTCCACTGGGACGCCCTGCTCACCTACCTCGGGACCTACGGGCCGGGCAGCGAGTGCGACCTGTACCACGAGCCGGGCGAGACGTGCAGCCACCGCGCCCAGCGACCCCACCCCGGGGTGGACCTGGTCGTGGAGTACGACCTGGGGGACGGCGGATACCAGCTGTCCGACCTGAGCGAGGTGCAGGCCTGGATCTCGACCGTGGAGTCGCTGCTGTCCCGGGTGCTTCCCGACGACGATGGCCGGGTGGTGCACCTCAACCTGGCCTTCCGCGAGGGGGCCGTGTGGGTGGAGCGCTTCACCGCCGAGCAGAGCTGGTACCTTGACCTCAGCGAGCCGCGCGATCTCTCCCCCATCTGCGAGATGGTGGCCGCCACCCTGAGGGCCACCCCGACTCTGGCGGACCGTCTGCCGCTCTAGGCTGCTAGCTGCGGCCCTCAGCCGGTGGGATCCGGCGGGGCCGGCAGCCCTGGCCCTCCTGGCGGCGCTTGGCGTTCCCCTCGGGCGCCGGCGGCAAGGTGATGCTGTGACCGGGACGGCCCACGGCAGCCACCCGTCCAGCGATGCCGCCGCCTTCGCACGGCGCGCCAACTGCCTCGCCGCCCTGACCATGCTGGTGCTGGAGTCATCCCTCGGGGTGGCCGTGAGCGTCGCCGTCCGCTGGCCGGTGGGAGGCGTGGCCCGCGGCCTGCCGGCCCAGCTTCTGGCGCTTTTCACCCGGGGCCGAATACCACTCGCCGTTCACGCGGCGCTGGGGGCGCTCTTGCTGGCCAGCGCCATGGCCGCTTTCGTTCGCGTTGTGGCACTCAGGCAGCCTCGGACGGTGGCGCTGGCGATCCTGGCGATCCTGGCTACAGGTGCTGCGGCGGACCTTGGAGCCAGCACCCTGGGCGGTGCCGGAGACGCCGCCTCAATCGCGATGGCGAGCTGTGGCGGGTTGTCGATGCTGGCCTACGCGCTCTTGCTGTTTCTCCTCCCCGCTGCCGGGCGCGAGCCGATTCGGGCGAGCTGAGGGGAGCCCTGCGCCCCGCCGTTTGGAAGGAGGGCTTCGACGCGGACGGGTCGGAGCGGGGGCGCTCGTCTGCCCGGTGTGGCGGGAAGGCAGCGCCGAAGGGCCATTCCGCGATGGCGGGACCCCGCCTACAACGCCAGCCCTGCCCGCCCGACAATGGCCCTGCGCCGGCCTCTCCGGCGCGACCGGGCGGGGCCACAGCCGCCAGAGGAGGCCGCGATTGATCTCCAAGCCCGACTACCTGCGCTTTGTCGACGAGCAGCTGGAAGCGATGATCCGAATGGTCCAAGAGCTGGGCGACGATCTGGCCAACCGGCGGCTCAGGGCGCCGGGGTCCAACTCTCCCTTCGTGATCCTCACCCACTGTCTAGGCGTCATGGAGTACTGGGGAGGGCACGTGGTGACGGGCCGGCCGTCCGAGCGGCGCCGCGCCAGCGAATTCGCTGCCGAGGGCGAGGTCGGGGAGCTGGTCCAGCGAGCCAGGGCCGCCCGCGACCAGCTCGTCCGGGACGTAGAGGGCGCAGAACCGGAGTCCGCCCCCCGAAGTGCCGTTGACTCCGACCCGGACATGCCCCAGATCACCCGGACTCAGGGGGGGGCACTGCTGCACATCTACGAGGAGCTGGCCCGTCACCGGGGGCAGATGGACATAACCCATGACGTGCTGCAATCCGCAGGGCACTGAAGGCTGCTGCCTTTGCTGCGTGCCGAACCGGGACACTGCCTGACCGGGCGGAGTTAGGATCCGCCCCATGACCCGCTTCGCCATCGATCCTGGGACGCTGGTGGAGATCGCCAGCGGTTCCAGGCCGGTGAACTCGCGCCACCAACTCGTGGCCCCAAATTCGATCCGCTCGGAGGCGCTCAATCTACTGCTGACCCGGGTGCGGGCAGGCGAGCTGACGGAGGAGGCCGCCCTTCGACTGATGGAGCGCCTCACCGAGGTCAAGATGCGACTCCTCGGGGACCGGGTCTCGCGGAGATCTGCTTGGGAGATCGCGCGGGAGCGGGGCTGGGCTACGGTTAACTCCGCCGAGTACCTCGCGGTGGCGAGGCTCCAAGCCGACGCGCTGATAGCCGGCGATCCGGATCTCGCGGCCAAGGCCGCCGGGCTCGTGCCGTTGGCGCCGCTGTCGGCGCTGTTCGCCGACTGACCGGGACCGGACGCGACCCCGGTTTGCGGGCATCCGTAACGCCGACCGGCGGCGCCGGCGTCGACCGCAGAGGCGCCGGGGAGCTCCATCTGGGCCCCCGTCACTGCCACCCAGCGAGCCAGCGGGCCTGATTCGAGGGAATCCGACTTCCCCAGCGAGGCCGGGTGGTCAGAGGGCCGGCCCGGCCCGCTGGCTCCCCCGCGTCTGGCCCGGCAGCATCTGGTTGGGGAGATCCAGACACCAGCCCGGTGGCAGGGACTTCCGCGCCACCTCCAGGATCGCGGGACCGCCCCTGCCCACTCTCCACCGGGGCACCAGCAGGGCAGCCCCCAAGAGCAGGTAGGGTCGCTCCAGTAGGGCTGGGTGGGGGAGGTGGAGGCGCGGGTCCGAGCTCTCCTCCCCTTCGACCAGGATCACGTCCACATCCAGCCGCCGGGGTCCCTTGTCGATGAGCCGGGAGCGCTCCCCCTCCGCCTCCTGGGCGGCGACCAGCCATCCCCAAGGGTCCGGTCGGCCTTCGGCGAGAAGCAGCTGGTTGAGGTAGTCCGGCTGCGGCGGGGCCCCGATGGGAGCGGTGTTCCACCGCTGGGTCGCGGCCAGGACCCGCACCCCAGCCTCGGCCAGGTGGGTCCAGGCTAAATCTAGGTTGCGCTCTCGCGGGCCGAGGTTGGAGCCCAGTGCCAGCAGAGCCCGGCCGGCCACGGCTATGCGCCGGCCCCCGTCCCACCCCTGCCCAGCCTGTCCACCACCTGGAGCACGTCGCGGATCTCGGCCACGTCGTGAACCCGGACGATGTCGGCGCCGGCGGAGGCGGCCCAGGCCACGGTGGCGGCTGTGCCCATCAGCCTCTCGCCCACGGGGCGGTCGCCCAGGAGCCAGCCGACCAGTGACTTGCGAGAGGTCCCGACTAGAAGCGGGAAGCCCAGGAGCTTCAAGAGCGGCACGAGCCGAAGCGCGGCAAGGCTCTGGGCCGGGGTCTTGCCGAACCCGATCCCGGGGTCCAGCACCACCTGGGAGGGTGGGATCGCGGCCGTAAGGGCCAGCTCCACCGACTCCAGCAGGGAGGCCACGAGGTCGCGAGGCAGGTTCGCGTACTGGACGCCCTCCTGGTTGTGCATGCAGACCACCGCCGCCCCGGCGGCGGCGGCCACGCCGGCCATCCGGCGATCGCGGCGGAGCCCCCAGATGTCGTTGACGGCGCAGGCGCCCGCCGCCAGGGCGGCCGCCGCCACCTCCGACTTCCAGGTGTCGACGAACAGCGGGACGCCGAGCTCCCCGGCCAGCGCGGCCACCGCCGGCCCAACCCTCCTCAGCTCCTCTTCCGCTGAGACCGGCTGGTGGCCGGGGCGGCTGCTCTCTCCCCCCACGTCCAGAGCGTCCGCCCCCTCGGCCACCAGCTGCCGCCCGCGCGCCAGCGCGGCCTCCACGGAGTCGCCCACACCATCTCCGCTGAAGGAGTCCGGGGTGACGTTCACCACCCCCAGGATGTAGGTACGCGCCCCGAAGCGCCACGACCGGCCGCCGAGGCGCAGCGCCCGCGGGGGGCCCTCCAAGGCTGCAGCCACCCGGAGGAGGCTGGAGCGCAGGTCGCCGGCCTCCAGACCGCGCGCCAGGGCGCGCAGCGCCGGCGCTCCGGCCGTGACCGAGAGCCCATCCTCTAGCACCTCGACCCGGCACCCCTGCGGAACCGGGGCCGTCAGCGAATGTCCGGTGAGGCCAAGTCTGGCCCACGGCCCCTCGGGGCCCAGGCCGCGGGCCAGGGGTACCAAGGTCGGGGTCTCGGGCATGGCGCCAGTTTGACCGACTGGGGCCGGCCCATCGTGCCCAGGCCGGGGCCACCTCAACCGGCCCGCGGCCCACGGCACCTGGCCCATCCTCCCTAGAATCGACGGAGCATGGCGGAGGAAGGGGAACGGCCCATGCTCAACCTCGCGATCCTGGGCCACAGCCACGACGGGAAGACCACCCTGGCGGAGGCGCTCCTGTTCGCCGCCGGGGCCATCCCCCGCATGGGGTCGACCGACCAGGGCAGCGCGATCCTGGACTTCGAGCCCGAGGAGCAGCGACGCCACATCTCGGTGCAGCTCGCCCTGGCCTCCCTGACCTGGGCGGGGCGCCGGGTCACCCTCCTCGACACCCCGGGGTTCCAGGACTACGAGGGGGAGGTGTTGGAGGCACTGGCGGTCGCTGACGCGGCGCTGGTGACGGTCGGCGCCAGCTCGGGGAGCCACCTGGCCGTCGGGACCGAGTCCGCCTGGACGCACCTCGCCGAACGTCGGCTGCCCCGGATCGTGGTCATGACCAAGCTCGACAAGGAGCACTCCGACTTCCGGGGCACGCTGGCCGGTCTGCAGCGGCTCAGCCCCCGGCCGGTGGCCGTCCAGCTGCCCATCGGCGAGGAGCACGACTTCCGGGGGGCGGTCGACCTCATCACCGGGAGGGCTCTCATCTTCGACGAGCGCGGTGGTCAAGGGGAGGAGGATCCGCCCGCGGAGCTCCTGGGAGCGGTCCAGGAGCTGCGCCAGCAGCTGGTGGAGGCGGTCTGCGAGACCGACGACCGGCTGCTGGAGCGCTACCTGGAGGGAGAGGAGCCGGCCCCGGAGGAGCTGCGCTCAGCGCTCCGCCAGGCGACCGCCTCGGCCAGCATCGCCCCCCTTTTGGTGGCGGCGCCGGCCCGGGCCATGGGGGCGGGCGCCATCCTCGACCACCTCGCCAGCTGCCTGGCGCCGGAGGGGCCGCTGGATGCCGACGGCCCCCCGGTCCTCCAGGTCTTCAAGACCATGGCGGACCCCTTTGGCCGGGTCACCTACTACAAGGTGATCAGCGGCACCCTCCTGCCGGACGCCCACCTGGTGAACGCCGGCAGCGGGCAGGAGGAGCGGCTGGCCCGCCCACTCCGGCCCAAGGGCAAGGCCCTCGAACCTCAGGAGCGGCTCACGGCCGGGGAGCTGGGGGCGGCGACCAAGCTGCTCCACACCAACACCGGAGACACCCTGGGTCCCCGGGGGACCGCCCCCCTGCCGACCATCGAGTTCCCCGCCCCCTCCTACACCATGGCCATCCGGCCCAAGAGCAAGGGGGATGAGGAGAAGATCCAGGCCGGCCTGGCCCACGTCCTGGAGGAGGACCGGACGCTGCGCCTGGAGCGGGAGCCCTCCACCAAGGAGACGCTGCTCCACGGCCTGGGCGACGTGCACCTGGAGGTGACCCTGGAGAAGCTGCGCCGCAAGTACCAGGTGGACGCCGTCCTGGCCACCCCCAAGGTGCCCTACCGGGAGACCATCCGGGGCACCGCCCGCCAGCAGCACCGCTACAAGAAGCAGTCGGGCGGGGCCGGCCTTTACGGGGACTGCACCCTGGAGCTGGAGCCGCTTCCCCGGGGCTCCGGTTTCGTCTTCGAGGACAAGATCTTCGGTGGTGCCATCCCCCAGCAGTTCCGGCCCTCGGTGGAGAAGGGGGTGCAGCAGAGCCTCACCGAGGGGGTACTGGCCGGATACCCGCTGGTGGACCTCAAGGTCCGGCTGGTGGACGGCTCCACCCACCCGGTGGACGGGAAGGACATCGCCTTCCAGCTGGCCGGGGCCATGGCCCTCCGGGAGGGGGCCGAGAAGGCCGGGCTCTATCTCCTGGAGCCGGTGATGGAGGTGGAGGTGATCGTCCCCGAGGAGACCATGGGGGACGTGATCGGCCACCTCAACTCCCGTCGGGGTCGGATCGGGGGGATGCTCCCGGCCGGGGACGGGTTGGAGCGGGTCTCCGCCCAGGTCCCACTCGCTGAGATGTACCACTTCCCCATCGAGCTGCGGGCCATGACCCAGGGTAGGGGGCGCTACCAGATGCAGTTCCATCACTACGAGGAGGTGCCCCCGCAGGTGGCCCAGCCGATCATCGAGGCCAGCCGTGCCGGCCACACCCGGGAGGCGGCCGCCTCCTGAGCAGTCCGGGGCCTTCCGGGGTATAGTTGTCTATGCAAGTATCTGCCGCCTGACCTGGAGCGTCCCATGCCCGCCATTTCCGCCGACCCCATCGCGCTGCCCCGCCTCCCCCAGAGCGAGGGCCAAGAACGCTCCGTGATCTCGGTGACCACCGCCCCCACTGGTCTGGAGGGGGAGGGATTTCCCGTCCGGCGGGCCTTCGCCGGAGTCGCCCAGAGCCACCTCGACCCGTTCGTCCACATGGACCAGATGGGTGAGGTGGAGTACCAGCCCGGCGAGCCCAAGGGGACCCCCTGGCATCCCCACCGGGGGTTCGAGACCGTCACCTACATGATCGACGGCACCTTCCAGCACCAGGACTCCAACGGAGGCGGGGGCCTGATCACCAACGGCGACACCCAGTGGATGACCGCCGGCGCCGGCATCCTCCACATCGAGCGGCCCCCGGAGCCGCTGATCGCCAGCGGAGGGCTGTTCCACGGAATCCAGCTGTGGGTGAACCTGCCCGGCCGGCTCAAGTGGAGCCCGCCTCGCTACCAGGACATCCGCGGAGGCCAGGTCCGGCTCCTGGGATCCTCCGACGGCGCCTCCCTGGTGCGGCTGATCGCCGGCCAGCTGGGAGGTCAGGAGGGCCCGGGGGTCACCCACACCCCTATCGTGATGGTGCACGCCACCATCACCCCCGGCTCCACCCTGGTCCTGCCCTGGCGCCGCGACTTCAACGCCCTGGCCTACGTGCTGGCGGGGAGTGGGGTGGCGGGGGGCGCCCACCCGGTGCGCACCGGGCAGCTGGCGGTCTTCGGCGAGGGTGACGGCCTGCGGCTGGCGGCGGACATCCACCAGGAGAGCCGTCATCCGGCGCTGGAGGTGCTGGTGCTCGGGGGCCAGCCGATCCGGGAGCCGGTCGCCTGGTACGGACCGTTCGTGATGAACACCGAGGAGGAGCTCCGCCAGGCCTTCGCCGACTACCGCGCGGGCCGGCTGGGGCAGATTCCGGCGGCCCACCTGGACCTGGGCACCCCGCTCGCACCCTGACGGTGCCTCCAGCTCCCTCCTCGGAGCCGCGCTAGACCCTAGACGGGTTCGGCTGGGAGCCAGAAGCTGGGCCGGCGCTGGCACCCGCCGCCTTGGCTTCCGACATTCCCGCGGTAGCGGGGAGTCCTCAGAGGAAGTGGGCAAGCGGGCCGCCCCCCCGGGCCGGAGGCCGGGAGCCCCCTGCGCCTGGCATACTTCCGGGATGGCTGAGGGCGAGATCCCATCCGAGCAGGACGGCCCGGGGGAGCTGCCCGAGCGCAAGTTCGGCTCGGGCCAGATGTTCGTCAAGCCGGAGGAAGATCCCCGCAGCCCGGGAGGGTTCCTGGATGAGCGCTCCCTGCTGGTGGGGTACCTGCGCGACTACCGGCTCACGATCGAGCTTAAGTGCTCTGGGCTGGACCCCGCGGACCTGGCCCGGCGCTCGGTGCCGCCCTCCAACCTCTCCCTCCTCGGGCTGCTCCGGCACCTCGCCGAGGCGGAGAGCTTCTGGTTCCGGGAGGTACTGAGTGGCGAGGCGCCCCACCCGCGCTATCGGCGCCCGGACGACCGGGACGCCGCCTTCAACGACGCCGCCCCGGACGCGGGCGAAGTGGAGGAGGCCTGGGCGGCCTGGCGGGAGGAGGTCCGGTTCGCAGAGGGCTTCGTGGACCGTGCCCCCAGTTTCGAGGTGACCGGCACCACCCCGGACGGGCTGGTCCTCAACCTGCGTGAGGTGCTGGTCCACATGATCGAGGAGTACGCCCGGCACGCCGGCCACGCCGACTTCCTGCGCGAGCGGATAGACGGCCGGGTGGGCATCTAGCCGAGACGCCGGTCGGCTGAGGCAGGCCCCGACCGCCAGTCCTTCCCTACCGCAGCTCCGACATCTCCCCAGCTCGACCCTTGGGCGCCGCCCAACCCGGGAATCATCCGGGGCAGGCCGCCCGGCTGCCGTCAGCGTTGGTGAAGGGAGATCCAGAGGTCGGGCTTGAAGAGGGAGGCCAGCGCCAGGGGCCAATACCTCGGACCGTGGCCGGCGAAATCCACGGTCTCGTTCTCAGCCACTTCGAAGGTGCGCTGCGGGCTGAAGTAGCGGCCGGAGCGAAGCCGGACCGTGTGGCGGCCGGGAGGAACCGCCACCTCCACCACCTCGCGGCTGGCGAGCATCCCGACCTGCCTCCCGTCCACCTCGATCTGCCAGCTCTCGTTCTGGCCGCCGAACCCCATCCCGCCCCTGACCCGCTCCAACCTCAACGTGCCCTCACTCATGGTCCCCTCCCCTCACCATCTCGATCCGGCGCACGGTGCCCGGTGGCCTCCCGCCGCCTCCGCCCCCTCCCGCTGCCAGGGCCCGGGCCCCGGTGATGAGACGTTCCCGGTCGAACATCGCCGCCACCACCCGCCACATGGCGATGTCGATCACCAGGAAGCCGAGGCCGAACCCAACCGCCACCGGGACGCTGGGGGTCAGCACCTGGAAGGAGACCAGGGCGGTGACCGCCAGCGGCGGCAGGCTGGCCACGGTCCCCAGCTGCTGGGCGATGCGCACGTCGCTGGCCCGGGCCGAGATGCCGGTGCCCACGGCGATCGACCACCCAGACAAAAGGGGCGCGAACAGCACCTCGGCGAGGATCTCCGGCCCGTTGGAGAGGGTCGCCACCACGGTCTGGTTGGCGGCGAAGAGGTGGGCGCAGAGCAGGACCACCCCGAAGATGACGTAGGAGACCAATACCGAGGGGATCATCGCCGCCAGCGCCTTGCCCAGGAGCAGCTCGGAGCGGCGCACCGGGGTGGTGAGCAGGGGCTCCAACGTGCCCTGGTCTCGTTCCCCGATCACTGAGTAGGCGGCGATGGTCGAGGGGAGGACCGCGGGGACGATCAGCATCAGAAGGAAGGTCACCCCGACGACCTTCTGGACGGCGCTGGCGGGCGTCGAGCTGCCCAGCCGGAAGATGTCGATCAGCGGTTCGACGATGAAGATCACCGGGAGGACCACCATGGCGCCCAGGATGAAGGGGGTGCGGCGGAACTCCCGGGCCTCCTTCCGGGTCATGGCCAGCAGGCGGCCGAGGTCCGGCCCGCTCACTGCGGCGCCGACCCGCCGTCGTCGATCAGCTGCAGGTACACGTCCTCCAGGGAGTGCTGGGACTCAGCCAAGGAGACCAGGTCGGCTCCGGCGGCCACCACCGCGCGGGCCACTTGGGGCGCCGCCTGGCGCGGGTCGGCGACGCTGAGCACATAGGCGCCGTGGTCCCCCTCGCTCCACTCCCGGACCGCGGCCACGCCGGCGAACACCGCCCGAGGGTCGGGCAGGGGCGTGGCCGTCTCCACCACCAGCGAGCCGCCGAAGAGCCTCGCCCGCAGGTCCTTGGGGCTTCCCACGCTCCTCAGGCGGGTGTTGAGGATCGCCACCCGGTCGCAGAGCCGCTCCGCCTCCTCCAGCCGGTGGGTGGTGAGGAAGACGGTGACCCCGCGCTGGCGCCACCCGTTGATCAGGTCGTGGACCTCCCGGGCCGCCACCGGGTCCAACCCGGAGGTGGGTTCGTCGAGGAACATGACCTCGGGATCGTTGAGAAGGGCGCGGGCCAGCCCGACTCGCTGCCGCAGCCCCTTGGAGAGCTGCCCGCAGCGGTCCTCGGAGCGGTCCGCCAGCCGGACCGCGTCCAGCGCCCCGGCGATGCGCTCGCCCGGGGAGCGCAGGCCGTACAGGGAGGCGAACAGCTCCAGGTTCTCCCTGACCGTGAGCCGGGAGTAGAGCCCGGGGTTCTCGGGCATCACCGAGATCCGCCGCCGGATCGCTTCGCCGTTCTGGGGGGAGAGCGGTAGGCCGGCTACCTCCGCCGACCCCGAGGTGGGGGCGATCAGGGTGCCCAGCGTCCGGACGGTGGTGGTCTTGCCGGCCCCATTGGGCCCGAGGAACCCGAAGACCTCGCCCCGGGCGACCTCGAAGGAGACGTCTTCGAAGGCCGCCCGATCCCCGAAGCGCTTGGTGAGCCCCGATACCCGGAGCGCGGGCCCATCGCGGGTCGGCAGCTCCCCTCCGTCTCCCCCCGGGCCCGGAGCCGCTTGGACCATGGCGGCAGGATACCGCCCCCGGCGGCCCGGTCAGGTCCGGCCTCGGCGCTTTGGCTCCGGCGACCGCCGGGCTCGGTCCGGCAGGTCGCAGAGTCTCCGGGTCGAGGGGCTCTGGGTGGCCGTACCTCCCAACCGGAACGTCCCAGGACCGATCACCGGCGGCCCGTTGCCTGACTTTGGCTAGGGAGCTCTCCTTCCTGACCAGGGCATGGCCGACTCCAGCTGGGCCGCCAGCCGCAGAAGGCCGGCATCATCGAAGGGCCGCCCCACCAGCTGGACCCCCACGGGGAGCCCCTCCCCCGTCTGTCCGAGGGGCAGGGAGATGGCCGGTTGGCCGGTTATGTTGAAGATGGAGGTGAGCAGCGCCATCTGCAGGACCGGGAGGGCCGGCCCCGGTCCAGCCTCGTGCGCGGCGGCCATGACCTCGCCCACCTGAGGGGGCTCGATGGTCATGGTGGGGGTGATCAGCAGGTCGAACTCCGAGCCCCACCTCGCCACCAGCCGCCGGGAGAAGCGTTGCAGGGTGTGGGTGGCGGCGGTGTACTCCAGGCTGGTCACGGCCTGTGCCCCGGCGTGGGAGGCCTGGACGTGAGGCTCGGTCTCCTCCCAGGCGACCCCGGGGAAGTCGGCCAGCCCGGCTCCGGTGACCTGCATGAAGGCCGAGACCTCCTCAGGGGTGAGCTCCACCCGGGCCTCGATCGGGATGTGGCCCAGCGCCTCCAGCCCCCGCGCGGTCGCCTCGACCGCCTCCCGGCAGGGATCGGCCGCCGGCATCCCGAGGGGTGCCTCGGTCACCACCCCCACCCGCAGCCGGCCCGGATCCCGGCCCACCTCCTCCAGGAACGGGCGGGGTGGGGCGGGAGCGTTGTACCAGCAGAGTGGATCGGGGCCGCAGATCACATCCAGAACCGCGGCCGTGTCGGCCACAGTGTGGGTCAGCACCCCCTCCGCTGCGGCGCCGTCCCAGTAGGTCACCAGGGTGGGAACGCGCCCACGGCTGACCTTGAGGCCCACCAGGCCACAGCAGGAGGCGGGGATCCTGATCGAGCCGCCGCCGTCGTTGCCGTGGGCCAGAGGAAACAAGCCGCCGGCCACCGCCGCCGCCGCGCCCCCGCTGGAGCCGCCCGGAGTCCTAGTGCGGTCCCAGGGATTGCGCGTGAAGGGATAGCGGAGGTTCTCGGCCGCCGTGATCAGCCCGAACTCGGGGGTGTTGGTGCGCCCGGCCAGGGTGAAGCCAGCCCGGCGGAGGGCGCCAACGACCAACTCGTCGTGGTCAGACATCCCCGGCGGAGCGCCGCGCGACCCGAAGGTGACCGGCCAGCCCTCGACCAGCGTCAGGTCCTTCACCGGGATTGGGACTCCCATGAAGGGAGGGAGGTCCTCCGGGCGGCTGTGGGCGACCTGCTGGTCCGCCCGCCGGGCGGCGCCCAACGCCTCCTGGTCGTCGCGCCACACGATGGCGCCCAGATCCCTGTCACGCTCGTCCACCCGCCGGAGGCAGGACTCCAGCGCCTCCACGCAGCTGAGCTCGCGCCGCCGGATCGCGCCGGCGAGCTCCAGCGCCGACAGGTCGGCGGGCTCACGGGGACCGCTCATGGCACGCCCACCTTACCGCCCCGAGCCGCCGGAGCGCGGCTCAGCCGGCGGGGAGGAAGGAGAGCCTCACCCGGCGCCGGTTGTTCTCCAGATTGGTGTCCAGGAGGAGGAGGGATTGCCAGGTCCCGAGGAGGGGCTCGCCTCCCAGGACGGGAACGGTGATCGAGGCGCCGAGCAGGGCAGGCAGGAGATGGCCGGCGCCGTGGCCCGGGGACCCGTGCTGGTGGCGATAGCGCGCGTCCCGGGGTAGGTGGGCCTGAAGCCAGTCCAGAAGGTCCAGGTCGCTCCCGGCGCCCGTCTCCATGAGCACCAGGGCGGCGGTTGCGTGGGGACAGAAGGCGTTCACCAGACCGTCCCGCCGCCCCTGGCAGAAGCTTCGCAGCTCCGAGGTGAGGTCGGATATGCTGCGCCCACTTGTGTCCACGACCAGCTCCACCGTGTCCACCGCCTGTCCTCCCTATCCCATCTCCACCGCCGGACGCATCCGTTGACCGGGACCCGGTCCGGCAAGAGCGTACCGGCCCCGGGAGACGGGCGCGCCCGCTTCGTGGCCATGCTCCGCGCAGTCAACGTGGGAAACCACAACCGCATCTCCATGCGCCAGCTGGCGGATCTCGCCACCGATCTCGGCCACACCGACGCTGTCACCCACCTCCAGAGTGGCAACCTGGTCTTCCTCCCGGCCGTCCCGCGCGAGGAGGATGTCTCCCAGGGTCTGGCCGCCAAGCTCGCGGAGCTGGGGCTGGACCAGGTGGACGTGCTGGTGCGGTCAGCGGACCAGATGGCGACTGTAGCTCGCGCCAACCCGCTGGGAGGAGACCCCGGGGGCTGGCACGTGACTTTCCTGGCGGCGCCGCCGGACGCCGCCCGCCTCTCCGCCCTCGACCCCGCCTCCGGGGAGCCGGACCGGTTCCTGGTGGTCGGACGGGAGGTGTACCTCCGCTGCTCCGGGCGGTACAGCGACAGCAAGCTCACCAACTCCTTCTTCGAACGCAAGCTGGGAGTCCGGGCCACCACCCGCAACTGGGCCACCGTCACCCGCCTGGCTGAGCTGGCGCAGCCGGCGGCCGGGGTCTAGGCGAGGAGGGGCTGGGGAGATCTCGGTGCCACCCACGCTCTCGCCCGCCACGTTCTGGTCTCTCCGGCTGCGGCGGAGCCACAACGCCGATCACCCGGGCCGCTTTCTCGGTCTCGCGCTCCTTCGAAGTTAGAAGCCGACGGGGCGGCGGAGGGGCCTGTGCCCGGAGAGGTCAGCTGGAGATGGCCCTGAGCAGCGCCGCCTCCGCCTCGCGGTCGAAGGCGACCAAGATGACCCGCTCCACCGGCTCCGGTGCGGCCCCCGCGGCGGCCACGGCGATGGCGGCCGCCTCCACCAGCGGGTAGCCGAACACCCCGGTGCTGATCAAGGGCGCGGCCACCACCCGGCATCCCGCCCCCGCGGCCAGGGCCAGGGCGGTTCGGTAGGCGGACGCCAGCTGCTGGGGCTCTCCTCTCTCCCCACCGCGCCACACCGGGCCCACCGCGTGCACCAGGTGGCGGCAGGGAAGTAGATACCCGGAGGTGAGCACCGCGGAGCCGGTGGGACACCCCTGCGGGTACCGGGAGCTCAGCTCCGCCTGCAGGCCCGGCCCGGCCGCCCGGTGGATGGCCCCGTCCACACCGCCGCCGCGGTGGAGCTGGGAGTTGGCGGCATTGACCATGGCGTCGCACTCCACCTGGGTTATGTCGCCGACCAGGACCTCGACCCCGGCCACGCCGGCTATCCGGCAGCCGGAACCAGCCGCAGGATCCCGGCCAGGGCCAGGCCCGCCAGCGTCTTGGCGTCCCGCAACTGCCCCTGGTAGGCGAGCTCCAGGAGCTCCTCGATCGTGAACAGCCGGGCCTCCAGCACCTCGTCCGGGTCGGGATGGGGCTCCTCGATCTGGCTCAGCGCGCTGGCCCGGAAATACCAGAGCAGCTCAGTGCTGTAGCCCGGAGCCAGGTAGGTGGCCCCCAGCCCCAGCCAGGACTCCGCCCCATACCCGGTCTCCTCGGCCAGCTCCCTGCGGGCCGTCTCCAGGACCGACTCCCCCTCCTCCCTCCCCCCGGCGGGGATCTCCCAGAGGTGTTCTCCAGCGGCGTGGCGGTACTGGCGGACCAGGAGCACCCTGCCGTCGTCCGTGACCGCCACCACCCCGACCCCCCCGGGGTGGTGGACCACCTCGCGCTGCGCGCGCCTCCCGGTGCTCACCTCGATCACGTCCACGGTGAGCCGCAGGAGGCGCCCCCGGAACCGCTCCTCGCTGCCCAGCAGCTGGTCCCGGCCCCCAGTGTTCTCGTCTGCCATCTCCACCCCTACGATAGAGCCGCCAGCAGCGCTGCGTATGATGGCCGCCATGTCGGCCAGCCCCGCCTCCACCAGCCAGTTCGAGCGCACAGCGCTGGAGATCGCCGCGGCCGCCGCCCAGTCCGCCTTTCGAGCCGGGCACCGCCAGCGGCTGCGGGAGAGGATCCGGGCGACCGACCGGCTCCTGGACGAGGTGGAGCGGACCCGCCTCTTGGAGCTCACCCTGGTCCCCACCTCCACCTGGGCCGGGGCCGTCCACCTGGCACGAGAAGTGGCGCCGGCGCTGCTCCCACGCCTCCGCCGCGAGCGCCACCCGGATTCTGTGGGGAGCTGCCTCTTCGCGATCCAGGAGCAGCTTCTGCGCGAGTCCCAGGGGGGAAGGCCATCCGGGCTGGCCCCGGTGATACCCCTCTTCCCCGCCACCTGAGGACGCCGGGCACGGCCCCTCCCTGGGAGGTCACCGCCGGGGGCACGCTGGGTCGCGACGAGCTGCAGACCCCGGCCGGCCGGGCCTTCGTCCCGGGCGGTTCGCTCCTCTACTTTGGCCTGGCGGCCGCCCCGCTGTGCCAGGTGCACGCGGTGGGGGCGGTCGGTCCGGACGGAGCCGAGCTGGCGGGTCCACTGGCCGGGGCCGGGGTGGACGTGTTAGGGGTGGAGCTGCTACCCGGCCGGAGCTATCGCTGGCGGGCCGAGCACGGTCCGGAGGGGGGCGCGCCCCTGCAGGAGCGCCAGCAGCTGGGGGTCTACTCCCGCTGGAGGCCGAGCCCCCCGCAATCGGCGCGGCAGAGCGAGATCCTCTTCCTGGGCTCGATGCCGCCCCGCTGCCAGCTGGCGCTCCTGGAAGCGGTGGCAAGTCCGCAGCTGGTGGCCCTGGACACCATGCGCGACTTCATCCAGGGACACCGGCGCCGCCTGGAGGCGGTCATCCGGCGGGTCGACCTTCTCTTTGTCAACCGTCCGGAGCTGGAGGCTCTGGCCCCGGAGGGCACGGGGACCTTGTTCCGGGGCGGCCGGCTCAGGGCCGTGGTCCTTAAGGACTCGGCCCGCGGCGCCCGGCTGATCTCCGACCAGGGCGATTGGCCGGTGCCGGCGGCGCCCGTGGAGCGGGTGGCGGACCCGACCGGTGCCGGGGACGCCCTCGCCGGCGGGATGCTGGGCCGTCTGGCGCAGCTGAAGCGCCTGGACCAGCCGGCGTTCATGGAGGCGCTGGTCGAGGGGACCCGGTGGGCCGCCCGGGCGATCACCCACTTCGGGCCCGAGGGTCTGGTCCGGGCCTCGCGGGCCGGGAGCTGAGCGCGGACCGAACCGGGCCGGCCGCTCAGTCCCGCTCGAGTCGGGCCTGGTGGGCGCTGTAGTCGGGGACCAGCCGGCGGTAGCTGGAGCGCATCAGCGGCGAGGAGATGATGAAGTCCGCCGAGGCGCGGTTGGTCGCCACCGGGATGTTCCAGACGGCGGCGATCCGCAGCAGGGCGCGGACGTCCGGATCGTGGGGCTGGGGCTCCAGCGGGTCCCAGAAGAAGATGAGGAGGTCGATGGTACCGTCGGCGATCAGGCTGCCCATCTGCTGGTCACCTCCCAGGGGACCGCTGAGCAGGCACTGCACCGGGAGTCCCAGCTCGGCCTCCAGCAGGCGGCCGGTGGTCCCGGTGGCGTAGAGCCGATGGGGGCTGAGGCTGCCCCGGTTGAACCGGCCCCACTCGACCAGATCCTGCTTCTTGTGGTCGTGGGCCACCAGCCCGACCGCCAGGACCCGTGCCTCCTTCTCCTGGGCGCCCCCGCCAGCCGGGATGCGCAGGGGCGGCGAGCTATCCTGCGCGGGAGGACCCTCCTGGTGGCCCCCCTCCGCCCTCATTGGGTGAAGGGGTGGACCGGATCCAGGGTGCGCACCTCCACCGGGGCCGCCTTGGCCCGGAAGGTCTCGGCGTCCTCACGGCTGCCAACCACGAAGCCGTAGTGCATGGGCACCGCCAGGCGCGGGGCCATGGCCCGGGCCAGCCCGGCGGCCTCGCCCACATCCATGGTGTAGGTGCCTCCGATGGGCAGGAAGGCCACCTCGGTGCGCAGCCGCTCCAGCTCCGGCAGCCGGTCGGTGTCCCCGGCGTGGTAGTAGGTGTGCCCGCCCAGGGTGAGGAGATACCCCACCCAGCCGTTGGCCTTGGGGTGGGCCTCCAGCCGCTCCTCCACCACGTTGTAGGCGGGGACGGTCTCCAGATGGACCCCGGCGGCCTCCAGGACCTCCCCCGGGGCCACGGCGGTGACGTTGCCGGACAGCTCCTTGGCGATGTCATGGGGGGCCACCACCACCGTCCGCGGCCCGCTCACCTTCTCGATGTCCGGGGGCGAGAAGTGGTCGAAGTGGGCGTGGGTGATGACGATCAGGTCGGCCACGTCCGTGGTCGTCACCTCCCACGGGTCGATGTAGACCGTGAGCCCGTCACCCTGCCAGCGGTACGCCGACTGCTTGAACCAGGTGAAGCCTTCCAGCATCGCGTTCCCCCTATGAACTGGCCCTGGCTCCAGGATACCGCCGGCCGGGGCTCAGCCTCGGGCTCTGCGGGCGGCCTCCGAGATCTCCTGGGCCGCGGTGGCGGGGTCGGCCACGTCGATGATCAGCTGCTTGTAGTGCTCGTGCTCCAGGGAGATGACGATGGCGTGCCCGGGGCGGTGCACATCCCAGAACACCATCCCCTCGCTGTCCACGAATGTCCCCGCCTGGAGCACTCCCGGGATCCGCGCGCCTGCCACCTTGACTCCGGTGAGCGCCCCTGCGCCCCGTTCCGGGTCGGCCCTCGCGTCGGTGATGTCGCTGAGGGGGATCGAGAGGTGGCTGCGCAGCGACCACACCTTGTCCATGCCCTCCACCGTCAGCTTGAGAGTGTCGCCCTCGATCTCATATTCGGTCATGGGCCGACCATACACCCGGCACCGGACTTTGTCAACCAATGGTTGACAACCCGGCTGTGCGGGTTAGGATCGGCTGGTGGAGCAGAGGCCGATCGACCCCGAGGTGCTGGCGGGGATGCTGGAGGAGAACGCCGCGGTGGTGGCTCGGGCCCTGCGCCAGGGTCCTGGGGGCTCGTCGCTGGGGGCGCTCACCGCCGCCCTGAGCCTGGAAGGACTCGCCGCCGACGCGACCCGTGGCCTGGTCGCCGCGGCCCGGGCTGACCGGCACACCTGGTCGGAGATCGGCCAGGTGCTGCGGATCACGAGACAGGGGGCCCAGAAGCGGTTCCGCAGGGAGACTGCCATGGAGGAGCAGGAGGTGGCCGGCCGGGCGGCCGACGGCCTGGAGGTGCTGCGGCTCTGGTCGTCAGGGGAGGGGCAGCAGCTGGTCGGGCGCTTCGACCAGCCCATGAAGGAGCGGCTGGACGCCCCGGGGCTGGCCTCGGCCTGGGGCAAGGTTGAGGAGCTGTCCGGCCGGCTGCTCACCATGGGCAAGCCCAGAGTGGAGCTGCGGGGCACCCACCAGGTGGTGGACGTCCCGCTGGCCTTCGAGCGCGGCCCCATGAAGGGCCGGGTGGCGTTCGACCCCGAGGGCCGGGTGTGCGGGCTCTTCGTGCTCTACCCAGACGTTCCCTGAGGGGAGGCGACCCGCCGTCCCGCAGGGGCCCCCGGGCGGGCGTCCCCCGCAACGGTGACGCCCACCCGATGCCCGCCAGGCGATACACTGCAGGCGCGAGATCGATATGCCAAATGAGTCATTAGCAGATACCGTATACGCGGAGATCCGTTCGCGGATCACGAGGTTGGAGATCGCCCCCGGGAGCAGCTTCACCGAGGCCCAGCTCGCCCTGCAGCTGGGGCTCAGCAAGACGCCGGTGCGCGAGGCGCTGGCCCGGCTGCGCCAGGAGGGGTTCGTCCACCTCGCGCCGGGGGCGGGATACCGCGCTTCGGATGTCACCATAAAGGACACCCGCGAGCTCTTCGCCCTCCGGGTCCTGCTGGAGGGGGAGGCGGCGGCCCTGGCCGCGGCCCAGGCGGTGGGCCTCTCCGACCTGCGGGCGCTGGAGGAACTCTGCACCAGCACCTACTCACCCGAGGACACCGGGAGCGTGGACCGCTTCCTGGAGGCCAACACGCAGTTCCACCTGATGGTGGGAAGGGCGTCGGGGAACCTCCGCTTAACCACCATCCTGGAGGTGATGCTGGTGCAGATGGAGCGGCTGTTCCGGATCGGGCTCCTCCTCAGTTCCAGAGCCGACGAGATCGTGCACGAGCATCGCGACCTGCTCCAGGCGATCCTCGCCGGGGACGCCGAGGAGGCCCGCCGGGTGGCCGTGGCCCAGGTGAGGGCCTCCCAGCGGATGGTGATCGACGCCCTGGTGTCCAGCGACGACGTCACCACCCGGCCGATCGCGTTGCCCCTGGGGGAGATGTCCGGCCTTGTGTGAGGGTGGATCGGTTCCGGCAAGGCCAGGGCTGTGCGGCGCCGGGGTTTCCGCACCGCTCCTGACCGGCGGGGAGCGCCCCTACGTGAACCTGGACTATGCCGCCAGCACTCCGGCTCTCTGCCGGGTGGCCAGCGCCGTGGAGCGAATGCTGCCCTACTACAGCAGCGTCCACCGGGGGGCCGGCTTCAAGTCCCAGGTCTCCACCGCGGCCTACGAAGCGGCCCGCAAGCGCCTTCTCAGCTTCTTCGGAGCTCGGGAGGGGGACGTGGCCGTCTTCACCCGGAACACCACCGACTCGATGAACCTCCTGGCCTCGGCGCTGCCGCCGGGGAGCTCCGTTCTGACCTTCTGCTCGGAGCACCACGCCGACCTCCTGCCCTGGCGCCGCGAGGGACTGCGAGCGGTCTGCCTCCCCATCCCGGAGAGCCCCGAGGCGGCCATCTCCGCGCTCTCCGCGGAGCTCGAGAGGGGGCAGCCGGTTGACCTCGTCGCGGTGACCGGGGCCTCCAACGTCACCGGGGAGCTCTGGCCCCTCCACGAACTCGTGGATGTCGCCCACCGCTTCGGGGTCCGGGTGCTGGTGGACGCGGCGCAGATCGCACCCCACCTGCCCATCAACCTCGCCCGCCTCGACGCCGACTACCTGGCGGCGTCCGGGCACAAGATGTACGCCCCCTACGGTGCCGGGATCCTGATCGGTCGCCCGGACTGGCTGGCCCGGCGCGAGCCGTACTTGCGGGGCGGGGGCGCGGTGGACTTCGTCACCCGTGACTCCGTGCAGTGGTCCGAGCTGCCGGCACGCCAGGAGGCCGGCTCCCCCAACGTCCTCGGGGCGGTCGCCATGGCGGTGGCTGCCGCCGAGCTGGACCGGTACGGGATGGACCGCGTGTGGGCCGAGGAGTCTGCGCTCGGTGCCGAGGTCCGCTCCGGGCTCCAAGCCATCCCGGGGGTGCGGGTCTATGCGATCTGGCCCGGGGCCAAGGAGCGCACCGGGGTGGTCTCCTTCAACCTCGAGGGTCAGGAGCACAGCCTGGTGGCCGCGGCGCTGAGCGCCGAGTACGGCATCGGGGTGCGCCACGGCTGCTTCTGCGCCCATCCCTTGATGCTCCACCTCCTGTCGGTGCCCGAGCAGGGCGCGGAGGAGATCCGGACACGACTGGCTCAGGGCGACCATTCGGCGGTTCCGGGAGCGGTTCGCGCCAGCCTGGGCCTGGGGACGACGCGCCCGGAGGTGGAGTACTTCCTCTCCGCGGTGGCGGAACTGGCGGCGCGCGGCCCCCGGCTAGACTACGAGGTGGATCCCCGGACGGGAGACTTTGTGCCGACGCTGCAGCCGACCTGGGCCCTGGAGCGCGCCCGGGAGTTGGTCTCGGCGGGGGAGACAGCGGGCTGATTCGGCGGCGGACTGAAGGGGGCGCAGTGCCCTGCCCGCGTGCCCGGCGATCACGGTGGATGAAGGAATCAGGGAGGTCGAGATGAGGTTGAGGTCCTGGGTCACGCCGGCGCGGACGCTGACGGCCATCGTGCTGGGGGGCATGCTGCTCGCCGCCTGCAGCGGCGGCTCGGCTCATCCCTCGGCGAGCAAGGGGGTCGTCACCTTCGCCGAGGCCCCCAGCTCCCCACCCAACTACATCATGCCCATGGCCAGCGGCGCCTTCTTCAGCTACGCCAACATCCCCGACCTCTCCGAGATCCTCTTCCCGCCGCTCTACGTGTTCGGGGTGAACGGGCAGCCCGTCCTCAACCGCTCCCTGAGCTCGGCACTTCCCCCGGTGTTCTCCGATGGCAACACCACGGTGACGGTCACCCTGAAGCACTGGCAGTGGTCCGACGGTCACCCCATCACCGCCCGGGACGTGATCTTCTGGATGAACCTCCTCAGCGCCGCCACCGATCCCAAGGCACCCACCATCGGGAGCAGCAACTCCCCCGGCCCCGGCTGGGGAGGCGCCGTCCCAGGAGGGTTCCCGGAGAACGTGGTCAGCTACCAGCAGACCGGCACCTACACCGTGGTCTTCCACCTCAACCACTCCTACAACCCGACCTGGTTCGGCTACAACGAGCTGAGCCAGATCTCCCCCATCCCCCAGGCGGCCTGGGACAAGCTGTCCAGCGCCGGGCCGGTGGGCAACTACGACGCCAGCGCTGAGTCCCGGGTGTCGATCCCGGGCACCAGCCCTCTGCAGTACGTGCCCGCCGACCCCGGGACGGCGACGTCCGGAGCTCTGGGGGTGGCCCAGTTCCTCAACCTGCAGTCGCAGTCGCTCGGCACCTACGACACCAACCCCCTGTGGAAGGTGGTGGACGGGCCCTTCAAGCTGGCCCAGTTCACCACCGCGGGCTTCGTCAAGATGGTGCCCAACCCGGCCTACTCAGGGTCGCCCAAGCCCCAGATCTCGGCCTTCGAGGAGCTGCCCTTCTCCTCGGACACGGCGGAGTTCAACGCCCTGCGCTCAGGGGCGGTTACCGTGGGCTACCTCCCGGTCCAGGATCTGGGGCAGAAGTCCTTCCTCGTGGCCCAGCGCGGCTACCGCTACGACCCCTGGTACGCCTTCGGCTTCAACTACTTCGCCTACAACTTCACCAGCCCGACGGTGGGACCGCTGCTGCAGAAGCTCTACTTCCGGCAGGCCTTCCAGTCGCTGGTCAACCAGCCCCAGTACATCCACGACTTCATGGCGGGGATCGGGACCCCGACGGTGGGACCGGTCCCCACCTTCCCCGCCCACAACCCGTACGTCAGCCCGCTGGAGGCCAAGGGTGAGGTGTACCCCTTCGACCCGTCCAAGGCGGTTGCCCTACTTCGGGAAAACGGCTGGACCGTGCACCCCGGGGGGGTGAGCGTCTGCGCCCACCCTGGCACCTCTGCGGGAGATTGCGGCAGCGGCGTCGCGGCGGGCCAGGGGGCCAGCCTCTCTCTGCTGTACGCCAGCGGCTCAACGGTCCTCACCAACGAGATGGAGACCTTGCAGTCGACGGCCAAGAGCGCGGCCGGCATTCAGCTCAACCTCTCGGAATCCTCGTCCACCCAGATCACGGCCACCGTCTTCAACGGGTGCTCTCCGTCTACCCCCTGCAGCAACTGGGAGCTGGCCGACTGGGGCGGACCGGGGTGGACCTACCTCCTGGACTACCTGCCCACCGGGGGGAACCTCTTCCAGACCGGCGCCGGCAGCAACGCCGGGGACTACTCGGACCCCACCACCGACGCCAACATCCTGGCCACCCACACCGCCCCCACCTACTCGGCGGAGATCGCCGCCCTCTACCAGTACGAGGACTACATCACCCGCCAGCTGCCTGTGGTGTGGATGCCAGAGGGACCGACCCAGCTCACCATGTACAAGAGCAACCTCGCCGGCCTGGTCCCCCAGGGGATCTTCAACGAGCTCTACCCGCAGCAGTACTCCCTGGGCAAGGGTTAGGCGTGGGCGAGGCCGAGGTAACGGTCGAGTCCGTACCCGGAGGGGGCTTCCGGGCGGTGTCGCCGCGCGGGGCCACCCTCTCCCTGGGAGCTGCGGCGGGCGAGGATGGGGCATCCGGATGGCAGCCGTTGGAGCTGCTGATGGCTGCCCTGGCGGGCTGCATGGCCATGGACGTGCAGACAATCCTCGAGCGATCACGGGCTGAGCCGACGGCAGGGCGGATCTCGGTGCGGGCCACGGAGCGCTCGGACGACGTACCCGGCCGCCCCGCTCAGGGCTTCGAGCTGACCCACGAGTGGGCCACCACCGGGGGGACGGAGGCAGTGCAGCGGGCGATCCGGCTGGCGGCCGAGCGGTACTGCACGGTGCAGTTGACGGTGGAGCGGGGCCCCAGCATCTCCCATCTGCTCCAGGAGCCCCACCCGACCGGCTGAGCCCCGCTCGCAGCCCCCGGCGCCGCTCTGCCAAGGAGCAGAGCACAGAGCTTAAGCTCAGCCTCCCTTCCTCGTTGCACGCAGCTTCCTCCTTCAGCTCGCTGTGGGCTCGGGTGGTGGTGGAGTCGAGGTCCAGGCTCACCGGGTCCGTCTCCGCCAGCCCCGGCACCTGGTACAGCTCCCCGTCCGCCTGGTCCAGTTCGGCCGCCACCGTCTGACCCTGCCGCTGGGTGAACCGCGGCAGAGATGGGCATCGCCAGAGCGGGCAACTTGCCCACCGCGCGCGGCCCGGCGCCGCTGCTTGAACTGCCGGACCATCTCCACCGGGGCGTCTAGCCGCTCCACCAGATGCAGCTTGGGGTACAGGTCCCGGACTAGCGGTAGCCCGGCGGGAGAGGTGACGGCGGGGTCGGCGGGACCGCGGTGAACGGTGGGGACGGTTGCGGTACGCCTGACTCGCCGAGCGCCTCCTGCCGGGGGGGGATGGGTCGTTCATAACCCCCGTCTACCAAGTCAGCGGGGCACTTCTGCTACCTGCCTCGAATCCTCCTCCCTCTCCTTTTCTACTCCTTCAGGTCAGAGCCACGAACTCCATCGAGCTGGTGAACGCGGAGGGGGTTCTCCAGGCCGAGGTGATGGGATCAGCCCCAACACCCCCTTGCCGCTGCTAGTGTCCATGGCCGTTCTCCCGGGGCAGCACGATGAGCGGCAACCCGGCAGGTACTACTTCTCCCGGGATAGCCGGGCGCAGCTCGCAGCCGATGGCCGGGCCTTCTCCTCAACCCCAAGACTGCCGGGCTGGTGGCCTGGTACGGACAGCCCCTTCCGAAGATGACTCCTGGGACGCTCCCCACCCCGCTTGCACGATCCAGCAGGTAGCCTGGTACACTCCGCACTACTTTTCGATATGCCACCTGAATCACTTTCGGACACTGTGTATACACATCTGCGGTCTCAGATCACGCGGCTTGAGATTCCTCCGGGTAGCAGTTTCACCGAGGCGCGGATTGCCGCCGACCTCGGCCTGAGCAAGACACCGGTGCGGGACGCGCTCACCCGGTTGCGCCACGAGGGGTTCGTGACGGTGGATGCGGGGTCGGGTTACCGGGCCGCAGACGTCACGATCAAGGACACGCGGGAACTGTTCGCCCTGCGAGTGCTCTTGGAGGGTGAGGCAGCGAGTCAGGCGGCAGCCCGCTCAGTTGGTCTTGAGGACCTGCGCACGTTGGAGGAACTCTGCTCGAGCACCTACACTCCGGCCGACGCCACCAGCGTCGACCGGTTCCTCGAAGCCAACACGGTGTTTCACCTGATGGTGGCCAGCGCCTCGGCCAGCCGTCGGCTGACCCAGACGCTCGAGATCATCCTGGTCCAGATGGAGCGGCTGTTCCGCATCGGGCTGCTCCTGAGCTCCCGTGCGGACGAGATCGTCCACGAGCACCAGGATCTGTTGCAGGCAATCCTGGCCGGGGACTCAGAGCGGGCTCGGCGGGTGGCGGTCGACCAGGTGCGGGCGTCACAACGCATGGTGGTCGATGCCCTGGTTTCGAGCGACGACGTGACCCGCCTCCCCATCAACCTGCCGCCACTGAAGGCTGCTGCGGATGGGTAGGCAGGCCGACATGCCAACCGGTCTCGGCTTGGGCCCGCGCGGACGCGGCCCCCGCGCCGCTGCCTCAGCCCCGCCCGTCCCGGCCTGCACCCTCGTGTTAGGACCTGGGGCGACCACGCTCTCCGTGAAGTCGAGGGAGGATTCCTAGGTGTCCAAGCTGGGTTCTTTCACCGAGGCTGAGATCCGCCGACTGGCCAGGTCCCAGTACGACAGCCCCAGTCCAGCACGCCCACTGGATCCAGACCACACCGCGATCTTGGTCGTCGACATGATCGACGAGTTCGTCAAACCCAACTGGTCGCCCTATTGGATCCCCGACGCCACGCGGCAGGCGCCGCTGATCAGGAGCACGGTGGACACGTTCCGCCAGCAGGGGGCCCTGGTGGTCTTCCTCGCCTACGAGACCTCCCTCGGTGGGGCGAACTTTCCCCGCACCCTGCAGGGAGTCCCGATCGGTCAGGGAGTGGAGGAGTTCGAGGATGATCTGTTCCAGAGGGTGGCCTTCTCCGAGCCGCTCATCCCCACCTCGGCGGATCTGCTGGTGCTGAAGCACACCTACTCCGGCTTCCAGGGGACGCCGCTGCTCCCGGTCCTGCGCAATCGCGATATCACCGACGTGGTGGTGTCGGGAACAATGACCAACTACTGCTGTGGCGCCACCGCGAGGGAGGCCTTCTGGCACGGCTTTCGAGTGACCTTTGCCTCCGACCTGAACTCCACCGACGACCCCCTGCTCCATGAGGCCGAGCTCCGTACCCTGCGCCGGGGATATGCCAGCATCGCTGCCGCCGAGGAGATCGTCGCGGCGCTCCGGGCGGGGGCGGGCAGCCGACGTCTCCAGGCGGCCCTCCCCGGGGAGCGGACGTGACCCAGATCTCCCACCTCGGGCACATCATCGCGGACGCTTTGGCGCTGAACCCAGATCGGGTCGCGCTGATCCAGGATGACGTTCAGATCACGTACGCGGAGCTGGAGGCTCGGGCGTGCCGGGTCGCGGGGGTGCTCCAGGCCGCCGGGGTGAGCCCGGGTGATCGCGTGGGTCTTCTCTGGTCCAACGAGTTCCACTACGTGGAGGCCCTGCTGGGCGCGCTGCGCACCGGCGCCGTGGTGGTACCGATGAATTCCAAGCTCGGTGACCAGAGCCTGCTCCATGTCATCCAGGATTCGGGGATGGTCCTGATCGCCGCTGAGCCGCCGATGCGGGAGCGTGCCGAGCAGCTGGCTCAGGGGGCGGGGCATCCGCTCCGGGTGCTGCTCAGTGACGAGTGGGAGGGGGCGCCCGCACGGTACCGAGAGGTGCCCTCGTCTCCTGACGACATCTGCTTCCAGCCCTACACGTCCGGATCCACCGGCAAGCCCAAAGGGGTGCTTCTGACCCACCGCGGGCAGATCTGGTGTGCCGACACGGTGCGCAAATGGAAGTACCTCGACGAAACCGACCGGGCGGTGGTGTCGGCCCCGCTGTACCACAAGAACGCCGGGGTGACCATGAAGGTCTGCCTCATCGCCGGGGCTAGTCTGGTCATTCTCCGGCAGTTCGACCCCGCCGTGACCCTACAGATGGTTGCCCGGCATCGCTGCACCTTCTTCGGGGGAGTGCCGGTCATGCTGCGGTCGATCCTGGAACACGCCCGCTCCTACCCCGGACTCAACCTGAGCTCGCTGCGCTTCGCGACGGTGGGCTCGGCCGACGTCCCGGAGGAGCTGATCTCGGCGTTTGAAGCCCGGTTCAACGTCCCCCTTTTGAATGGCTACGGCCTCACCGAGGGCGGCCCGGATGTGTTCATCGAGCCCCGTCACGGCATCCGCCGGCCCGGGAGCCTCGGCCCAGCGCTACCGGGCTGTGAGGTGAGGCTTGCCGACCTCGCCGATCCCACCCGCGATGCCCCGCCTGGCACCGTGGGCGAGCTCTGGGTCCGCAATCCGGGGGTCGCGGTCGGGTACAACAACCTGCCCGAGCTCTCGCGGGAGCGGCTGCGCGACGGCTGGCTGGTGACCGGCGACCTCATGACGCGGGACGGAGACAACTACTACTCGTACGTGAGCCGCCGCGACGACATGATCAACGTTGGTGGGGAGAACGTCTACCCCCGGGAGGTGGAGGCGACCCTCCTGGACCACCCGGAGGTGCTGGACTGCGCGGTCGTCGCCGTTCCGCATCCCACCAAGGGCGAGGCCCCGGCAGCCGCCGTGGTATTGCGGGCTGGCGCCCGGACCACCCCCGAGGACCTCCAGGAGTGGTGCCTGGATCGCGCCGCGGCATACGCCC
Source organism: bacterium (assembly GCA_021816695.1). Classification (GTDB taxonomy): domain Bacteria; phylum Chloroflexota; class Dormibacteria; order Aeolococcales; family Bog-877; genus JAJYXT01. Next base: position 5,947 of record JAKAXE010000018.1, on the reverse strand, counting down.
ATCCGCGGCGGGTTCTCATCTTGGACACGCTTCCCTTGGGGACCACCGGAAAGGTGGATCGCCGTTCGGTGCTCGAGTTGTTAACGACCAGTCCGGAGGCCACCGCGTGACCTTCGGGGCATCCAGAGGAGGAGGTAGGAAGTGATCGGTTTCGGAAGTTGGCGCCCGCACCGCCCCGGAAGGCGGCTCCTGATGGTGGCGGGCGCGGTGACGCTATTGGCGGCCCCGCTGGCCGGTTGTGGCGCCAGCAATTCCTCGACGACCAAGGGGGCCACGGTCACCTTCGCCCTGCCCCCGGACTCGACTTCGACCTACATCTTCCCCCTCCAAGGGTTGGCGGATGCCGGTCCCGTGGACGACAACCAGTTCCAGATGCTCCTCTACCGTCCCCTCTACTGGTTTGGTCTCAATGGGAGGCCTGACTTCAACGAGGCTTTGAGCTTGGCGGCAGCGCCGGTGTACTCCAACGGCGGCCGCACGGTGACCATCAACCTCAAGTCCTGGCAGTGGTCCGACGGCAAGCCGATCACCAGTCGGGACGTGGAGTTCTGGATCAACGAACTCAAGGCGGAGAAGGCTAACTGGTACGGCTACGTCCCGGGGGCCTTCCCAGACAACCTGGTCTCGGAGTCCTATCCCACCGCCCAGCAGGTGGTCCTCACCTTCGACCAGGCGTACAGCCAGCAGTGGTTGCTCTACAACGAGCTGAGCCAGATCACCCCCCTCCCCCAGGCCTCTTGGGACAAGACCTCGGCCACTTCGGCCGTGGGCAACTACGACCAGACCCCCGCGGGGGCGGCAGCCGTCTACAACTACCTCAACGGGCAGGCGAAGGTCCTCACAACCTATGACACCAACCCCCTGTGGAAGGTGGTGGACGGGCCATTCCGGCTCCAGACCTACAACGCTGCCAACGCCTACACCGTGCTGGTTCCCAACTCCAATTACTCAGGGACGCCCAAGGCGACCATCGGCAAGCTGGTCGAGCAACCCTTCACTAGCTACCCCGCCGAGTTGAACGGCCTGCGCAGCGGGACCATCGACTACGGCTATCTGCCGCCCACTGAGGTCAGCGCCGGGTCCTATTTCAAGTCGCACGGCTACACCGTGGCCTCCTGGCCAACCTGGGGCATCGCCTACGCGGTCTACAACTTCACCAATCCCACGCTAGGCCCGGTCTTCAAGCAGCTGTACTTCCGCCAGGCGCTGCAGAAGATGGTGGACCAGTCCCAGTACATCAAGGAGTTCTGGGGCGGGTACGCGGTGCCGACCTACGGTCCCGTGCCGCTCGCTCCCGCCACCTCCTATCTGACCCAGTACGAGCGCAGCAACCCGTACCCCTACGATCCGGCTGCGGCCCAGAAGATCCTCAGCTCTCATGGTTGGGGCAAGAACAGCCAGGGGGTGCTTGCCTGTGAGCACTCGGGGACCGGAAGCGGAGAGTGCGGGGCCGGCATCGCGCAGGGGCAGGTCGCGAGCTTCTCGATCCTATACACCTCGGGCAATGAGGCCTACAACAACCAGATGGCCGCGTTCGAGTCGACCCTGGCCCAGGCTGGCATCCAGCTGACCCTGAAGCAGGCCCCCTTCGGGGACGTCGAGGCGGCCGCCTTCGGCTGCTCCAGCGGCTCCCCCTGCACCTGGGACATGGCCTGGTGGGCAGGATGGACCTGGGATCCCGACTACCTCCCGACCGCGGGAGAGATCTTCCACACGGGGGCCGGAGGCAACGCTGGCTCGTACAGCAACAGCGAGGCTGACCAGCTGATCACCGCCGAGCACACCCAGACGGGCGACCAGGCGATCGAGGCCGCGGAAAACTTCCTGACCAAGGACCTGCCGGTGCTCTACCTCCCCCAGTTCTCCCTGCAGATCTCGGTGGTGAAGAACAGCCTCCACGGGTGGCAGCCGCAGGACCCGGTCGGCAACATCTACCCCCAGAACTGGACGGTGAGCGGACAGTAATGGGGCCGCTCCAGAAGGCGCCGCGGGCTGCCCTCCCACGCATGGGAGGGCGGCCCCAGTGGTGATCGATCACCTGATCGTGGGAGTACCCGAGTTGAGGAGCGGGACCTCCGCGGTCGAGGCGGCGCTAGGCACCGCCGCAGTCCCCGGCGGACATCACCCCGGCCGGGGGACGGCCAACGCGCTCATCCGCCTGGGCGACACCTGCTACCTTGAGGTCCTCGGCCCAGACCCCGACGCCCCGGAGCTGACCCCGGGCTGGCTCAGCTCCGGCCTGATCGGACACGGAAGGCTCGTCGGCTGGGCCGTCCGGACGCAGGGGATCGACGCGGAGGTTGAGCGGCTGCGTGACCTGGGCTGGGACCCCGGACCGGTCGAGGCTATGTCCCGGGAACACTCAGGGGGGGCCCTGAGCTGGCGGCTTACCCCGTCCCACCTCGAGGCGGGGGTCGCGGCGCTGCCTTTCCTGATCGACTGGGGAGGGTCTCCTCATCCCTCCCAGAGCCTTCCTCGGGGGGCGGAGCTGGAAGGACTCACGGTGGTGGCGCCTGACCCCGGCTCGGTGCAAGGGACCCTGCACATGATGGGAGTTGAGGTCACCGTCCAGCCCGGCCCGGAACCGTCCCTGAGGGCGGTGATTCGGTCCGGCTCTCGGGAGGTGGTGATCGAGACCGTCGGACCGGCCGAGGGTCGGGTCTGATGGCCGCGACCATGCGGGCCGCGGTGATCGAGGAGCACGGCGGCCCAGAGCGACTGGTCTACCGCACCATCGAGCGGCCGGATCCGGGTCCCGGCGAGGTCCGCATCCGTGTCCGGTACTGCGGACTCAATGCCCTCGACTACTTCGTCCGCCGAGGGGTCCCCGGCATCAAGGTCGAGCTACCTCACATCTCCGGCGGAGACGTGGTGGGGGAACTGGACGCGGTAGGCCCTGGGGTCGACGCGGACCTCCATGGCCGGCTCTTCTTGATCGATCCCCTCATCGGCCACGCTGCCCTCGGGGAGGACCGCCGCGGAGGGCTGGCGGAGTACGTAGTGGTCCCGGCCGAGAACCTAATCGGCCTCCCGGAGGACACCACCCATCCGGAGTACTTCGCGTCTCTGCCCATTGCTTATGGAACCGCCCACCGGATGCTGTTCACCCGCGCCCAGCTCCAGCCGGGCGAGACCGTGCTGGTCCTCGGGGCGGCGGGCGGGGTGGGGGTGGCCTGCGTCCAGCTTGCGGCCAGGATCGGCTGCAGGGTCATCGCCTGCTCCAGCTCCACCTCCAAGCTCGAACGGCTCCGCGCCGTGGGGGCGGCACAGGTGATCGACACCTCAACCACCGACTTCAGCGCCCAGACCTGGCGTCTGACGGGCCGGGTGGGGGTCGACGTGGCCGTCGACTACATCGGTCGCGACACCCTCAGTAAGTCGATCCGGGCGACCCGGCTGGGCGGTCGGGTGGCGATCTGTGGCGCCAGCAGCGGCACCGATGCCACCATCGACCTGCGCTACGTCTGGGTCCGGGAGATCACCATGCTGGGCTCGGACGGGTGGCGCCGCTCCGATCTCGACCAACTGGTGGCGATGGTTGCTGCCGGCGAGCTGGTGCCGGCCGTCGACACGGTGCTGCCGCTGGATCGGGTCCGCGAGGCGGTCGAGCTGGTCGAGGACCGTCGTTGCTTCGGCAAGGTTGTGGTGGAGATCTAGGGTGGCGGGGGGGCTCGACCTGCAGGCCATCTGTGCCTCCCATCCCCTGCACCGACAGCTGCAGCTCCGCTTGGACCCGGAGCTCAAGGGGACCCGGATGGCGGCAGAGGTGCCGGCAAGCTGGCTGGTCCCGGGGGAGCCGGTGCATGGAGGAGTGCTCGCCACCATCGTCGACACGGCGGCGGTCTTCGCCCTGATCGGGGCGACCGGCCATGACTGGTCGACCGTGGACCTGAGGCTCGACTATCTGGCGCCTGTCACCGGCCAGCAGTTGGTGGCAGACTCGGAGCTCTGGCACATCGGCGGAGCGCTCGCGCGCGTCCAGTGCCGCCTCAGGGAGGCGCAGGGCGAGTTCGCGGTGGTGGGTGTCGGAACATTCCGGCGGGGGCCGCGGTTGGAAGCAGTGGGCGAGGGAGAGGGATGAGGATAACCGCCGGGCCCGCTACCGGACTGGTGGACGACCCGATTCGGATCCAGGTGTCCGAAGGTCGCCCCGGGGAGAAGGTGTTGCTGCGCGGCCGGCTCGTCGATCACGGCGGACAGACCTGGGAGAGCTGGGCGGAATTTCTCCTGGACCAGAACGGAGCCCTCGATCTGGCCGAGGCGGAACCAATCAGCGGGACGTACGCCGGCGTGGACGCCGCGGGCCTTTGCTGGTCGATGCGTCCACTCGACTCGGCCGCCGCCCGCGACCACTCCCCCACCTCCGGGACCCGGCCCATAACCCTCCGCTTCAGAGTAGAGGGAGGCAAGGAGACGGCAGCTGCCGTAGAAGTGGAGCGCGGTTGGATCGGACCCGGGGTCTCACGCGAGCCCTTGGAGCGGGATGACCTGAAGGGGTTCCTCTGGGTCCCCGCCGGACCGCCCCCGTTCCGCCCTGTGCTTTCCTTCGGCGGGTCGGACGGGGGGGTGCACGAAGAGTCCGCCGCTCTTCTGGCCTCGCGGGGGTTCCTCACCCTGGCGTTGCCCTACTTCCGGTTTCCCGGCCTGCCGCCGGACCTGGTCAGGATCCCTCTGGAGTACTTCGGCCGCGCCATCCAGCTCCTCGCGCACGATCCGCGCGCCGACGGTGGGGGGATCGCGGTGGTGGGACGGTCGCGTGGGGGGGAGCTCTCGCTCCTGCTCGCCGCCACCTTCCGCGAGGTGGACGCCGCCGTGGCCTATGTGCCGAGCGGGATTGTTCACTCGGGTATTCCTGCCTCGGACGAGTCCTGGCAATCAGACGTCCCCTCCTGGACCTGGCAGGGTGAGCCGGTTCCGTACCTCGCCCACGTGGCCGCCGATGCCAGTGCGGCGTCGCTGCCGAGTCCTGCCCGGCTAACCCCCCTCTACTGTGCCGACCTCAGCAAGTGGGCGGAGGTCCAGGCGGCGGCCATTCCGGTGGAGAAGTCATCGGCTCGGCTGCTGCTGATCTCCGGGGTTGACGACGCCATGTGGCCGTCGAGCCTCTTCTCGGAGCTGGTGCTGGGCCGGCTCCAGGCCCACGGGGAGGGCCACCGAGTGCGGCACATTGCCTATCCCGCCGCCGGCCACCGCTTCAACTTCCCAACACTGCCGGGGACGGTGACCGCCTCGGTGCATCCCGCCGATGGTCGCCTCTACGAGTACGGGGGCACCCCGGAGGGCAACAGCCGGGCTGGGCTCGCGGCCCACATCGAGGCGGTGACGTGGCTGCGCCGCCGGGCCGAATGATCCGCCAACGCCGCGCGCCTGGATCTGGCGCTCCAATCGCCGCCTGACCCCCGCCCTGCGGGGGCTTACCCCAGGGGTGCTGTGAGTGGCCCGGGGCTATCCCCGGTATTGACGGTGAATTCGGGCTCGAAGAGCAGGACGTCGGCACCCTCGGCCGAGCTGGGCCTGTGCCTCACCCCCCTCGGAACCACGTGCAGCTGGCCCCGTCCCAGTCGCACCTCGCCTGCCTCAGTCCAGATCGAGAGACTCCCCGACAGCACCAGGAAGAGCTCATCGGCCTCGGGGTGCGAGTGCCAGCTGAATTCCCCCATCGCCCGCACCACCCGCAGGGCGTGACCGTTCACAGTGGCGAGGGTGCGTGGCCGCCAGGCGGCCGTCAGCCCCGCCAGGGCCTCGGCTAGGTCCACGGCTCCCACGGACTCGACTATAGCCGGGGTAGTGGCGCTGCAGGCCCGCCGCCCCGTAGAGCGCTGGCGGCCTCAGCAGGACGTGCCCCGGCCAAAAGATCCCCACTCCCTCACCCCGCCCCAGCACAGCGGACCCGAGGCGGCCCGAGCTCGGGCCGCCTCGGGTCGGGCCGATCATCACCGCGAGATCG
>JAKAXE010000103.1 GCA_021816695.1 bacterium | reverse complement strand
ATCGAGGTCCCCAAAAGCAGCGAAGGCATGACCGAGCTCGTGGATGGTGATGAGATCGAAGAAGGGCTGGAGATCCACCCCTCCGCGGCCGTCGGGGTAGGTGGCCAGGAGTCGCCGGAAGGCACCGCGCGACGTTTGACGTAGGTCGTCCGCCATGGCGGCCCAGAAGTCTCCGCTCCTGGCAGGCATCACCAGTATCCCCGGACGGATCTGATCCTTGTCGTCGTCGAAGAATGGGAGCCCGTACGGCTGCCTGCTCTGCCACTCCTCCTTGTCGACGACGATGAGCGCGATGTCAGGCTCAACGCCGCCGAACAGCTGCCGGAAGTAGACGTAGGCGTCGGCGGCGACCTCGGCCGCCGCCTGCGCACGTACCTGCGCCCCGGTGCTGTGACGTACCTCGAAGGGGTAGCCGTCGAGCTGGGCCAGCCCTTCTCCCAACACCATCCGCCAGAGCCTACCTCACTCTGCACCAGGTGGAGACAGCGGAAAGCGGCTCAGCTGCCGTCGTCGTCGACCACCCCGGCCATGCCGAGTTGTCGTCCGCCTTCCCAGCTTCATGGCGTCGCGACCGTGGCAAGCCCGCCAACCACCACAGGCGGTGGCACCTCACCAGTGTCGCCTCTAGTGAAGGCAAGGCCCACGCCAGAACGCCCGTGGTGGTTGCTGGTCGCCTTCCCAGAGAACGCCTGCTGCCGGCGGCAGCCTTGGTCCTTGGAGGGAATCAGCCCTCCAGTGAACCCCGGCCCTTGCCAGGGGCGGAGTCAGCCCGGGCTCGCCTGCGGGCTCGTGCAGTAGGCGCAGCGCCGGGCTTCGACGGGAATGGCGCTGAGGCATTCGGGGCAGGTCGTGGTGGGGGCCACGGCCGCGGGACGCAGCCGAGCCAGCAGTGACTCGAAGGGCACGACCACCAGAAAGTACAGAACTGCCGCCACCAGCACGAAGCTCAGCAGGGCGTTGACCACGCTCCCGTAAAGAAACCGCGAGTGGTTCAGGGTGAAGTACAGCGCCGAGAAGTTGGGCTGCCCGGCCAGGGCCGCAAGCAGCGGCGTGATCAGCCCTTTCACCAGAGCCTGGATCAAGGCGGTGAAGGCGGCACCGATGACGAAGCCGATGGCGAGATCGACCAGATTGCCCCGAAGCAGGAAGTTTTTGAAACCACGCAACTGAGTTCTCCTGGTGGTGGTTAGGCGCTGGCGGCGAGTCTAGCCGAGCCGGTCGCCGGCGGGCCGGAGGGCGAGTGTGGTAGACAGGTCGGTATGCGGATAGGCGTGGTCTTTCCACAGACCGAGATCGGCTCCGATGTGGCAGACGTCCGAGCCTACGCCACCGGGGTGGAGCGACTGGGGTACCAGCACCTGCTCGCCTATGACCACGTCCTGGGGGCCGATCCCGCGGTTCACCAGGGTTGGAGTGGCCCTTACGACATCCACACCACCTTTCACGAGCCGATGGTTCTGTTCGGGTACCTGGCGGGGATCTGCTCCCTGGAACTGGTGACCGGGATCATCATCCTGCCCCAGCGGCAGACCGCCCTGGTGGCCAAGCAGGCGGCGGAGGTCGACCTCCTCTGTAGCGGCCACTTCAGGCTGGGCGTCGGCCTGGGCTGGAACGCCGTCGAGTACGAGGCGCTGGGCAAGCCGTTCCGGTCCCGAGGGGCGATGCTCGAGGAGCAGGTCCCCCTGCTGAGGGAACTCTGGGCTGGAGGTACCGTGACCCATCGCGGCCGTTTCGAGCGGATCACTGGGGCGGGGCTGGCCCCTCTGCCGCTGCAGCGGCCTATCCCCATCTGGTTCGGAGCGCAAACCGTTCCCGCCTTAAGACGGGCCGGACGGCTGGCGGACGGCTGGTTCCCGCAGGTGCCCCCCGGTCCCCGCCTGGATGAGGCGAGGGCGGAGGTCGCGGCCGGAGCGGCGAGCGCAGGGCGCGAGCCAGAGAGCCTGGGCATGGAGGGAAGGGCATCTTTGCGCCCCGGCGAGATGGATCGGCTGGTGGATCAGGTGGGCGCCTGGGAGAGCGCGGGAGCGAGCCACGTGTCGGTGAACACCATGGGGGCGGGCCTGGGAGCGGTGACCGGTCACCTGGAGGCGCTGGATGAGCTGGCCCGCCAGCTGGGGCTGCGGGCAAGGGCCTCCTGACCGTGAGTTTCTCTCCGACGTCTCCCCCGACCCCCGAGGGCTGGCCAGCCTCCCGCCCAGTGGTCTCCTCCGCGGCATGCTTCTGCGCTGAAGCGGATCTATCATGCGGCCGTGGGTAGCCGGGACGGCCGCCGCAGTTTGGAGCTGGTGCCGTGAGCGGCACCTGGCTTAAGGGTGCGCTTCTCAGGATGATCCCCGGTCTTCTCACCGCGGCCGCCGCGCTAGGGCTCTTCCTCACGATCTCGCAGGCTGGACAGACCACGGTGCTCGGCCTGACCCAGCACCAGTTCGCAGCGGCCGGCGTTCGCCTGGGTCCGCCGTCTGGTCCGGCCCCGCGGCTGGACCGCTTCACTGCCGCTCAGGCCGCGGCGGTGCTCCAGCTCGGCTCGGGCTGGTCCCTGGAGCGAGCCGCGCTCCTCTCGTACTCGGCCCCATCCCGCAAACTCACCTGCGATCAGTGCTGGGTCTTCGACGCGATCCCGCCATGGGGGCTCAAGGCGGTTTCGGGTGGGCCCCGGGGCGGCCCGTGCTTCCAGGAAAGCGGTCGGATGGCTTTCTACGTCGTGGCGCTGGATGCGCGCTCGGGCCGGGTGGTGGACTTAGTAGGGAGCAACGTCGGGGCGAACGGGCATCCCCTGCCGCTGGGCCGAAGGATGCGCTGCCTGGAGTAGAGGCGAGCGGCTTCACGGGGCCGGCCCCGAGAAGCCACGCCCCCGGGCACGCGAGACGCGGGTGTTCTCACCCAGCTGAGCCAGCAATTCCTTGGCGGCGCCGCGTCTCGCCTCGTCCTAACCTGGGAAGTGGAGGAGAGCTGATGCGACACCCGATCTCTTGGGGGAGGGACGGGCCGTGACGGTCCTCTGGGTCACCCTGGTGGTGGCGCTGGTGGTCCACGAGGGTTCGCACTACGTGCGGCTGCGCCTGGCCGGGCTGCACCCCCGGCCCTCCTTCCACTTCCCCGGGCTGGGCTGGAAGTTTGCGGTTGAGGCGGCCACGCCGCACCAGCTGCGGAGCGTCTGGCTCATCGGGCCGCTGGCGGAGTCCGTCGTGTGGGCCGCAGCGGCCTTGCTGTTTCCCGGGGAGACGGTCTACCTGCTGCTGTTGATGGTGGTGGAGTTGATGACCAATCTCCTACTGCCCGGCAGCGACGGCCGGCGCGCCCTGCGGTCTCTGCGAGAGGAACTGGGGCGGCGGCCCTCTTCCTGGGCCGGTCCTCAGCAGCAGGCCCCCTGAGACGGGTCCCGCCGATGGCGCACCTTGGCCACCTTCGCGGGGCCGGTTGGCCGTAAAATCCTACTCACCAGCATCGGTAGGTTCTTGTCGGCCCCAACATGGCCCGACCGGCGCTTCCCCGGGAAAGTCGGAGTGCCATTGAGTTGACGGGAACTTGGGTCGGCCGCCCGGAGCGACGCCGTGAGGACCGGCGGCTGATCACCGGGCACGGTGCCTACCTGGACGATCTCCCGGCACCGGGGGCTGCCTTTGTCGCCTTCGTCCGCTCCCCTGTCCCACATGCCCGGATACGGGCAGTGGATCCGGCTCGAGCTCTGGCCGTCCCCGGGGTACATGCTGTGGTCACCGCCGCGGATCTACCGCCGTCTTTGCGCCACCTGCCCCTGAGCACGATCCCCCTGCCCCCGGACTTCGTGGTGGCTCCAGTTCCCATGCCCGTGCTCGCCGGGGAGGAGGCGCGCTTCCAGGGTGAGGCGGTGGCGGCGGTCCTGGCCGAATCCCGAACCCTCGCCGAGGATGCCGTCGACCTTGTGGAGCTGGACCTGGAGCCACTCCCGGCGGTGGGGGGCCTCCGGGCCGCGCTCTCCGAAGGTCCGGCGGTCCACTCCACAGCCCCCGACAACGTTCTCTTCCACTGGAGGCGCTCCGGCGGGCCGGTGGATGAGGCCTTCTCCGCAGCCGACGAGGTGGTCTCTGCCAGCTTCTCGATCCCCCGGCTCCAAGCGGCGCCGATGGAGCCGCGCGGCTGCCTGGCGCTGGTGTCCCAGGATGGGCAGCAGCTCACCGTCTGGTGCTCCTCGCAGGACCCCCACCGCCCCCGGGTGCAGCTGGCCCAGCTCCTCGGGTGGGAGCAGGAGCGAGTCCAGGTGGTGGTGCCGGATGTTGGCGGCGCCTTCGGTAGCAAGGGGGGCCTGGCGCCGGAGCATGTGGTGGCCGCCTTCTTGGCGCTGCGCTCCGGGCGGCCAGTGAAGTGGGTCGAGACCCGCTCCGAGAACTTCCTGGCTGCCTACCAGGGCCGGGGGATGGACGCGGACGCCGAGCTCTGCCTGGGCCGGGACGGCGTCATACGGGGACTTCGCCTGCGGCTCCTTGCCGACGCCGGGGCCTACCACCTGGGGCACACATCCGTCGTCTCGCTCACCGCCACCAGCCTGGCCACCGGCGCCTACCGGATCCCTGCGGCGGAGGTGTCGGTCGTTGGGGTTGCCACCAACAAGGTTCCGACGGGGCCGTATCGGGGGGCGGGGCGCCCTGAGGCTGCCTACTTTATCGAGCGGCTGGTGGACCTGGCCGCGGCCCGGCTCAAGCTGGACCCGGTGGAGATTCGGCGCCGCAACCTGCTGGCGGCCTCGGAGTTCCCCTACCGCACTGCGCTCGGCACGGAATACGACTCCGGGGATTACCGAGGCCTCCTGGACCGTGCCCTGGAGCTCTCCGCCTGGGGCGACGAGCTCCAGCGGCGAGATCGGGAGCGCTCCGAGGGACGTCTTCGGGGAGTGGGGCTGGCGGTGGCCGTCGAGTCCAGCGGGAACAGCGGGTGGGAGACCGCGGCGGCGGTGCTCGGAGAGGCAGGGAAGATCGTCCTCCTGCCCGGCTCCAGTGACCACGGTCAGGGGCATGCCACCACCTTCGCCCAGATCGCGGCGGACGCCATGGGTGTGGACCCCAGCCGCATCGAGGTTCGGGCCGGGGACTCCCGCGAGGTTCCCCTGGGGGTCGGCACCTTCGGAAGTCGCTCGGTGACGGTGGGCGGTTCGGCCGTACTCCTCGCGCTGGAGGAACTCCGGAGCCGCTGCCTCATTTGGGCGGCTCACCTCCTGGACATCCCGGAAGAGCGGCTGGAGTGGCGGGAGGGAAGGGTGGTGCCGTCCGCTGGGGGAGAGGGAGTGGGGCTGCGGGAGCTGGCCGCCGCAGCGCGGGAGGGGGCGAGGGACGACCTGCCCGAGCTCCGGGGTGACGGCCGCTTCACGCTTCCCGGCCTGGCCTTCGGCTCCTCCGCCTGCGTAGCCACCGTGGAGCTGGATCCGGAGACCGGGTGGGTCGAGGTGGACCGCCTGGTGGCCGTGGACGATGCCGGGACCGTGGTCAACCCACTCCTGGCCGAGGGTCAGGTGATCGGCTCCACCGTCCAGGGGCTGGCTGTGGCGCTTTTCGAGTAGGCGCTCCACGACCCCGAGGGCCAGGCGCTACCAAGTTGAGCGCTAGTAAGCCGACATGTCGGACCCGAGTTCGACAGTGATCCCGGCATGTGGGACGTGAATGGCGGGTGACTTGAGTTCATAGAGCGTGTTTGAGGGCGGGGTTTGAGCCCCTTTTTGTAGATGCAGAAGCATCTCGGATTTCGGCGGTTGAGCAGGGCCAGAGACAGAAGGAGCTCCCCATACGATGGTTTGAGTGAACCAAATGCCATCGAGGGGGAGCCCCATGCGCATGGTAGTCGAGGTGGAGGCGGAGCTGACCGGGCGGACTCTGGCGGAGTTTGAGGCGGAGCTTATGGGGCAGCTGCGGAGGCAGTTGGGCCCGGTGGTGGCAAAGGCGGTGTCGGAGGTGGCAGGGCGGGTGCCGGTGGGGCTGTGCCCGAGCTGCGGAGGCCGCCGGGAGAGGCGGGGGCGGGATCTGCGCCTGGTGGGGCTGTTCGGAGCGGTGGCGCTGCAGCGGAACCGCGTCAGGTGTCTTGACTGCGGCAGCAATGGGTATCCGGCGGACGAGCAGCTGGGACTGGAGGCCGAGGAGCGGTACACGCTTGGGGTGGCCGAGGCGGCGCTGTGGTTGGCCACCGAGAGCTCGTACGCCAAAGCGGCTGGGACCACCAAGCATCTGCTGGGAGTGGAGATCAGTCATGGCCAAGTTCACCGGCTGGCCCATCGGGAGGGGGAGTTGGTGGATC
>JAKAXE010000102.1 GCA_021816695.1 bacterium | reverse complement strand
TGCTCGCGGCAGTCGCAGCGCAGTGAGCCGAAGACCTCCCCGGTGAGGCACTCGCTGTGGACCCGGACCAGAACGGGCTGGTCGGCCCGGGGGTCGCCGAGGACCAGGGCCAGGTGCACCGAGCCCGTGGCCAGGTCCCGGAAGGCGATGGTTCTCCATCGGCCGGAGACGGTCGGGATGACCGTCTCCGCGTCCCGCTTGACCAGCCGCCGGGCCTGCCGGCGCCAGGCCACCAGCTCGGCGATGGTCACCAGCGGGATCCGGTGAAATCGGCCGAAGCGCTCCAACTCCTCCCGCCGGGCCATGGAGCCGTCCTCCGACACGACCTCACAGAGCACCGCCGCTGGCGCCAGTCCAGCGCGGCTCGCCAGCTCCAGGGCGGCCTCGGTGTGGCCGGTGCGCTCCAGCAGCCCCCCCGGGCGGCCCCGCAGCGGGAAGACGTGGCCCGGTCGCACGAAGTCGTCCGGGCCGCAGCCGGGATCCGCCAGCCGGCGGATGGTCAGGGCGCGGTCGGCCGCGCTCACCCCGGTGGTGACGGGCGGCCCGGCGGCATCAACGGAGACCGCGAACCCGGTGGCGTACGGCGAGGTGTTGCGGGCCACGACGGGGGGCAGGCGAAGCTGGTCGAGGCGCCGGCCGGGAAGGGCGACGCAGATCAGGCCGCGGGCCTCCCGCATGAGGAAGTTGATCTGTTCCGCGGTCACCGCCGCGGCCGCCACGCAGAGATCGCCCTCGTTCTCGCGCCCGGGGTCGTCCACCACGATGGCGAACCCGCCCGCCCGGAACGCGTCCAGGGCCCCCTGGGTGTCGCCGGAGGCGGTCACCGGGGGGCCTCCGTGCCGGGACCGGCCAGGTACGGGGCGGCCAGCCGCTCCACCAGCTTGGCCAAGAGGTCGACCTCCACGTTCACGGCGTCCCCCGGGCGGTAGCCGCCGGCGATGGTGTGCCCCAGGGTGTGGGCTACCAGCGACACCCGGACCGTGGCCCCTCCTGCCCCATCGCCGGCCAGCCCGGCCACGGTGAGCGAGCAGCCATCGAGCGCGATCGAGCCCTGGGGAACGCAGTAGCGCCCCAGGGGGGCGGGGAGCAGGACGGTGAGCCACCGGGCCTCTCCCTCGGGGTCCACCCCGAGCACCTGGGCGGTGCCGTCGACGTGCCCCTGGACCACGTGTCCCCCCAGAGAACCGCCGACCTCGAGGGGGGCCTCCAGGTTGACCGCCGCGCCCGGGAGCAGCCTGCCAAGGTTGGTGCGGCGCAGGGTCTCCGGCATCACGGTCGCCTCGAAGTGGCCGCCGCCGAGGCCGGTGACGGTCAGGCAGCACCCGTTGACCGCCACGCTGGCGCCTACCGCCAGCCCGCCCCAGCCGGGCGGCCTGGCCACCCGGAGCGCGCCGCCCTCACGGGCTGCCGGGTACACGACCCGGCCCCGGGCGGTGACGATCCCGGTGAACACTCAGAGATCCCCCGTAAGACAGAGGTCGGGGCCGACGCGCTCTGCCCGGAGGCCCCGCAGCCGGCGAGCCTCGGCCAGCCGCTCGAATCCGGCTCCGCCGATCGCGCCGCGGGCCGCCTCCCCCCCGATCAGGAGAGGGGCGACGAAGGCCACCAGCCGGTTGCCCAGCCCCTCCATCAGGGCGGACCCCATGACCGTCGGCCCACCCTCGATGAGGACGCTGGTGACCTGGCGCCGTCCCAGCTCGTCCAGGGCCGCCCCCAGCCCGTCCCCCTCCCCCGGCAGCCCGACCACCTCCGCCCCGGCGGCCTCCAGGGACTGCCGCCGGGCGGCGGAGGGGCCGGGCCCGGAGAAGATCAGCACGCCGGAGCTGCCCTGGTTCAGGAGCCGGGCCCCGGGGGACATGCGGAGTCGGCGGTCGAGCACCACCCGGAGCGGTTGGCGGGGGCGCCGCCCCACCCGGGCGCTGAGCACCGGGTCGTCGGCCAGCACGGTCCCGGAGCCCACCAGGACGGCGTCGTGGCTGGCCCTCAGCCGGTGGCCCCACGCTCTGGCCTGGGGCGAGGTGATCCAGCGGGCCTCGCCGCTCCTGGTGGCCACCCGGCCGTCCAGGGTCATGGCCAGCTTCAGCGTCACGAAGGGCCGCCCGGTGGTGACCCAGCAGGCGAAATGCTCGATCAGCTCGCGCGCCTCCGAGCCGTGCTCGCCGACCGCGACCCGCACGCCCCGGGCCCGCAAGGCCCTGACCCCCCGGCCGTGGTGGCGGGGGTTGGGGTCCAGGGTGGCGACCCGCACCTCGGCTACCCCGGCCGCCAGGATCCGATCGGTGCAGGGGCCGGTCCTCCCCTCAGTGCTGCAGGGCTCCAGGGTGACCCAAAGGCTAGCCCCACGGGCCTGGGCGCCCGCCCTAGCCAGCGCCACCACCTCGGCATGGGGCGCCCCGGCCCGGCGGTGGTATCCGGTGCCCACCACCCGCCCATGGCTCACCACCACCGCCCCGACCATGGGGTTGGGGGAGGTGGCATGACGTCCCCGGCGGGCCAGATGCAGCGCCAGCCCCATGAGATCCGCCTCGCCCCGTCCCGGTGCCTCGATCATGCCTGCTCCCTGCTCCAGGGGCAGGGCACAGGTGGCGGCCGGGCGGCACGCCGCGATGCCTTCTCCCATCCAGACTAGAGCCCGTGGGCTCTCACTGTCGGCTCCGGAAATTCTCCGGATCATGCCCTGACGGGCTCGCGGGCTGTGACCGCCGGTCGGGATTCTCACCCTGCCCCGAAGACAGGGCGATTGTAGCAGCGGGGGTGGCCGGGCTGGGATGATTCCCCGATGGCCTACGAGGCGCTCCTCGCCGGGCGGCCCAGCCGCCACCAACCGGATTTCCCAGATCGATACCTGACCTTCAGCCGCAGCTACACCGTGGACCTGACCCACCGCTGCGTGCGCCGCTGTGGTTACTGCGAGTACCGCAGCGACCGCGGGGGGCTGGTCAGCCTGGACGAGGTGGACACCCAGCTGGAGGAAGCCCAGCGGCGAGGCTGCCGGGAGGTCCTGGTGATGTCCGGCGAGCAGCCCTGGAGGCTGCCCGACCTCGGCCTTGGAGGCGAAGCAGAGTTCGTGGAGCTGGTGGTCGAGGTCTGCCGCCGGGCGATGCGGCTGGGCCTGCTGCCCCACACCAACGTGGGGCTCCTGGAGCGGGCCAGTCTGGTCCGCCTCAAGCCCTTCAACGCGTCCATGGGGCTGATGCTGGAGTCCGCCACCGACCGCATCCCCGCACATGCCATGGGAGGCGGCAAGCGCTTCCAAGAGCGGCTCCGCCACCTGGAGGACGCGGGGGAACTGGGCATCGCCTTCACCACCGGGATCCTGGTCGGGATCGGGGAGGGGGAGTCCGACCGCCGCACCGCGCTGGAGGCGATCGCCGCCAGCCACCGCCGCCACCATCACGTCCAGGAGGTGATCGTCCAGAACTTCGTGGCCAAGCCGGGCACCCCGATGGCCGGCCATCCGGAACCCAGCGCGGCTGAGATGGTCCGGACGGTGGCCCTGGCCCGCGAGGTGCTGCCAGACTCGATCACCATCCAGGTGCCGCCCAACCTCAACTTCGACGCGTGGGGAGAGCTGGT
Organism: bacterium; assembly: GCA_021816695.1. Lineage (GTDB taxonomy): Bacteria > Chloroflexota > Dormibacteria > Aeolococcales > Bog-877 > JAJYXT01. The sequence goes on along the minus strand of JAKAXE010000102.1, from coordinate 2,877 downwards.
GGCCGCCGGGGCCCGCGACCTGGGCGGGATCTCGGCCAACGGTGACTCGGTGAGCCCGGGACGGGCCTGGCCGGAGGAGATCAGCCTCCAGGCCAAGGCGCGCAGCCTGGGCTACCGGCTCCAGGAGCGGCTGCCGGTGTACCAGGAGACCGCCGCCGACCTGAGAGCCGCCGCCGATCAGCTGCGCCGGGAGCTGGTGGGGGACGAGGTCACCTACGTGGTCAACCGCAACCTCAACGTCAGCAACGTGTGCGTGGGCAGCTGCAAGTTCTGCGGCTTCCACCGCAGCTCCCTCATGGCCAAGGACGCCTACTTCCACGACCGGGCCACCATCTTCGCCAAGCTCGAGGACGCGGTGGCCCGGGGCGCCACCGAGGTGTGCATGCAGTCCGGGCTCACCCCGGAGCTGGACCTCGCCTTCTACCGCGAGCTGTTCGCGGAGATCAAGGGACGCTGGCCCCAGCTCCACCTTCACGCCCTCTCGCCGGAGGAGATCCGCTACCTCTCCCAGATCTCGGGGCGCTCCATCCGGGACGTGATCGCCGAGCTCAGGGACGCCGGGCTGGGGAGCATGCCCGGGACCGCGGCCGAGATCCTGGTGGACGAGGTGAGGGCGATCCTCTGCCCGGAGAAGCTCTCCACGGACCAGTGGGTGGAAGTCATGCGGGCCGCCCATGGGCTCGGGGTCCCGACCACCGCCACGATCATGTACGGCCATATCGAGACCGCTGACCATCGCCTCCGCCACCTGGAGGTGATCCGGAACCTGCAGCGCGAAACCGGCGGCTTCACCGAGTTCGTGCTGCTTCCTTTCCAGGTGGAGAACAACACCCTGGGCAAGTACTTCGGGATCCGCCAGCCGCTCACCCTGGAGGACTCCCTGCGCTTCACCGCCTACTGCCGGCTCTACTTCGGGGCGGAGATTCCCAACATCCAGACCAGCTGGGTCAAGCTGGGCCCGGAGGGAGTCAGGGAGTCGCTCTCCTGGGGTGCCAACGACTTCGGCGGGACCCTGATGGAGGAGTCGATAACCCGCATGAGCGGAGCCAGTCACGGCCAGAATCTCGAGCCCTTCGAGATCGAGGACGCGATCCGCCGGGCCGGCCGCCAGCCGCGGGAGCGCACCACCCTCTACGCGCCGGTCGAGGCCCGGCCGGGCCCGGCGCCCATGGCCTCCACGCGCCTCGCTTGAAGTTGCCTTGGGGGCACTGAGCAGGGAGAAGCCGCACGGCTGGAGGGGGGGCGGGCGGCTCAGCTTGTAGGGGCTGGCCGGGGCCGATGGGGTCGTGAGGGGCATCTCCCTCGGCCCCACCCTCCTGGCCGGGCCGCTCCATCTCCCCGGGATGCTCCTCATCGCGGCCGCGGCGCGGCTGCTGGTCAGCCTGCTCCACGTGGCCGAAGTCCTGATGATCCCCAGCTCGCGGCTGGCTACCGAGGACAACCTGAGGGCGCGCCGACTGTACACCGAGGTGCTGATCCTGCGCCGGGTGGCGACGTTGGTGATCGCGCTGCTGGCGGCAGCGGCGGTTCTCCTGACCTTCCCCGAGGTTCGGGCGGCAGGGGCGGGTCTCCTGGCCTCGGCAGGGCTCCTCGGGGTCCTGGTCGGGGTGACCGGGCGGCCACGGCAACCAACCACGGGGCCGGCGTTCAGATCGCGATCAGCCAGCCCATCCGAGTGGACGATGTCGTGGTGTTGGAGGGGCGCTGGGGCAGGGTCGAGGAGATCTCCCTCACCATGGTGGTGGGCCGAGCCGCGCCCATGCCCTTCCGCGCCCGGAGGTTTCGCTCGCGGCGCCGGGCCGTCCCGGTGGCCCTTTCAGCAGAGGCCTAGGAACCGGCCGAAGCTGCCAGGCAGGGCCGGTGTCCCGGCGGGTGTCCGCCGCTCCGCCCGGAACCCGCCCCGCTGCCCAGCTTCCGGACGCGGCGGATGCTCACGGCCGCCGGTCAGTGCCCGGTGGCCAGCTGGCCGATCTTGAGCCCCAGCACCAGGACCGCCAGCACCAGGTAGCCGCGCAGCCCGTACATGGCCACCTTCTGGCCCAGGGACCATCTGGGGGGCCCGAGCGTTGGGAGCGGAGGCATCCGCCACACCTGGCGGTCGCCCTCCACCTTCCGCTGCCGCTCGGCGCCCCTGGACCGGCGGCGGGAGTCCACCCCCAGGGCTCCCAGGACCAGGGCTCCCAGGACCACCGTGACCAGGGTGAAGGGGCCGAGGGGCACCTTGGGGAACACCGTGGTCACCGTGAGGATGAGGGATAGCAGCACCAGGACCCCCACGATGATGCTGGCCACCACGTTCTGGCGGAAGCTGTTGACCCAGGGCCCCAGCACCTCGGCGTCGTTGCAGAGCAGGAGCAGGAAGACGATCGCCGAGGGCAGCAGCACCCCGGCCAGGACCTGGACCCCGGTGGTGATCAGCCCGAGGGGGGCGCCGGGGATGAGGACGACCGCCGCCGCCAGGGCGATCAGGACGGCGAAGGTGAGGTAGAAGCCCCTGGCATCCCCCACGCTGCGGTGGAGGGAGTGGCGCAGCCCGAAGATGTCCCCCAGGGCGTACGAGGTGGCCAGGGTCACCGCCGAGGCCCCGATCACCGAGGCGTTGACCAGCACCACGGCGAAGATGGCCCCGGAGGCGGGCCCGGCGGTGTGGTACAGCCCCCTGGCCACCGAGAGGCCGGAGCCGAAGTTGCCCGCCAGATGGGTGTGGGAGAAGGCGAAGGCGGTGGCCACCATGAGGCAGGCGGCGCCGGCGGTGGTGAGCACCGCGCCGATCGAGGTGTCGGCCAGCTCGTAGCGGAGCCAGCGGGTGGTGATCCGCTTGTCGATCACGTTGGACTGCTGGAAGAAGAGCTGCCAGGGGGCGATGGTGGTGCCCAC
>JAKAXE010000017.1 GCA_021816695.1 bacterium | reverse complement strand
CTCAACGAGCTCCTCCGGACCGCCGGGCGTTCCCAGCTGCGCTGCTCCTACACCCACCTCATCGCCTACGCGCTGGTGCGCGCGGCCCGCGAGATGCCCGCCTTCTCCGCCTCATTCCGGAGCCTTGAGGGCCGGCCGGGCCGAGCCCAGCAGCCTGGGGTCAACCTCGGGCTGGCGGTGGACGTCGAGCGCCGGGACGGCTCCCGCTTCCTGCTGGTGCCGGTGATAAAGGAGGCGGAGCGGCTGCCGTTCCAGCAGTTCCGGGCCCGCTACGAGGAGCTGGTGGATAAAACCCGGTCGGGTGGGCTGGCCGTGGAGGACCTCGAGGGGGCGACTCTCACCCTGACCAACCCCGGTGGGGTGGGGACGGTGGCGTCGGTTCCGCGGCTGATGGCCGGCCAGTCGGCGATCATCGCCCTGGGGGCGATCGGCAACCCGGCAGGCTTCTCCGGTCTCGCTGACGAGGCCGCCGCCGCTCTCGGTATGCGTCCGGTCATGACCGTCACCAGCACCTATGACCATCGCATCGTCCAGGGGTTGGAGTCGGGGATGCTGTTGCGACGGCTCGAGGGGCTCCTGGCGGGCGACGACGCTTTCTACGAGGACGTCTTCGCCGACCTCAAGCTGGAGATGCCCCCGCTTCCGACCACGGTGGCCCCCGCGGTGGTGGCGCCGGTGCGCACCCGGCCCGCCTCGGCTGGACCGGAGCTGCTGCGGGCGGTGGCGTCGGGGATGTCGCTGGTGCAGGGATTCCGCACCCACGGCCACCTGGCGGCGCACCTTGACCCGCTGGGAAGTGATCCCCCCGGTGACCCTGCCCTGGATCCCGGCACCGCCGGCCTGAGCCAGGAGCTTATGGAGGCAGTTCCCGCTGACGTCCTTCGGGTGGCGGTTCCGGGTCGCAACCTGGCGGAGGTCCTGCCTGAGATGCGCCGGACCTACTGCGGCACCATCGCCTACGAGATCGAGCACATCTCCAGCCACGAGCAGCGCGCCTGGCTCCGGCGGCAGATCGAGTCCGGTGCTCACCGCCGCCAGCTCAGCGCGGAGGATCGGCTCCACCTCTTCCAGCGCCTGGCCCAGGTGGACGCCTTCGAGCGCTTTTTGCGCAAGACCTACCTCGGCCAGCACACCTTCTCCATCGAAGGTGTGGACGCACTGGTACCGATGCTGGAGGAGTCGATCAGGCTGCTTGCGGAGGCAGGCACCGAGGAGATCCTCCTGGGAATGGCCCACCGCGGCCGACTCAACGTCACCGCCCGGATCGTGGGTCGATCCCTGGACGAGATCATCTCCGAGTTCGAGAGCCAGGCCTATCTCGGCGGGGCCTGGACCGGCGACGTCAAGTACCACTACGGCGCCGAGGGCGCCTACCGCCTGCCCTCGGGGCGGGAGGTGGCGGTGGTGCTCACCCACAACCCCAGCCATCTGGAGGTGGTGGACGCGGTGGTCGAGGGGCGGACCAGGGCCCGGCAGACCACGGACCGGGCTCCCGAGATACTTCAGGACACCCGCCGCGCCGTACCGATCCTGATCCATGGGGACGCGGCCTTCACCGGCCAGGGGGTGGTCACCGAGACCCTCAACCTGCAGGGGCTTGAAGGCTACCGCGTGGGGGGAACCCTGCACGTCATCGCCAACAACCAGATCGGTTTCACCACCGAGCCGTTGGACGGGCGCTCCACCCGATACGCCAGCGACATCGCCAAGGGCTACGACATCCCCATCGTGCACGTAAACGGGGACGACCTAGAGGCGTGTCTGGACGCCGTTCGCCTGGCGGTGGCCTTCCGGACCACCTTCGAGCGGGACGTGCTCATCGACCTCATCGGCTATCGGCGCTGGGGCCACAACGAGGGGGACGAGCCGGCCTACACCCAGCCGCAGATGGCGGCTCGCATCCGCAGCCATCCCACTCCGGTCGCGGTGTACGGGGCGGAGCTGGTCCGGCAGGGGCTGCTCACCGCCGAAGAGGTGGAGGCCGAGCAGGCACTCCGCTACCAGGAGATGGCCGAGGCTCACCGCCGGGTGGTGGCGCGGAGCGCTGAGCTGGCGTCGGCGGCGGCGGGCAACGGCCGCATGGCCGAGCCCGACGGCCTGCCCGAGGTAGACACCGCGGTGGCCGGAGAGCGGCTCCAGGAGCTGGACGCACAGCTGGTGCAACTACCCCCCGGCTTCCGCATGAATCCCAAGCTGGCACGAGCGTTCTCCCAACGGGCCGCCGCGCTGGCCGAGGGCGGCCGAGTGCCCTGGGCGCAGGCCGAGTCCCTGGCCTTGGCCGCGCTCCTCACGGAGGGGGTGGCCATCCGGCTCACAGGTCAGGACACCGAGCGCGGGACCTTCAGCCAGCGCCATCTGGTCCTCCACGACCCGGACACCGGCCAGGCGTATGCCCCGATCCAGCACCTGGACCAGGCGCAGGCCACCATCGAGGTGCGCAACAGCCCCCTGTCCGAGTACGCGGCGATGGCCTTCGAATACGGCTTCGCCGTCACCAAGCCCGAGGCCCTCGTCATCTGGGAGGCGCAGTACGGCGACTTCTTCAACAACGCCCAGGTGGTCGTGGACCAGTTCCTGGCCGCCGGGCAGGCCAAGTGGGGTCAGGAGTGCCGGCTGACCCTCTTGTTGCCCCACGGATACGAGGGCAGCGGGCCGGAGCATTCCAGCGCCCGCATCGAGCGCTTCCTGGAGCTGGCCGCCGGCGGCAACCTCCGCGTCGCCTACCCCTCGACCGCCGCCCAGTACTTCCACCTCTTGCGGCTCCAGGCGCTCTCCGAGGTGCGGCGCCCGCTCGTGGTCTTCACCCCCAAGAGTGGGCTGCGCCTCCCCAGCTACGCCTCGCCTGCATCGGAGATGGCCGCCGGACGGCTGCGGGCGGTGCTGGCGTCAGTGGCCCCCGGACCCGGGACCCGCCGCCTGCTGGTGGCCAGCGGCAAGGTCGCCCACGAGCTGGAGGCGCGGCTAACCAAGGAGGGAAGGCAGGACGTCACCGTGCTGCGCTTGGAGGTGCTGTACCCGTTCCCGGCTTCGGCGCTCTCCGCTCAGCTGGCCGCCTACCCCAAGCTGGAGTCGGTCACCTTCGTTCAGGAGGAGCCCCGGAACATGGGGGCCTTCGGCTACGTAGCGCCCCGGCTGCAGCCGCTTCTGCCCGCCGGTGTGGAGCTGGGATACGCCGGGCGGGCCGCGGCGGCCTCCCCCTCCGAGGGCTCGATGAAAGCCCACCTGGAGGAGCAGGAGCGGCTGCTGGCCGACGCCGTGGCCGCTCTCGAGCCGGGAGCCTCCGCCTGATGGCGCAGCGGGTGGTGGTGCTCGGCGGCGGGCCGGCGGGGGCGGTCGCCGCCCTGAGAGCCGCTCAGATGGGGGCCGACGTCACGCTGGTCGAGCGCCGGGAGCTGGGGGGGACCTGTACCAACCGCGGGTGCGTTCCCAGCAAGGCGCTGCTGGCAATCTCCGCCCTCGCTGGCAAGATCCGCCGGGCCGACGAGTTCGGCCTGCGCGTGGGGGAGCTGGAGTTCGACTTCCCCAGGATGCAGGCTCGCAAGGATGAGATCGTGAGCCGCATCCGAGGGGGAATAGAGTCCGCCTGCCGCCGCCACTCGGTCCAGGTGGTATCGGCAGAGGGCCACCTGGTCGGAGACGCCGTGGAGGCCGAAGGGCAGCGGCTGGAGTTCGACCACCTAGTGGTCTGCGTGGGCACCGAGCCCTCGGGTCTACCCGACCTTGACCTCAATCAGCCCCGGGTCATCACCTCCGATGGGGTGTGGACGCTGGCGGAGATTCCCAAGCGGCTCCTGATCGTGGGCGGCGGGGTGATCGGCTGTGAGTTCGCCAGCCTCTTCGCTCCGCTGGGGACCAGGGTCACGGTGGTTGAGCTCCTCCCCCAGCTGCTGACCGGGGTGGATCGCCGCACCGCCGAGGCCTTCCGCCGGCTGCTGGAGGGCAGGGGCGTCGAGGTCCATCTGGGGACCAAGGTCGATGGGGCGGAGTATCTCCCCGACTCGGTCCGGGCGCACCTCAGCGACGGTGCCGAGGTGGAGGCCGACCTCCTCCTGGTGGCGGTCGGCCGCCGGCCCCAGACCGAGGGGATCGGGCTCCAGGAGGCGGGCGTGCGAGTGGCCGCCAGCCGGCACGTCGAGGTCGACCAGTACCTGCGCACCGCCAGTCCCCGGATCTGGGCCGCGGGGGACTGCATTGGAGGGTTGCAGCTGGCCCACCTGGCCTCGGCCGAGGCGGCCCGGGCGGTGGAGAACGCCCTCCGGCCCCAACAGGCCATGCCCATGGACCGCACCGTGGTGCCCAGCTGCATCTTCACTGACCCGGAGATCGCCACCGTGGGGTTGCACGCTGACCTGGCACGGGAGCAGGGCCATGAGGTCCGGCTGGGCCAGGCCCGCTTCATCGGAGAGGCCAAGGCGCTGGCGGAGGGCGACTCCGAGGGGTACGTGCAGCTCGTCGCCGACGCCGGCACCGATCGGTTGCTGGGGGCCACCATCATGGGCGCGCATGCGGTCGAGTTGATCCACGAGGTGGGGGTGGCCATCAGCGACGGGTTCACCATGGCCGAGCTGGGGTCGGTGATCCATGCCCATCCCACCATGAGCGAGGTGGTGATGGACGCCGCCCAGCAGGGACAAAAGATCGCCCCCTACCTGAGCTGATCTGCGTCCCCCTCGGGAGGCCCACCCGGACCTCCTTGGCAGAGCCACCGGTGCCGGTGGCGGAGATCACGGGAGGTGGATCGTGGGTCAGAGGGAGCGGGACGGGGAGGTGGAGGCTCCGGCACGGCGGGACCCGGACCGAGAGGCGCGGCGGCGGGCGATGGCGGCCATCTGGTCGCGGTACGGGACCCTCCATCTGGAGGGCGACACCGACCAGCTGATCGCGGAGCTCCGGGGCAGGGGGGAGCTGCCGTGATCACCGCAGTCGACACCAACGTGCTGATCGACGTGCTCCGGGCCGACCCGCGCTTCGGCCGGGCGTCCGCCCTGGCGCTGGGCCGGTGCGTGGGGGAGGGCGAGGTGATCGCCTGCGACGCGGTGGTGGGGGAGCTCGCCCATCTGTACCGCGACCCTGCGCTGGCGGCCCGCGAACTCCAGGTGCTGGGCGTCAGCCACCGGCCGGGCGGACTGGCTGCGGCGCTGGAGGCGGCCCGGGTCCAGCGCCGCTACCGGGAGCAGGGGGGAGGGCGGGAGCGGATGCTGGCCGACTTCCTGGTGGCTGCCCACGCTCAGACCATGGCGGACCGGCTGCTGACCCGTGACCAGGGATTCTTTCGAGCCTACTTCCCCAGGTTGCAGATCGTGGATCCGGAGCGGCTGGAGCGGCGGCTGGTCTCTGTCCGGGAGGCGCCTACTCCACAGCGAGGCAGGTGATGGTCCGCACCACCCCGCTGAAGCTCTGGATCCGGTCCACGATCAGCCTGCCGATGCCCCTCACGTCCTCGGCCTGCACCTGGGCGATGGCGTCGTACTCGCCGGTGATGGCGTCCACCTGGAGGACTCCCTCCTCGCGGCGCATCCGCTGGACCACGTCCATGGCCTTGCCCGGCTCCAGGGTCATCAGGATGTAAGCCCGGACCATAACCTCCCTCCTCGTGATCCGCCCGCAGGGGAAGAAATCCCGGCGCCACCATAGCTGATTCCGGGGGCTTTTGGAGTGCCCCGGCCGCTTCGCCCAGGAGCGGCGGCCCCCGGCTCAGGACCTACCTCCGGGATCCCAACTCCGGGCGCACCAGCTGCCGCGGTCTCAGGGACGACTCCTCACGGTCCCGAGATCGCTCCGGCGGGCCGGAGGGACGGCGCGCCATGATGTGCGGGGTCGGCGCCATGGCCGGCTGCGCAGGGGAGGTGGTGGCGTGCAGGCGATCGTCAAGCCCAGCCCCGGCCCGGGGGCTACCGTGGCCAGCGTTCCGGAGCCGGAGCCCGGCCCGGGCGAGGTGCTGCTGCAGGTGGTGGCGAATGGGATCTGTGGGACGGACCTTCACATCCTGGACTGGAACCCGTGGGCCGCCGCCCGCGTCAAGCCGCCCCGCGTGCTCGGCCACGAGATGGCCGGGAGGGTGCTGGCGACCGGCGAGGGGGTGTCGAGCCCCGCGGTCGGGGATCTGGTCGGGGTCGAGAGCCACCTGGTCTGCCTCCGGTGCCCGCAGTGCCTCCGGGGGGACTTTCACGTCTGCCAGAACACCCGCATCCTGGGGGTGGACACCGACGGCGTCTTCGCCGAGAGGGCGGTGCTGCCGGCCCGCAACTGCCGGGTCGCCCCACCCGGGCTGGACCCGGCTCTCGTGGCCTTCCAGGAGCCCATGGGCAACGCCGTCCATGCGGCATCGCAGGGAGAGCTCTCCGACCGCCCGGTGATCGTCACCGGGTGCGGCCCGATCGGGCTGGCCGCGGTAGGGATCGCCCGGGCCGAAGGGGCCAGCCGGGTGGTGGCTGTGGACCGGGTGCCGGAGCGGCTGCGGCTCGCCGAGCAGATGGGCGCGGACGCGCTGGTGGACACCAGCCGGACAGAGGACCTGGCGGCCGCCCTGCGCCAAGCCTGCGGGGATGACGCGGGCGGGGTGCTGGAGATGTCGGGGGACGCCCGCCTCATCCGTGCCGCCATTGACGTGGTGGCGCCTGGGGGATGGATCAGCCTCCTGGGTCTGGGCGATCGCGAGACCACCCTCGACCTCTCCACCGAGGTGGTGATGCGCGGGATCACGCTGTACGGGGTGACCGGGCGCCGGCAGTTCCAGACCTGGGACCAGACCGCGGCCTACCTCAGCTCCGGGCGGGTGGACGTGCGGCCGATCATCACCCACCGGGTGTCCATGGCAGAGTTTCAGCGGGCTGCGGAGCTGGCCCGGTCGGGGGTCATCGGCAAGGTGGTGCTCTATCCTCCGGAGGGAAGGTGGCAATGACGGACCTGCGCGAGAGCCTGCGGGCGGAGCTGGACCAGCTGCGCCAGGAGGGCCGGTTTCGGGAGCTGGCGGTCCTGGAGGGCCCCCAGGACTCGGAGGTGGTGATCGGCGGGCAGCGGCTGATCAACCTCTCCTCCAACAACTACCTGGGCCTCAACACCCACCCCAAGCTGGTGGAGGCGGCCTGCGAGGCGGCCCGCCGCTGGGGTGCGGGATCCGGGGCGGTGCGCACCATCGCCGGCACCCAGGCGATCCATGAGGAGCTCGAGGCTCGGCTGGCACAGTTCAAGGGAACGCCGGCGGCGCTCACTCTGCAGAGCGGATATGCCGCGAACCTGGCGGTGCTGGGGGGCGTCCTGGGCGAACCCGACGCGGTGGTGAGTGACGAGCTCAACCACGCCAGCATCATCGACGGCATCCGGCTCACCAAGGCCCATCGCTACCTGTTCGCCCACAAGGACCTGGACCAGCTGGAGCAGAGGCTGGGGGAGGCGCGCCGGGATGGCCGCCGCCGGGTCCTGGTGGTCAGCGACGGGGTCTTCAGCATGGATGGGGACATCGCCCCTCTTCCCGGGATCGTGGAGCGGGCCCGGGCGGCGGGGGCGGCGGTGATGGTGGACGACGCCCACGCCTCCGGGGTTCTCGGCCGGGGTGGCCGGGGCTCGGTGAGCCACTTCCACCTGGAGGGGCAGGTGGAGATCCAGGTGGGGACCCTGAGCAAGGCGGTGGGAGTCCTGGGCGGCTACGCGGCCGGCTCCCAGGAGCTGCGGGACGTCCTCATCCATCTCGGCCGCCCCTTCCTCTTCTCCACCTCGCATCCTCCGGCCGTGGTGGCGTCCTGCATCGCCGCTCTGGAGGTGATGGACTCCGAGCCGGAGCTGCAGGAGCGGCTTTGGGACAACACCCGGTACTTCAAGCAGGGGCTGGAGCAGCTGGGCTTCGACTGCGGCCAGAGCGAGACGCCGATCACCCCGGTGATCGTGGGGGAGGCGGCCAAGGCGATGGGGCTCTCGGACGCCCTCCGGCGGCGCGGGGTCTTCGCCCAGGGCATCGCCTTCCCGACTGTGGCCCGCGACAAGGGCCGAGTCCGGACCATCGTCACCGCCAGCCACACGCGGGCCCAGCTCGACCGGGCGCTGGAGGCCTTTCAGGACGCGGGCCGGGAGCTGGGGCTGGCGGGGTCCCGGGCCGCGTCGTAACTTTGGCCGCGGCGCCCGAATTCCAGAGAGTGAGAGACGTGGCCGCGTCGCGGCCGCGCCGGCAGCCCCACGACCTCGAAGAGGAGCGCCAGCTTGTCGAAGCGGCCAAGAACGACCCCGCCGCTTTCGCGCAGCTCTACGACCGCTACGTGGATGCCATCCACGCCTACGTCTACCACCAGACCGGAAGCTGGGAGCGAGCCGAGGACGTGACCGCCACCACCTTCATGCGCGCCTACGCGGAGATCGGCAAGTTCGAGTGGAGGGGGGTGCCTTACTCAGCCTGGCTCTACCGGGTTGCCTCCAACCAGATCCTCCGAGATCACCGGCGGCCGGGCTGGATCGAGCTGCCGGAAGGTCTGGTGGATCCGGGCGAAGGCCCCGAGGAGGCGGCGCTTCGCTCTGATCGGGTGGCCAAGGTCCAGGCAGCTGTGCGCCGGCTCTCCCGGGATCAGCGCCAGGCGATCACCCTTCGCTTCGGCGCCGGGCTGCGCAACGCCGAGGTGGCCCAGGTCATGCGGAAGAGTGAGGGGGCAGTCAAGCTGCTCATCTTCCGCGCCCTGCGCAAGCTTGAGGAGCGGCTGGGGCCGGAGTTTGCCGCCCACCTCCCCCCGGAGCTGACCGTGGCCCGGAACGACCTCCCGGAGGAGGGCTGAGCATGGCCAGCCGGGAGGAGAAGCGGATGGCCAGCCGGCTGGCGGAGTGGCTGGACGGTGAGCCGGCCGCCCCGGACGCGGAGTCCCGGGCGGTGGCCCAGACTGCGGTGCTTCTGGTGGACGCCCTGGCGCCCCGCAAGCTGGCGGAGGACACCCGCTCCCGCCTCTATCGCCGGGCGCTGGCGGAGTACGCCGCCCGGGGCTCTGACCCGGCGCCTCTGGGCGAGTTGGCCCGGGCTGCCCGGCAGATCCCCGCTCCGGCTTGGCTGGGGATCGGCGGGGTCGCCGTCGGGGCGGCGGTGGGGCTGGCGCTGCTCCGCCAGCGGGAGCACGGCACCGGGCTCTGAGCGAGCCGCGAACTGCCCGGGCGGCCGAAGCCGGGCAGGCGCACTTAGAATCACACCGCGTGACGGTTACCACCGTGGTGGTGCCGGCCGGAGGGCTGGGCACCCGGTTCCTGCCGGCGACCAAGGCCCTGCCCAAGGAGATGGTTCCGGTGGGCGACCGGCCCGCCATCCAGTGGGGGTTGGAGGAGGCGGTGGCCTCGGGGATCCGCCGGGCGGTGGTGGTGACCGCACCGGGGAAGGACCTCATCCGAGCCCACTTCGCCAGCGACCCCGGTCTGGTGCAGATCCTGGAGTCTCGGGGCAGCTCGGAGCTGGCGGAGCAGGTGCGCCACATCGCCGACCTCTGCCAGCTGGAGTTCGTGGAGCAGCCTGAGCCGCTGGGGCTGGGGCACGCGGTCCTCTGCGCCCGGCCGCTGCTCGAGGGTGAGGACGCCGCGGCGGTGCTGCTCCCGGACGACCTCTTCGACGGGACGCCGCCGCTCCTCGCCCAGCTCATAGAGGCCCACGCCTGGGAGGGCTGCACCGTGCTGGCCCTTCGGCGCTGCCCGCGGGAGTCCATCTCCCGTTACGGGGTTGCCGAGGTGGCCGGCGAGGGCCCGGTCTTCCAGGTCACCGACGTGGTGGAGAAGCCGTCCGCGGAGGAGGCGCCCAGCGATCTGGCGATCATGGGCCGTTATGTCCTCACCCGGGAGGTCCTGGACCGCCTCGATCAGGTGGCACCGGGAGCGGGGGGAGAGATCCAGCTCACCGATGCCATCCGGGAGGTGGCCCGGACCGGCCGGGTCGTGGGGGTGGAGTTCACCGGCCGCCTTCTGGACGTGGGAACGCTGGACAGCTGGCTGGCCACCAATGCCGCCATCGTCTGGCGGGACCCCGTGCTGGGGCCAGCGCTCAGGGCGCGGATCCGAGAGCTGGAGGCCGAGCCTTGATCAGTGCCCGGCCCCAGGACCGGGCGGTGCGCTGGCGCTATACTGCAGCCCCAGATGGCAACCGTGGCGGCCTACTCCGTCCTCAATGCTCACTTCGATCAGGTAGTGCAATGGCAGTGCAACGCCCGCGACGCGGTGACGACCTCCTGCGCTACCGCAGCCAGGAGGGCGACTTCGAGGTAGAGGTCTCGCACACCCTGAACAAGTGGTGTGTCTCGGTGCTCCGGCTGGAGGATTCGAGCATCGTCGCCCAGGACTTCTTCCCCGAGCGCTGGAAGGCCATGGCCAGGGCCCAGGACTTCCTGCGCATCCTCAACACCCGCAACCGTCACGAGGGCGGAGAGGGCGGGGGCGAGGACCTCTGAGCGCCGCCGGACCGGGGGCCCGGGCGCGGGCCATTCCCGATGGCTTCTCGGCCGCCGATCCCCACGCCCACACCCTGGCCAGCGACGGCATGGTTACCTCCCGCCAGCTGGTGGAGGCGGCTCGCCAGGCCGGGCTGGCGGTCCTGGGGGTCACCGACCATGACACCATGGCCGGCGTTCCGGAGGCGGTGGACGCCGGCCAAGAGCTGGGAGTGGAGGTGGTGGCAGGGGAGGAGATAACCACCGGCGGCCTGGGCAAGGTCCACGTGTTGGGGCTCTTCCTCGCCGGGCCGGTGCGCATGGGGATGTCCGTGGAGGACACCATCCGCGCGGTCCACGACCAGGGAGGGCTGGCGGTTCTCGCCCATCCCTTCATGCCCACCTACTTCGCCTCCATCACCCCGGCAGCCCTGCGCCGACTTCTGGGGCGAACCCCGGTGGATGGAGTGGAGCTCCGCCACACCGCCCTCACCACTCCCATGCGGAGCCGCCAGCTGGACCAGTTCTACGATCTTCACCGTGACCGGATGGGGGCGGCCATCGGCTCCAGCGACAGCCATTTCGGGGCCCGCGACCTGGCCCGCAACGTGACCCTCTTCCCCGGCTCTGGCGCGGCCGATCTGCGACGGGCTATGGGGGAGGCCACAACTCGGCCACTGGAGCGGTACCTCGTGCCGCCCGGGCCGGCGCTGGCCGACCGGCTGCGCCAGCAGGGGAGGAGCATGGGCTGGCTCACCTGGCAGCGGATCACCGGCCGGGTGGGCAGAGAGGGGGCTCTGCCCGCGTGAACCGGCGCTTTCTGGAGTCGGAGTGGGGGGCGGTGGCCTTCGTAGGCACCGTCGTGCTGGGGGGCCTGGTGGTCCTCCTGATGCTGGTGATCAAGTCCATCGGCGCCTCGCCGCTGCCCCCGCCGCCGCCCTGTCCGCGGTTCACTCCCATCGTGCTCCAGGCCACCCCGACCCCCTCACCAGGCACCTCCGCTTCGCCGACCGCCCCGGTTGCGCTGCCGTCGGTGCCCTTCGGCTGCCCCGAGCCGTCGGTGGTGGTGAAGACGCCGACCCCTTCTCCCAGCAGCTCGCCCTCCAGGACCGCAACCCCCTCCGCCACCCCGACCAAGTCGGCATCCCCGTCACCTTCCGCCTCCAAGTCGGCCTCGCCGACACCCTGAGCTGATGGCCGCGGCCGGGGCCGGGGGGCGACCTGAACGGCAGGCGGTCCTCACCCGGGGGCTGACCAAGCGGTATGGGAGCCGGCTGGCGCTGGACGGGCTCGACCTCGACGTGGGCTACGGAGAGGTGTTCGGCTTCCTCGGCCCCAATGGCGCCGGCAAGACCACCTTCGTCAAGCTGCTGCTCGGCCTGGGCCGTCCCAGCGCGGGGACCGGCCAGCTTCTGGGCCGGCCGCTGGGAGACCGGTCGGCCCGCTCCAAGGTGGGCTACCTGCCCGAGCTCTTCCGCTATCAGGGCTGGCTGCGAGCCCGCGAGGTGCTCACCCTCCACTGCCAGCTGGCCGGCCTCCCGGCGGCAGGGTTTCCCGACGAGCTCGGCAGGAGCCTTGAGTTGGTGGGGTTGGCCGGCCGGGGCGAGGATGTGGTGGCCACCTTCTCCAAGGGGATGCAGCAGCGGTTGGGACTGGCGGTGGCCCTGCTGGGGTCTCCCCGCCTGGTGGTGCTGGATGAGCCCACCTCGGCGCTCGACCCGGTGGGGCGCCACGATGTCCGGGAGCTGATCCGCCGGCTGCGCCAGGAGGGGGTGACCGTCTTCCTCAACTCCCACCTGCTCTCCGAGGTCGAGCTGGTGTGCGACCGGGTGGCCGTCGTGGACCGGGGGCGGGTGCTGGCCCAGGGTGCGCTGACTGATCTCCTCTCAGGCGAAGGCCCACGGGTGCGCTGCCTGGACCTGCCCGGGGATGCCCTCCCCGGCCTGGGTGCTCTGAGGCGTGACGGGGACTGGGTCTCCGTTCCCGGACTGGACAGTTCGCACACCCCCGAGCTGGTGGCGGCGATCGTGGCCGCGGGGGGGCGGGTGTTCCAGGTGGACGAGGGGCGGGCCAGCCTGGAGGAGCGCTTCCTGCAGCTGCTGGAGCGGGCGTGAGAAGGCGCCCCCTGGAGGTCATCGCCGGACTCACCGCCCGCGAGTTGCTGCGGCGCCGGCTGGTGCATGCGCTGCTGCTGCTCACGGCGCTGGTCCTGGTCCTCACCGGCTGGGGGTTCTCCCGCATTCCGCACCTCCACCTCGGTGGTGAGCTGCTCACCACCCAGCTCGCCAGGCTGGCCGCCGCCCAGCTCCAGCTCCTCGTGATGTTCATGTTCAGCTTCGTGGTCGGTTTGACCGCCGCCTTCCTGGCGGCGCCGGCGGTGGCCGGGGAGCTGGAGTCCGGTATCGCCCTGGCGGTGCTGGCCCGTCCCATCTCCCGGGCGGAGTTCCTGGTGGGGCGCTGGCTGGGGCTGGCCCTGCCGCTGCTCGCCTACGTGGTGCTCTCCGCCTCGGTGGAGTTCTGGCTGGTGGCGGTGGGGACCGGGTACGCGCCCCCCAATCCCGTGGGTGCGGAGGCCGCCCTGGCCGGCCAAGGGCTGGTGCTGCTCACCTTGACCTTGGCTCTCAGCACCCGGCTCTCAGCCATGACCTCCGGAGTGGTGGCGGTGGTGGTGTTCGGGGCCATGTGGGTGGCGGGTGTGGCCGGAGCCTTCGGCTCGGCCTTCCACAACACGGCGATCTCAGCGGTGGGGACGGTTAGCCACCTGCTCGTTCCCAGTGACGGTCTCTGGCGGGCCGCCGTCTACGAGATCCAGCCCAGGCTCTTCGCCTCGGCCTCCCTGAGCCGGGTGGGCAGCCCCTTCTCCGCCACCTCCGGGCCGACCCCGGCCTATCTGGTGTTCGCCGCCGCCTGGGTCCTCCTGGTCCTGGCCATGGCGGTGCTGAGCCTGGACCGGAGGGAGGTCTGAGCCCCGTCCTCAGAGTTCGGAGAGGGTGAGCACGCCATTGCCCACCCCGATCTTCTCCAGAGGCAGTGTGAGCTCCATCTCCGGGAGGGAGCCGACCACCAGCTTGACCGAGATCAGCCCCGCCAGCCTGAGCCGGGCCACCCGGACGCAGTCGCGCAGGAACGGGAATGCCAGGGGGACCAGCTGGTTGGCCAGCCGCTCGCGCAGCGCTCGCACCGGGTCCTCATCTGCGTCCATGCTGAGGTCCCGGAATCCCATCACCACGACCTGATCGGAGAGCGGGATCGGGTCGCTCCAGCCATACGCCTCGCCCGGTTTCTGGAGGTCGACGTACAGTCCCCGCTGACTGAAGAGCTGCAGCGCCCGGGCCAGCTTGCGCATGAGGGGTGCCTCGCCCTCCACCACGAAGGGGACCACCGCTTGGGGCTCGGAATCCGGCTGCAGCGGGTAGCGGACGCTGAATCCCACAGTGTCCACCCCCCAGAAGGGCTCCGGCACCTTGATCCAGAGATCGCCCGAGTTCACCACGGCTGGATCCCCAGCATAGCGCGGTCCGCCCAGGGAGTCACGGGGCTCGGCGCAGCTTCGCCAGCTCCCCCTCCCAGAGGCGGAGCAGCTGGGCCCTGGTGTCCTCCAGGCTCCCCGAGTTGTCCACTATCCAGGTGGCGCGCCGGCGCCTCTCCGCCGCCGGCAGCTGCGCCGCCAGCCGAGACCTGGCCTCCGCCTCCCCGAGCCGGTCCCGGACCCTGAGGCGGGCCATCTGCAGCTCCGGATCGCAGTCGACGAGGAGCACGCCCTGGAATTCACCCTCCCGACCGGTCTCGAAGATGAGGGGAGCCTGGTAGACCGCCAGCCGTCCCCGGACCGCGGCCAGCCGCTCGCGCGCCAGTTCGGCGATCCTTGGGTGGAGGATCTGCTCGAGCCTACTCCGCTCCCCCGGGTCGGCGAACACCCGCGATGCCAGTCGTCCCCGATCCAGTCGTCCCTCGGCGTCCAGGACCTCCTCCCCGAAGGTGGCCACCACCTCCAAGAGCCCGGGGGTGCCGGGGGCCACTACCTCGCGCGCCAGCTGGTCCGCGTCCACCACCTCGGCCCCCAGCTCCTCCAGCATCCGCCCCACGGTGGACTTACCGCTGGCGATCCCCCCGGTCAGCCCGATCACCGGCGCCCGCCCGGCCAAAGAGGGCAGGTCACTCCCCCCGGGGGCGCACGAAGCAGCGCTCGGCGGCGAGGAGCCGCTCCAGCCGGGTGCCGGGGGTGTGCACCCTCACCCCGGGGCGGGCCGGGACGCCGAACTCCCAGCCCAGGCGATAGAGCCGGCGGGCCTCCGCCAGGTCGGAGACCTGGGCGGTGGCGCTCCCATCGGTCATTTGCAGGGTCTGGGTCTTGGAACCGGGATAGCCGAGGCGGACCACTCCCCCGGTCTCCAGAAGGAACTCCAGCTCCGAGAAGGGGGGCTCCCCGAAGGCGGGCGGATCCGTGGAGGAGACCGCCTGCAGCAGGGAGGGCGCCGCCCCCTCCCGCACCTCGGTGCGCACCTCCTGCCGCTGGCGGATCTGGGCCTGGCGCTCCCGCCGGCGCCGCTCGGTGGCGATCCTGCCCCGCTCCGCCGTGAGCGCTTGGAGCTCGGCCTGCAGCGGGGCCAGCCGCCGGCGCACCTCCATCTCCAGCCGGGACAGCTCCCCGTCCCGAGCCGCCAGCTCCTCCTCCGGGAGTTGCTCCAGCGGCTCCGCCGCCCCCTCGGGAGGGGGAGAATCCGTAAGCTCGGCCACGTGGCAAGCGTAGCGGGGCCGGGTGCGGCCGGGAGGTGAGGATGGAGGGGCAGCAGCAGGGTCCGGTCACGGTCGGCCGCTCGGGCAGGGTGGGCTGGATCACGGTGGACCACCCTCCGGCCAACGCCTTGAACCGCGAGGTTCTGGGGGGCCTTCGCCGGGCGCTCTCGGAGCTGGAGGAGGATCCCGAGGTGGGGGCGGCGGTGGTCACCGGGGCGGGTGACAAGTTCTTCGTAGCCGGCGCGGACATCGGGGAGTTCGTCCTGGACGGCCCGGACGCCACCCGGGAGAAGATCGCGCACGGCCAGCGGCTCACCCTGGAGATGGAGAGCTCCCGCCTTCCCCTGGTGGCGGCGGTGAACGGGTACGCCCTTGGCGGTGGTCTGGAGCTGGCCATGGCCTGCGACCTGCGCCTGGCCGCAGCCACCAGCCGGATGGGCCAACCGGAGATCCTCCTGGGGATCATCCCCGGGTGGGGAGGGACCCAGCGGCTGCCCCGGCTGGTGGGGCGGGGGAGGGCGCTGGAACTCCTGCTCACCGGTGAGCAGATCGACGCCGAGACGGCCCTTCGCCTGGGCCTGGTCAACCGGGTGGTGGCGCCCGAGCAGTTGCGGGCTGAGGCCCAGCAGCTGGCCGAGAAGCTGGCGGCCCAGGCACCGCGGGCGGTGGCGGCCATCAAGGGGGCGGTGGCGGCGGGGATGGACCGCCCTCTGGCGACCGGGCTGGGGGAGGAGCTGGGGCACTTCGACGAGACCTTCCGCACGGCCGATGCCGCCGAGGGCATCAAGGCGTTTCTGGAGAAGCGCCGGCCGGTCTGGACGGGGAGGTGAGCTCCCGCCTACCATCGTGGCCGTGAGCGAGGCCCAGCCGCCGCCCCGGGAGGATCCCAACAGCTCCACCGGCGGCGCCCGGCAGAGGTGGGGCCCGTTCTGGATCGAAGAGCCGTCCTGGTACTGGCTGGTGGCGGCCTGCACCGTGGTTGCGGGACTCTGTGCTCTGGCCCTGCTCCTGGTCTTCGACCACCCGTGATCTGGCTCAGCCCACTGGCGGCGGTGGCGCTGGTGGCCCTTACCGCCGCCCTCAGCTGGAGGCGCTTCGGCCCGCTGGTGGCCTCGCTGCGCGCCGCCGCCCCCGAGGACCGCGGCGGCCGGCTCGGCGAGAGGCTTCGGGGGGTAGCGGAGTACGTCCTGGGCCAGCGCCGGCTGCTGACCTGGCCCTTCTCCGGGCTCGCCCACTTCCTCATCTTCTGGGGCTTCCTCATCCTCAACCTGGAGATCCTTCAGGCCGGGCTGGAGGCGCTGGTGCCGCCGCTCAACCTGGACCAGCAGTTCTGGTGGGGCCCGATCGCCTTCCTTGAGGACCTGCTGGCGCTGGGAGTGCTGGTGGGGCTGGCGCTGGCGGCGCTCAACCGCTACCTGCTGCGGCCACGGCGCTTCACCGGCTCCCACCAGCGCGACGCCACCTGGATCCTCCTGCTCATCGGGCTGGTGGTGGTGACCCAGCTCGGCCTGTACGGCACCCAGATCGCCGCCGGGCAGGACCAGGTGGTCAATCTCCGGCCCTTCTCGGACGCCGTCTCCAGCCTGTTCCGAGGCATGGGGCGGGGGGAGGTGGACGGCTGGCACGAGCTCTTCCTCTGGCTTCACCTTCTGCTGATCGCCGGATTCCTGGTCTACCTGGCGCGCAGCAAGCATCTGCACATCCTGACCGCCGCGCCCAACGTCTTCTTCCGCAGCCTGGAGCCAGCCGGCCGCCACCTGAGGCTTCTGGACCTGGAGGGTTCCGAGACCTTCGGGGTCTCCCAGCCGCAGCAGCTCACCTGGAAGCAGCAGCTGGACCTGCTCACCTGCACGGAGTGCGGCCGCTGCCAGTCCCATTGCCCGGCCTTCAACACCGGCAAGCCGCTGTCGCCGAAGTTGCTGGTGACCGACCTGCGCGACGCGGTCGTGGCCAGGGCCCGGGGCGAGGCGCCGCCGGCCGGTTTCTGGCACCAGGGGGCGGGGGCGGGGGGCGAACGCCTTGTCGACTGGAGCGTGGAGGAGGAGACGCTCTGGTCCTGCACCACCTGTGGCGCCTGCGTGGAGCAGTGTCCCGTGCTCATCGAGCACGTGCCGGTGATCGTGGACCTCAGGCGTTCCCTGGTTCTGGAGGAGTCGAGGTTGCCCCGGGAGGCGCAGCGGGCGCTGGATTCCATCGAGCAGCGGGGCAACCCCTTCGGAGTGGCGAGGGAGGGACGGATGCGCTGGGCGGAGGGGCTCCAGGTGCCCCTCCTGGCCGACCACCCGGACGCCGAGTACCTGTACTGGGTGGGCTGCGCCACCGCCTTCGACGAGTCCAACTGGCCCACCGCCCGGGCGCTGGTGCAGGTGCTCTCCTCGGCGGGGGTCAGCTTCGCCGTCCTGGGGCCGCAGGAGATCTGCAACGGCGACCCCGCCCGCCGGCTGGGCAATGAGTACCTCTTCCAGATCCAGGCCGGCCAGGTGGTGGAGACGCTGGGGCGGGCCGGGGTCCGCAAGCTGATCGCCAGCTGCCCCCACTGCCTCAACACCTTCGCCAACGAGTACCCGGACCTGGGGGCCAAGTTCGAGGTGGTGCACCACACCCAGCTGCTGGAGCAGCTCCTGAGAGAGGGGCGCATCCAGCTCAGTCGCGAGCTCAGGGAGGGGAACCTCACCTACCACGACCCCTGCTATCTCGGGAGGTGGAACAAGGAGTACGACGCTCCCCGCCGGCTGCTCCAGGCGATCCCGGGGGTCCGCCTCACCGAGATGAAGCGGAGCCGCGAGGACGCCATGTGCTGCGGCGCCGGCGGGGGCAGGGTCTTCATGGAGGAGCAGGCAGGAGAGCGGGTCAACCGCGTGCGGGTCCAGCAGGCGCGGGCCACCGGCGCCGGGCAGGCGGCGCTGGCGTGTCCCTTCTGCGCCACCATGTTCCAGGAGGGCATCAGTTCGCAGGACCTCCAGGGCAGCCTTCAGGCGGCGGACGTGGCGGTCCTGGTGGCCGAGTCGATGGGGCTCACCTACTGACCGGCCTAGACTGGCAGCGGTGAGCAGCTGGAGCGGCCGCCGCGTCGACCACGTCGGGATCGCGGTCCGCGACCTCGACCTGGCGCTGGCGTTCTACCGACCGCTGGCCGGTCCCCCCGTCCATCGCGAGCTGGTGGCCGGGGATGGGGTGGAGGTGGCCTTCCTCAGGATGGGGGAGACCGAGCTGGAGCTGCTGGCGAGCCGGGGGCCGGAGTCCTCGGTGCAGCGCTTCCTGGAGAGGCGTGGTGAGGGGCTCCACCACCTGGCACTGGAGGTTGGGGACCTCCCGGCCGAGCTGGCCGAGTGGCGGTCGCGGGGGGCGGTCCTGATCGACGAGGCGCCCCGGCCGGGGGCCCGGGGGCGGCAGGTGGCCTTCGTCCACCCGAGGTCGGCCCTTGGGGTTCTGGTGGAGCTGTGCCAGAGGGTGAGCTGACCCCGGCGTCCCGCACCAACTCGGGCCTGGAGCTCCCGGAGGTCTACCTCGCCGGCCCTCCCCTTCCCCCACCTCCGGGCTCGCCCCCCTTCACCAGGGGGATCCGGCGGGAGGGGTATCGCGGCCGCCTCTGGACCATGCGCCAGTACGCCGGGTTCGGCTCCGCCGAGGCCACCAGCCAGCGCTTCCACTACCTCCTGGATCGTGGCCAGTCGGGGCTCTCGGTGGCCTTCGACCTGCCCACTCAGATGGGTTACGACTCCGACCACGAGCTGGCCCGGGGTGAGGTGGGCCGCGTCGGCGTGCCCATCTCCCATCTCCAGGACATGCGCCTTTTGCTCCGGGGGCTGCCGCTGGCCGAGGTCACCACCTCGATGACCATCAACGCCCCGGCCGCGGTTCTCCTCCTGCTCTATGAGCTGGCAGCCGAGGAGGCGGGGGTGCCGGCGGAGCGCCTCGGAGGCACCATCCAGAACGACATCCTGAAGGAGTACGCGGCCCGCGGCACCTACATCTTCCCACCCCGCCCCAGCATGCGGCTGGTGGTGGACGCCATCTCCTATTGCCGGCAGCGCCTGCCGCGCTGGAACCCCATCTCCATCTCCGGATACCACATCCGGGAGGCCGGCGCCACTGCCGTCGAGGAGCTGGGGTTCGCGCTCAGCAACGGTCTCGCCTACGTCGAGGCCACCCTCCAGGCCGGCCTGCAGCTCGAGGATTTCGCCCCCCGGCTCAGCTTCTTCTTCAACGTAGACAACGACCTCTTCGAGGAGGTGGCCAAGTTCCGGGCCGCGCGGCGCCTCTGGGCGGAGCTTCTCACCGAGCGCTTCGGGGCCCGGGACGATCGCTGCCGCCAGCTGCGCTTCCACGCCCAGACCTCGGGGGCCACGCTGACCGCCCAGCAGCCGCTGAACAACGTGGTGCGGGTGGCGCTGCAGGCGCTGGCCGCCGTCCTCGGAGGCGCCCAGTCGCTGCACACCAACTCCTACGACGAGGCGCTGGCGCTGCCCTCGGAAGCCGCCGCCACCCTGGCGCTGCGCACCCAGCAGCTCCTGGCCCACGAGTCCGGGGTTCCCCGGGTCGCCGACCCCCTGGGCGGGGCGCACCTGGTGGAGGACCTCACCGAGCGGCTGGCCCACGAGGCGAGGGAGCTGATCTCCGAGGTGGACTCCAGGGGTGGAGCGGTGGCCGCCATCGAGCAGGGCTTCTACCAGGCCCGGATCCAAGAGTCCGCCTACCGCCAGCAGCGCCTCCTGGAGTCCGGGGAACGGGTGATCGTGGGAGTCAACCGCTACCAGGAGGGGGAGGAGCCCCAGATTCAGCTCCTCGAGGTCGACCCCGAGCTGGAGCGCGCCCAGCTGGCCCGGCTCCGGGAGTTCCGTCTCCGGCGCTCTGAGGCCGAGGTCAGGACCGCCCTGGACTTATTGCAGCGCACCGCCGAGGGACCGGCCAACCTGCTCTTCCCCATGCGCGAGGCGCTGGCAGCCGGCGCCACCCTGCAGGAGGTCTGCGACCGGTTGCGCGAGACCTTCGGCATCTTCCACCCACCTGCCCAGCTCTGAGTACTCCAGCCGCCGCCACCCTCATTCGGGGAAGATTGGCTGATGGCGGATGGTGAGGCGGGGCGCTCCGGGGAGCCGGGGGAGAACGAGCGGCTGATAAACCAGCTGCGCAAGCGCCGGCACGACGCCGTCCATCGCGGGGGGGAGGCCGAGCGGGCCCAGCGGCGCCGGGGCAAGCTGACCGCCAGGGAGCGGATCCGCCGACTGCTGGACCCGGACAGCTTCACCGAACTCGATGCCTTCGTGACCCATCGCTCCGATCAGTTCGACATGGCCGAGCGGAGAGCGGCCGGTGACGGAGTGGTCACCGGCTTCGGCACGGTGGGGGGGCGGCAGGTCTTCGTCTTCTCCCACGACGCCTCCTTCATGGGGGGGTCCCTGGGCGAGGCCTTCGCCGAGAAGGTCTGCAAGGTGATGGACCTCGCCGAACGCACCGGCTGCCCCCTTGTCGGGATCAACGACAGCGCCGGCGCCAGGATCCAGGAGGGGGTGGTGGCGCTGGCCGGCTACGCCGACATCTTCTACCGCAACGTCCGCTGCAGTGGGGTGATCCCCCAGCTCTCGGTGGTGGCCGGCCCCTGCACCGGCGGGGCCGTCTACTCCCCGGCGATCACCGATTTCACCTTCATGGTCCGCCGCGTGGGCTACATGTTCATCACCGGGCCCGAGGTGGTGCGGGTGACCACCGGGGAGGAGGTGGACTTCGAGCAGCTCGGCGGGGCTGACGTCCACTCCCAGAGGAGCGGAGTGGCCCACTTCGAGGCGGCCAGTGAGGACGAGGCCTTCCAGCAGGTCCGTGCCCTGCTCTCCTACCTCCCCCAGAACAGCACCGAGCCGCCGCCCCGGATCCCCTGCGCGGATCCCGTGGACCGCGCCGACCCCGAGCTCCAGACGCTGATCCCCGACAGCCACCGGGAACCGTACGAGATGCGGGATGTCATCCACCGGGTGGTGGATTCCGGAGATTTCCTGGAGGTGCAGCCGCTGTTCGCCCCCAACCTGATCGTGGGCTTCGCCCGCCTGGACGGCATGAGCGTGGGGGTGGTGGCCAACCAGCCCCGCCACCTGGCCGGCGCCCTGGACATCTCCGCCTCGGTGAAGGGGGCGCGCTTCGTCCGCTTCTGCGATGCCTTCAACATCCCCCTGCTCACCCTGGTGGACGTGCCCGGGTTCCTGCCCGGAAGCGACCAGGAGCACTCCGGGATCATCCGCCACGGGGCCAAGCTGCTGTACGCCTTCGCCGAGGCCACGGTCCCCAAGCTCACGGTGATCACCCGTAAGGCGTACGGCGGGGCCTACGACGTGATGTGCAGCAAGCACCTGGGAGCCGACTACAACTGCTCCTGGCCCACCGCCGAGATAGCGGTGATGGGGGCGGAGGGGGCGATCCGTTTCCTGGGGCGCCGGAGTCAGGGCCAGCGCACCGAGGAGGAGCTGATCCAAGACTATCGGGAGCAGTTCGCCAACCCCTACCTGGCCGCGGAGCGCGGCTACCTGGACGACGTGATCGAGCCCCGGCAGACCCGCCCCGCCCTGATCAGGGCGCTGCGCATGGCGCACAGCAAGCGGGTCGAACCGCCCCGCCGCCGCCACGGCAACATCCCCCTCTAGCCCCGCTCGCTGGAGAACCCGGGAGGTGGCGGCCCCTAAACTGGGCAGAGGTCAGAGGGGCGGCCGCGGGCGCGCCCGAGGGAGGTGCATGTGAAGCTCCTGGAGCATCAGGCCAAGGCGCAGTTCCGCAGCGAGGGCATCGAGTGCCCCATGGGGCGGGTGGCGCGGACGCCCGGCGAGGCGGAGTCCGCCGCCCGAGAGCTGGGTGAGGTGGTGGTGAAAGCCCAGGTCCCCATCGGCGGCCGGGGCAAGGCGGGAGGGGTCAAGGTGGCCCGGACGCCCGAGGAGGCTCGGGCCGCGGCCAGCCAGATCCTGCAGATGGAAATCCGCGGCTACCGGGTCCCGGCGGTCCTTCTCGAGGAGCTGCTGGACATCGGCCAGGAGCTCTACCTGGGAGTCACCCTGGACCGAGACCGTCGGCGGCTGGCGGTGCTGCTCTCCTTCGCCGGCGGGATGGAGATCGAGGATGTTGCCGAGCGTACCCCGGAGAAGATCGCCAAGCTATGGCCGGACCCCTTCTCCGGGCCCCTCCCGTTCGAGATTCGCCAGCTCACACTCAACGCCCTGGCCAGTGCCCAGGGGGAGCAGATCCTGGACCGCTC
The DNA here is from genome assembly GCA_021816695.1 of bacterium. GTDB lineage: Bacteria > Chloroflexota > Dormibacteria > Aeolococcales > Bog-877 > JAJYXT01. The sequence goes on along the minus strand of JAKAXE010000017.1, from coordinate 12,485 downwards.
CCGCCTCTTGAACCTCATGGTCCCGCTGGTGCAGCGGCTCTACCAGCTCTGCCAGCGGCTGGATGCCACCCTCTGCGAGATCAATCCCTTGGTGATCACCCGGTCCGGCCAGCTGATCGCCGGGGACGGCAAGGTGGAGGTGGACCAGAACGCCGAGTACCGCCACCACGATCTGGTCCGGGAGCTGGGCGGAGACGCCGAGGCTGCCTCCAGCGGGGATGACCAGCTTGAGGTGGAGGCCCGGCGCCGGGGGCTCACCTACGTGCACCTCGGGGGGGACATCGGGGTCATCGGCAACGGCGCCGGACTGGTCATGAACACACTGGACCTGGTCAAGCAGCAGGGGGGCAGTCCCGCCAACTTCCTGGACATCGGCGGCGGCGCCAAGGCCGAGGTGGTGCGCCAGGCGCTGGAGATGGTGCTCCTGGATCCGGAGGTGAAGGGGATCTTCGTGAACATCTTTGGCGGGATCACGCGGGGCGACGAGGTGGCCAAGGGGCTGATCCAGGCCCGCGATGAGCTGCAGATCAAGCTTCCCCTGGTGGTCCGGATGACCGGGACCCGGGAGGAGGAGGGGCGGAGGCTCCTGGAGGAGGGGGGCATAATCCCCGCGGTCTCTGCCTCAGAGGCCGCCCGGAGGGTGGTGGAGATGGTTGCGGGGGCGGGCCGATGAGCATCCTCTTGAACTCCGAGTCCCGGGTCCTGGTCCAGGGGATGACCGGCAGTGAGGGTACCTTCCACACCCAGCAGATGATCGAGTTCGGTACCAACGTGGTGGCCGGGGTGTCGCCCGGGAAGGGGGGCAGCCAGCACCTGGGGCGCCCGGTCTACGACTCGGTGGCCGAGGCGGTGATCGCCACCGGAGCCACCGTTTCCGGGGTGTTCGTCCCGCCGGCGTTCGCCGCCGACGCCATCATGGAGGCGGCCGCCGCCGGGCTGCAGCTGGTGGTCTGCATCACCGAGCTGATCCCGGTGAACGACATGGTCCGCGCCCGGGCCTATCTCAGCTCGCGGGGAGCCCGCCTGGTGGGCCCCAACTGCCCCGGGCTGATGTCTCCAGGGGAGCGCAGCAAGGTGGGGATCATCCCCAACCAGAACGGGCGGCCGGGCCCCGTGGGGGTGGTGTCCCGCTCTGGCACACTCACGTACGAGATCATGCAGTCGCTGGGGGCCGCCGGGTACGGCCAGACCACCGCAGTGGGCATCGGGGGGGACCCGGTCCTGGGGCTCTCCTTCTCCGACGTCCTGGAGCTGTTCGCCACCGACCCCGAGACGGAGCTGGTGGTGATGGCGGGGGAGATCGGCGGCTCGGACGAGGAGCGGGCGGCCGAGCTCATCGGCCGCGGCTACCCCAAGCCGGTCGTGGGCTTCATCAGCGGCCGCACCGCCCCACCGGGCAAGCGGATGGGTCACGCCGGAGCCATCATCTCGGGGAACACCGGGAGCGCCGCCTCCAAGGTGGCGGCCCTGGAGCGGGCCCGGGTGGAGGTCGCCGACACCATCGAGCAGATCGTGGAGCGGGTCACAGCCCGTCTGCGGTAGGGCTAGGTGGGGCTCAGCTTCGATCTCACCCCGGAGCAGGAGGCGGTCCGCTCCACCTGCCGGGAGTTCGCCGACCAGGTGGTGGCCCCAGCGGCCGCGGAGAACGACCGGCTGCAGCGCTTCCCCTACCAGATCGTCGCCCAGATGGGGGAGCTGGGGCTGTTCGGACTCCCCTACCCCGAGGCCATGGGAGGAGCCGGGGGCGATTTCGTGAGCTACCTTCTGGCGCTGGAGGAGATCTCCCGCGCCGATGCGGCGGTGGGGATCACCCTGGAGGCCGGGGTCTCGCTGGGGATCGCCCCGATCTACAGTTTCGGCACCGAGGAGCAGAAGGCGCGCTGGCTGCCCGACCTCTGCGCTGGGCGGGCGCTCTGGGCCTTCGGCCTGACCGAGCCGGAGGCGGGGTCGGACGCCGGCGGCACCAGGACCAGGGCGCTCGCCGAGGGCGACTCCTTCGTCATCGACGGGGGCAAGTGCTTCATCACCAACGCCGGCACCGAGATCAGCCGGGGGGTGACGATAACCGCCCTGACCAGCCGGCCCGGCGATCCTCCCCGGATCAGCGCCATCATGGTCGAGAGGGGGACCCCCGGCTACGCGCTGGCCGAGCCCTACCGCAAGCTCGGCTGGCACGCCAGCGACACCCGGGAGCTCACGTTCAACGCCTGCCGGGTTCCGCGCTCCAACCTTCTGGGGCGGGAGGGCGGAGGCTTTGCCCAGTTCTTGGCGGTGCTGGAGGCCGGCCGGGTGGCGATCGCCGCCCTCTCGGTGGGGGTGGCCCAGGCCTGCCTGGACGCCAGCCTGGCCCACAGCCAGCAGCGGCGGCAGTTCGGCCGGCCGCTCAGCCGCTTCCAGGCCACCCAGCTCAAGCTCGCCGACATGGCGACCAGGATCGAGATGGCGCGGACCATGGTCTGGCGCGCCGGGGCGGAGATCGACCGCGGCCGGTCGGCCGGCCGCCTGGCCGCCATGGCCAAGCTGGCCGCCTCGGAGACCGCCACCTGGTGCGCCAACCAGGCGGTGCAGATCCACGGCGGCTCCGGCTTCATCGAGGACCTGCCGGTGGCCCGCTACTACCGCGACGTCAAGATCAACGAGATAGGGGAGGGGACCTCGGAGGTGCAGCGCTTGGTGATTGCCTCTCACCTCCTGGGGCTGGGAGGGTCCGTGGCCCGCCTGCTCAGGGCCGAGGCGGGCCAGGGCGGTGAGGTCTAGGATATGAGCGTGGGTGAGATGGATCCGGTGGTGGTGGGATACGCCCGGACGCCGTTCGGCAGGCTGCGCGGGCGTCTCAGCCAGGTGCCGGCGGTGGAGCTGGGGGCCGTTGCCATTCGTGGGGCGCTCCAGCGCTCGGGGCTGGTGCCGGAGCAGGTGGAGCAGGTCCTGATGGGCACGGTCATCACTGCCGGTCTGGGCCAGGTCCCGGCTCGCCAAGCCGCCCTCCGAGCCGGTATCCCCAGCACCGTCCCCGCCCTCTCCGTGAACAAGGTGTGCGCCTCATCCCTGAAGGCGGTCAATCTGGGCGCCCTGCTGATCCGGGCCGGTGATGCCGAGGTGGTGGTGGCCGGAGGCATGGAGTCCATGTCGGGGGCCCCCATGCTTCTCCGGGGGGCGCGGGGCGGGTTCGCCATGGGCGACCAGACGCTCTACGACTCCATGCTCTGGGACGGCCTCACCTGCCCGGTGGACCAGGTGCACATGGGTGAGCACGGCAGCCAGGTGGCCGCCGAGCTGGGGGTGGACCGCAGGGCCCAGGACGAGTACGCCCTGCTCTCGCAGCAGAGGTACGAGCAGGCGCGGGCGGCGGGGAGGATCGCCGAGGAGCTGGTACCCGTCGAGGTGTCCCAGAAGACGGCCCGGGAGCAGGTGGAGCAGGATGAGCAGCCCCGGCCGGACACGACGCTGGAGAAGCTACAGGCGCTCCGCCCGGTGTTCGGCGGGCCGGATGGCTCGGTAACCGCCGGAAATGCTCCGGGGATCAATGATGGCGCCGCCGCGGTGGTCCTTGTGAGCCGTAGGCGAGCCCGTGAGCTGGGACTCACGGTGCTGGCCACCTGGCTGGCATACGGCGAGTCCGCCGCCGACCACCCCTACCTGGCCACGGTGCCGGCGCTGGCGCTGGAGCAGGCGCTCGGGCGGCACGGCGGGCTGACCGCGCAGGAGCTGCGGCTTCTGGAGATCAACGAGGCTTTCGCCTCGGTGGTCCTCACCAGCTCGCGGATGCTCGAGGTGGAGCTGGACCGGGTGAATGTGAATGGGGGGGCGATCGCAATCGGCCACCCGATCGGGGCCTCTGGCGCCCGCATCCTGGGCTCTCTGGTTCTGGAGCTGGGTCGGCGCGGCGGCGGGGTGGGGGCGGCGACCATCTGCTCGGGGCTGGCCCAGGGCGAGGCCACCCTGGTGGAGGTCGCCTGAGGCGGCTCAGCCGCTGGCGCCGGTGCGCGCCGCGACCTGGGAGAGCAGCTCGAAGAGGGACTCGCGGTCGGCGCGATAGAGGGTGCGGGGGCCGTCTCGCCGGGTGGTGACCAGCGCGGCGTCCCGGAGCGCGCGGAGGTGGGCGCTCACCGTCGGCTGAGCCAGGTCGAACATCCTGGCCAGCTCCCCCACGCTGGTGGGCTGCTCCGCCAGCCGGAGCAGCAACGCCATCCTGGTGGCGTCCCCCAGCACCCGGAGGCGGGAGGAGAGGTGGCGCGCCTCGCCCAGCAGCTCCTCGGTGGGGCTGGCCCCCTCACTGAAGCCCACCACCACGTGGTGGGGCAGATCCCAGATGCTCCAGCTCCCGCCGAAGTAGGCCGGAACCAACACCAGCCGTCCCAGCCGCTCCCCCTCGTCAATCAGCTCCCCCCAGGACTGGTTCTTCCGCCGCAGCCTCTCCACCACCTCGGCAGCCTTGGCCAGGGGCTCGCCGCGCTGCAGCCGGCGGGCGAGGCTGGCCCCCGCGGCATGCACCTGGGGCAGGCCGCGGGTCTCCCACTCGGGCACCAGCGGCTGCCAGATCGCCTGAAGCAGGAGCCCGTACCGGTGGCGGGTGGTGGCGTCCCGGGAGAGCCGAGCCAGCCGTTCCAGGATCCGGCCGCGGTCCTCATCAGCCTCGGAGCGGAGCGCGGCCTCGGGCCGGCCGCCGAGTGACGGGAGGTCCGGCAGCAGCCGGTCCATCCGCTCGGCGAAGAGCTCGCCGCTCAGATCCGCCAGGACCACCATCTCGGCCATCCCCGCCTCATGGCCGTCCTTCCAGAAGTCTTTGAGCTCGCTCGCCAGCCTCCGAGTCATCTCCGGTCCCAGGGCCGCCAGGCGGGGGTCGTCGCCGTCGGGGTGGGTGAGCAGGACGTGGCCCAACCACAGCAGTTCAAGCGGGGCGGACGACCTCACCTCGGGGATGGCCGGCGCCGAATCCTCACCCATGTCGACCGGTGGCATAGCCGTCTGACCATATCACTGGCATCGCAGATGCTCCATGCCTTTGGTAGACATCGACATATCACGATATGGAAATCTTGGTGCAGGATGAGCCTATTCGCGGCGGGGATGGAGGTGCGGCGGCGGCAGGTGGATGCGTTGGGGTGGGCGGCAGAAGTTCGGCGGGGCGCTCACCTCCAGCTGATCCCCGGGCTAAACTGGCGGCGTGGGAAGATCGTCCGCACCCACCGCCGGTTTGGTCCCGGCCCGGGACCTCTTCCTCGGTCAGTCAGCGGCGATCCTGCTGGTGACGGCAGTGGGGGTGGCCGTGGCGGCCCTGCTCTGGCACGGGCCTCTGGGGCCGCCCTACGTGGTGCTGTGGGGGGTGGGCGGTGCTGGCCTGGGGGTCGGTGTTGGTGCCGTCTCCTCACGCGGGCACGCCCGGCGCCTTTGGCACGGCGCCGGACTGGGACCACCCAGCCCCGACGTGTCCCCGTATCCCGCCCGGGTGTTGCTGGAGACGGGGATCTGGTTCGCCGTCCTGTATGCGGCGCTGGTCGGGGCCGTCCTGCTCACGCACTTCGGCGGCGCCCTGACGGTGCTGGCGCTCACGGCAGCTCTGGCCGTGACCGGCGGCCAGCAGCTGGGGCTCTTCTGGTGGACCAGGTGCGAGGAGCTCACCTCGGGAGAGCAGCTGCTCGTCCAGCTGCGCCGGGGGCGGCTGGGGCTCTGGGGGATTGACCTCCTGCTCGTGGCCGGTGGCCACCGGCCAGATCGCGCACCGGGGCACCCCGGGTTGGCAGCGTAGGCGCTCCGGACCAGGGCACGGACTACAATCGGCTCGCCCGGGACCCGCCCGGGGAGGAGGGCATCCGGTGGCGGTGCAGGCAGAGGTCGAGGGGCTGGCCCTCAGGGACGCGGTCCGGGAGCTGGCCCGGGAACGTATCGAGCCTCGAGCGGCCGATATCGACCGCACCGCCGAGTACCCCTGGGACGTGGTCGACCTCTTCCGGACCCACGATGTCTACGCGGTGGCTTTTCCGCCCGAGTACGGGGGGGTGTCGGGCTCGGCCCTGACTCTGGCGATGGTCATCGAGGAGGTGGCCAAGGTCTGCGCCACCTCCTCCCTGCTCCTCGCGGTTCAGGCCCTCGGGGGCTACCCCATCCTCCTTGGTGGAAGCGAGGCACAGCGGCGGGAGTTCCTCCCCAGGCTGGCCTCCGGGGAGTTGATCTCGGCCTACGCGCTCTCAGAGCCGGACGCCGGCAGTGACCCCGCCGCGATGCGGACCCGGGCCCGACGTGATGGCGAGTCCTACGTCCTCGACGGCAGCAAGATGTGGATCACCAACGGCTCGGTGGCCGACCTCATCGTGGTCTTCGCGGTCACCGACCCGGACCGCGGCAGCCGCGGCATCTCCGCCTTCCTGGTGGACGGAGAGAGCGCGGGGCTGGAGCGCCGACCGATACACGGCAAGCTCGGCATCCGGGGCAGCGACACCGCCGAGCTGGCGTTCCGCTCCTGCCGGGTCCCGGCCTCGCGACTTCTGGGCCAGGAGGGTGATGGCTTCCGGATCGCCATGGGGGTCCTGGACCGATCCCGGCCGCAGATCGGGGCCCAGGCACTGGGGATCGGGGCGGGTGCCATGGAGCGGGCGGTGGCCTACGCCAAGGAGCGCCGCCAGTTCGGCCGGCCGATCTCCGAGTTCCAGGGTATCCAGTTCATGCTGGCGGACATGGCGGTGCAGCTGGAGGCTTCCCGCCAGCTCGTCCATGCCGCCTGCCGGGCGATTGACGAGAAGCAGGAGGGGGTGACCCGCCTCGCCGCCATGGCCAAGCTGATGGCCTCGGACACGGCCATGCGGGTCACCACCGACGCGGTGCAGGTGCTGGGCGGATACGGCTACGTCAACGAGTTTCCCCTGGAGAGGATGATGCGCGACGCCAAGATCACCCAGATCTACGAGGGCACCAACCAGATCCAGCGGGTGGTGATCGCCAAGCAGCTGCTCAGCTGAGGCCGGACGCGGCCCCGTCATCAGACGGTAGAGAGTTGGGGACCCCGCCCCCTGGGTGGCCCGGGCAGGCGAGTCTGGGCTGGTCAACCGGGCGCGACCGGCCCGAATGGGGGAGGGGCTCGAGGGAGCGGGTGGGTCTCCACCGGTGCGGGAGGTTGATCGCCGCCGGAGCCAGGGCGTACCTTTGACCCAAGGCATGCCCTGTCCCACCTCCCGTCCTCCCCTGGGCGCCGACCGAAGTTGAGGCGCACCGTCCTCCTCAGCCTGCTGGTCGGCTCGGCCTGCGGATTCGTCTGCCTGGCCGGTGTCGCCGGTTGCGGTTCGCCGGCCGCGCATCTGAGCGCCCGCCGGCGCCGGACGGCAGTGCCTCCCCTGCCCGCCGGGGCGCTCCCCTCTGGGGCGGCGCTTTCCCAGTCCCTGGTGCTCCAGGGCCCGATCCGGGGTGAGGTCAGGTCCGCCTACGCGACCGCCTGCGGGGTGTACGCCGGTACCGGCTTCTCCGCGGTCCTGGACCTCAGCCTTCCCGGGCGGGTCGAGACTCTGCGCCTTGCCCTTCCCAACTATGGGGGCCCCGGCCGCTACTCCGTCTCCGGAGCTGGCCCAGTCCAGGTGGCTACGGCCAGCCTCCAGGGCGTCTACGCGGCCGGGTCCGGGTGGGTGAGTGTGGCCGCGGGAGGCATGGGGGGGACCCTCTCCCTGTCGATGAAGGGGGCAGGCCAGACCGAGACGCTCGGGGGAGGTTGGTCTTGCTCCACGCCGGCCGCGGGGTCCTCCGCTTCCCCACCTCCCACGGGGCCGGACCATTCCGAGGCGCTCATCGCCTCGGGCGCGATCCAGGCTCAGGTGGACCAGGCCGTGGTCCCAGGGGCAGATCTGGTGGGTGGCGCCCCCAACTGCGGGGTGTTCACTAGCGGCAGGTTCAACCTGGCCATGTCCCTGGTGCTCGCCGGCCAGCCCTACATCCTGCAGGTCTATTTGCCCCAGTACCAGGGGGAAGGCTGGTACTACCCAGCCCTCACCCCCGCCGATCTCCCAGTCAACAGTCCCTTCGCCGCCGCTGAGCTCTCCCTGCAGGGGGACGCCTCCCAGGTGGGGAGGATTCCTGGGGACCTGTGGGGAGGAGTTGGGGGGGACTTCAGCGTCCTCGCCGGGACCGACCGCGGCCGGATGTTCATCCGCTTCGTCAACCGGGCAGGCGACTCCTTGATCCTCTCCGGCGCCTGGAGTTGCTGAGGGGCAACTCGACCAACCCGCGATGCCCCGGCATTAGCGGGGAGTGCACCCGGCGCCGACCCCGGGCCTGAGCCAACTCTGGGCCATACCATGGAAGGGTGGACTTGGAGCCGTTGCGGCGAGGCGACACGAGGGCGCTGGCCCGGGCGATCTCGCTGATCGAGGGGGGCGACCCGGGGATCTTCCAGGCGATCGCCGATCTGCGTCGGAGCCGGCTTGGACCGGGCTCCAAGGTGGTGGGGCTCACCGGCTCCCCGGGGTCCGGGAAGAGCACCCTGGCGGACGCCCTCACCACGGTCTGGCGGGCGCAGGGGCGGCGGGTCGCGGTCCTGGCCGTGGACCCCAACAGCCCCTTCACCGGAGGAGCGCTGCTGGGGGACCGAGTGCGAATGCAGGGGCACGCCCTGGACCCCATGGTTTTCATCCGCAGCCTGGGGGCCCGCGGCCACCTCGGCGGGCTCTCTCTCGCCACCTCGGCGGCGGTGCGCCTGCTGGACGCCCTCGGGTGGGAGATGGTCCTGGTGGAGACCGTGGGGGTGGGGCAGTCCGAGCTGGAGGTCTGCGAGCTGGCGGACTCCGTGGTGGTGGTGGCGACTCCGGCGGCGGGCGACTCGGTCCAGGTGATCAAGGCGGGGATCACCGAGATCGCCGACATCTTCGCCGTCAACAAGGCCGACCTCCCGGGCGCCGACCGCGTGTTCCGGGAGCTGCGGGACATGGTGCGGCTCTCGCCTCCGGCTCCCTGGCGCCCGCCGGTCGTCAAGACCATCGCGGAACGGGGACCGGAGGGGGTCGGCGAGCTGGCGCGGGCGGTGGAGGAGCACGCAGCTCATCTGCAGGCATCCGGGGAGGGGGCGGACCGCACACGGCGTCGCCTCCTGGACGAGCTGGTGGGGCTGGTGGCCGCGCGCTCGGCGAGGGCCGCGCGCCGGATCCTGGCCGCGGAAGGCCCGGAGCTCTTGGGCAGCCAGCCGGAGCTGGCCCAGCCGGAGCTTCTGGCACAGTCCCTGCTATCCCGGATCGTCGCCGAGGAGCGCACAATGGCAGACGCCCTGCCCTCCGTGCAGAGGAGCTGAGAGTGATGCTGGAACAGAAGTCGGCTGGCATGGTGGACGACGAGGAGGAGCTGGGGCGTTGGGCCGAGCGCTACCGCGCGGCTCGCCAGCGGCGGGCCCGAGAGGGTTTCCTTCCCCTTCCCGAGACCCTCTCCGGTATGCCGGTGGAGCCGCTCTACACCCCGAGCTCGCTCTCAGGCCAGGATTACGCGGCCACCATCGGCTACCCGGGCTCCTTCCCCTACACCCGGGGGGTGTACGACTCCATGTACCGGGACAAGCTCTTCACCATGCGCCAGTTCGCGGGCTTCGGCACCGCCGCGGCCACCAACCAGCGCTACCGCTTCCTGCTGGAGCAGGGCCAGACCGGGCTGTCGGTGGCCTTCGACATGCCCACCCTCATGGGCCGCGACTCAGACGACCCGCTAGGTCAGGGGGAGGTGGGCCGCTGCGGGGTGGCCATCGACTCCCTGGAGGACATGGCCAGGCTCTTCGAGGGCATCGACCTCTCCAAGGTCACCACCTCGATGACCATCAACTCCCCGGCGGCCATCCTGCTGGCGATGTACATCGCGGTGGGGGAGCGTCAGGGCGTGCCGGCCGACCGGCTGGGTGGCACCCTGCAGAACGACATCCTGAAGGAGTACATCGCCCAGAAGGAGTACATTTTCCCGCCCCAGCCCAGCCTGCGCCTGGTCACCGACGTGGTGGCCTTCTGCGCCCAGCATGTCCCCCGCTGGCACCCGATCTCGATCTCCGGATACCACATCCGCGAGGCCGGGTCCACCGCGGTGCAGGAGCTGGCCTTCACCCTCGCGGATGGCTTCGCCTATGTGGAGGCGGGGATGGAGCGGGGGATGGCGGTGGACGAGTTCGCGCCCCGGCTCAGCTTCTTCTTCAACAGCCACATGGACTTCTTCGAGGAGGTGGCGAAGTACCGGGCGGCCCGCCGGATCTGGGCCCGGAGGATGCGCGACCGGTACGGGGCCCGCGATCCCCGGTCCTGGCTGCTGCGCTTCCACACCCAGACCGCCGGCTGCTCCCTCACCGCCCAGCAGGTGGAGAACAACATCGCCCGCACCGCCCTGGAGGCGCTGGCGGCGGTGCTGGGGGGCACCCAGTCGCTGCACACCAACGCCATGGACGAGGTCCTGGCCCTGCCCACCGCCAAAGCGGCCCAGATCGCGCTCCGCACCCAGCAGATCATCGCCTTCGAGACCGGCGTGACGGCGACCATCGACCCGCTGGGGGGCTCTTACTTCGTGGAGGACCTCACCAACCGGATGGAGCAGGAGGCGGAGCGGTACTTCGAGGAGATCGACGCCCGGGGCGGGGTCCTGGCCTGCATCGAGCAGGGCTTCTTCCAGCGCGAGATCGCCGACGCCGCCTTCCGCTACCAGCAGCAGCTGGACTCTGGCGACCGGCTGGTGGTGGGCGTCAACGCCTTCACCTCCACCGACGAGGACGACCCCGAACTGCTGCGGATCGGTCCCGAGGTGGAGGAGGAGCAGCTGGGCACGCTGCGCCGACTGCGGGAGGGGCGCGACAGCACCTCGGTATCGCTGGCTCTGGAGAGGCTTCAGGAGGCGGCGCGAGGGTCCGAAAACCTCATGCCCCGGATCCTGGACAGCTGCCGGGCCCTGGCCACCGAGGGTGAGATCATAGCCGCCCTCCAGGAGGTCTTCGGGACCTACCGGGAGTCGCCCTCCTTCTGACCGCGCCGCCTCTCATGGTGGTTGAACCGGCGCAGCCAGTCACGGGTGTCCTCGGCTGAGGGCAGCGGCTTCTCCCCCCGCGCCCGGGGAGGCCGGTCCGGGCCGTCACCTCCCCGCCGATCTATCACCGAGATCAGCTCCATCGCCCCCATGGTGGTCGCCCCCAGGTTCCGCACCGCATCCCGGAGCGCCCTGTCGCTGCTGACCAACCGCGCCGGCGCCCCGCGGTGGCGGTGGGCCTCCACCAGCTCGATGATGCGGTGGTCGGCGGAGGTGCCCGGGTCCGGATAGAGGATGCGCACCCGCGGGCTGCGTACCCCGGGGAGGCGGTGGGGCGGGCCGTCGAAGACGATGACCAGCTCGTCGTGCTGGGTGAGCAGCGGCGAGCTCTGGCTGTAGGAGAGGAGCAGCGCCTGGGCGTCCTGGTGGCGGCCGGCCACCATGAGCGGGCGGGCCCTGGGCCAGGCCCAGCTGACGTTGGTGCCGTCGACCACCAGCAGGGAGCGGATCATCGGGGGTCGGGCCAAGCCCAACCGGAAGGGGCGAGCGGTGACTCCACCGGGCCGGTGCCCACCAGCTCCGCCGCCGCCAACAGCCGGGAGGGGAGATCCCCGGGGAGCCGCCCCAGCACCTCCTGGTCCACCCCCCGCAGTCCCCAGCGGGCTCCCGCGAGCCCGCCCACGACAGCCGGCAGCTGGTCCCTTGGGGGCCGTCGCGAGCTGGCCGCGGCCACCGCCTCGGTCCAGTCGCGAGCCCCGGCCAGGGCGGCCACCGCCGCCTCCAGGACGTCCGGGGCATCGGCTCCCTCGGGTACGCCGGCCCCCGGCTCGGGTGGCCGGAGCCGCCGCTGGAAGCCCTCCGGCGCCTCCTCCCGCACCGCCTGGGCCGTCCGCACCAGGCTGTCCTCCAGGTCCAGGGTGAGGAGGTCACGCGCCAGAAGCGCCGTCGCCACCGCCGCGAGCTGGGCCAGCAGCTCCCCATGGGTGAGGCCGGCCGCCAGCTGGGCCCAGGCGCGGGTGGCGGCCCCGCTGCGGGAGGCGGCCAGCGCCACCGGGAGCACCCGGACCAGCGGCAGGTCCAGGGCCGCTGCCCCCGCCGCCGAGGCCGCCGCCGGGCCCAGCTCTGCGGGGTCCATTCCCCGGGCCGCGAGCCGGAGGGCGATCCCCGTCGTCGAGGTGGCCGGCAGCCGGTGTGCCGCCGGGAGCGCCAACCAGGCGGCGACCACGCGATCGGGGACCAGACGCCCCGTATCCGCCAGGCTTTCCGCGAGGGTGAGGGCGTGCCAGGTGAGGGGCAGGGTGGTCTCCCCGCCCAGCAGCTCGCCCGCGGCCATGCCCAGAAGCATTCCGCGGGCTGCGTCTCCTGCCCTCAGGGGATCACGGCGGGCACCCAGCATCCCCCGATTATCGGCGGGACCCGAGATTCAGGCCGCCGGTCGGTAGGCGCAGCCGGGGTCCTCGCCGAGCGGGTCACCGCCGGCGGCGAAGGCCCGGGCCCGGGAGCCACCACACAGCTGGCGGTAGGCGCAG
>JAKAXE010000016.1 GCA_021816695.1 bacterium | reverse complement strand
CCTGGTCTGGGGCATCCTTTCGCTCACCGGCTGCGGCTACCTGGGCCTGTTGCGCACCGGCCTCACGTGGCGCAGGCGCCTCGCCCCGGTGTATGGAGCGGGGGTGGCGCTGACCTTCGACGAGTTCGCCCTCTGGCTGCGGCTGGAGGACGACTACTGGAGCTCTGAAGGCCGCGCCAGCGTGGACGCGGTGATCGTCCTGAGCGCCCTCTTCGGCCTCGCGGTGGCCTCGCCGCTCTTCTGGCAGCGAGCCCTGGGCGAGGTTGTCAAGACCGGCCCTCAGGCAGTTCGAGCGGCGGATTCTGGGAGTACCGGCCCCACGGGCCTGCAAGCGTCCAAGGGCCTTTAATTCAGAGGTGTCAGCGGTGCCAGACGAGTTCTTGACCATCGACGAAGTAGCCCAGCGTATGGCCCTGCCCCCGGACATGATCCGCCGCCGCATCGAGTCCGGCGACATCCCTGTCCACTGGGTGGAGAGCTACGGCAAGCTGGAGATGAGGGTGGCCGCCGAGGATGTGGGAGGAGTGCCCTCCGCTCCACCGGCGCCGCCCGCCTACGTCCCCGAGCCGAGCTGGGAGCCGGCCCAGTCCGGGACCCAGGGACTCTGGGCGCCCGCGGATAGCCAGGACGCCGCGGCCAGCCCGTGGGAGGTGGCCCCGGAACCCGCACCGGCCCCCCCGGAGTTGGACGATCAGCCGGTGTGGCGACCCGACCCGGCCACCTGGGAGGATGAGCAGCTCGCCAGCTCAGAGGAGCCGGCCGCCGAGATCGAGTCCATGGTGGAGTCTCAGGAGAACGGCGGGGAGCCCGACGTCAGCCCATACGCCCCGGCCCCCGAGGCGGACTACGTCTCCCCCTTCGCTGCGGCAAACGTCTCCGATGAGCCAGCGGCGGGCTTCCGACCTCCCGCCATTGAGGAGCCGTACGCCGCGCCCCCAGCGCCGGGGTTCCTGGCCCAGGATCAGGAGCTTGCCCCCGCGGGAATGGAGTTCCAGGAGGCGGCCCAGGAGGAGTTCGCTCCTGCCACCGACGAGCAGTTCGGGGCGATGGAGACGCCGGTGGCCGCGGAGGAGGTTCCCTTTGCCACCGCGGACCCCTTCTCGGTTGCGGAGCCCGCCCCACCCCCGCCGGTCGAGCAGGAGACGGCGCCTCCCTCAACCCTTCTCGCCTCTCCCGCGGCCGCCTCGGCAGCCATGGGCACCATCGACGCCCGCGAGCTGGTCGCCGGGTTGTTCGAGCGCTGGGAGCGCGCCTTGGAGCAGCGGATCCAGGCCGAGCAGCGGCTGCGCTTCGAGGCGGAGCTGGAGCAGCGGCTGCGGCAGGTCCGGGACCTGCGCCAGGAGCTGGATCAGACCCGCAAGAGCCAGGCTTCCGAACTGGCCGAGCGCGAAAGGGAGGTTCTGCAGCTGCGCGAGCGAGTGCGGGAGCTGGAGCAGGGACCGAAGCGGCGCGGACTCTTCGGCCGCTGACAGAACTCTTCACCGTGCCGGCCCGGGCCCGGACTTCAACCTCATGAGCGCCGGCCGGGATGCGGTCGAGGAGGTCAGGTCCCGGCTCAACCTGGTGGACGTGGTAGGGAGCTACGTCCAGCTCAAGCGCGCCGGTCTCGAGTACCAGGGGCTGTGCCCGTTCCACACCGAACGCACCCCTTCCTTCTACGTCAACCCGGAGAAGCAGGCCTGGTACTGCCATGGCTGCCATCTCGGGGGCGACCTCTTCAAGTTCCTGGAGCTGATCGAGCACACCGACTTCCGGGGGGCGCTGGAGGAGGCGGCCCGCCGGGCCGGGGTGGAGCTGGATGGGGATCGCGGGCTGGACCCGAAGGAGCGCCGGTACCGGCAGGTGCGGGAGGGCGCCCAGCGACTCAACCAGCTGGCCGCCGACTTCTATCACGAGGTCCTGCTCCACCACCGGGTCGGCGAGGTGGGACGCCGCTTCCTGGCGCTGCGGGGGGTGGTCACCGAGGACATCGAGCGCTTCCACCTCGGATATGCCCCCGAGGGCACCCAGGGAGACAACCTGGTGCGCTATTTGCGCCGCCGCGGCGCCACCGACGAGGAGCTCGTGGCCGCCGGCCTCGTCCGGAGGGACCGCGAGCGGCTGGGCGACTTTCTCCACCGGCGGGTGGTGGTGCCCTTCCGCGATGAGCGGGGCCGCTGGGTGGGGTTCGGCGGCCGGGCACTGGGGGATGAACGGCCCAAGTATCTGAACACTCGGGGAACGCTGCTCTTCGACAAGTCGAAGCTCCTGTTCGGACTGTACCTCGCCCGGGAGGCGATCTCTCGCGAGCGGCGAGCGGTGCTCATGGAGGGCTACTTCGACGTGGTGGGGGCACACCGGGCCGGGATCGCGACCGCGGTGTCCACCTCGGGAACCGCGCTGACCGAGCTCCAGGTCCTGCTCCTGCGTCGATTGGCGGACGAGGTGGTGCTCTGCTTCGACGGAGATGCGGCGGGGCAGCGGGCGGCCCGTGCCGGGGTCTCGTTGCTGGCTGCGGCAGGCGTCACCTGCAGGCTGGCTGTGCTTCCGGAGGGGAAGGACCCAGACGATCTCAGCCGCTCCGACCCCGAGGGACTGCATCGGCTGGTCGAAGGGGCGCCGCCTGCCTACGAGGTTCTGGTCGACCAGGCCCTGGGGGACGTTTCCGGAGGCTCGGAGGTCGAGCGCCAGGAACGGGCTCTGCGCCGAGTGCTTCCGGTGCTCGCCGGAATCCCCGAGGCCAGCATCCGGGAGCTCTATGCCGATCGGGTGGGGAGGCGCCTGGGGGCCGACCCGTCGCGGATTCTGGCTGACGTGGAGCGACGTCCGCCGCCTCCGGCGGAGGCGCGTTTGGAGCCACCGCCCGCGGGGAAGAGTGCAATGGGGACGTCCGCCCATCTGCTGGCGCTCCTCTGTGCCAGGACAGCCCTCGCCCCGGAGGTTCGAGATCGTTTCAACATCGTGCCCGGCGACTTCCCCGATCCCGTGGATCGCGAACTCTTCCGCTCCCTCACCGAGGCAGCCTCAACAGGTCCTGGGGGCCAGGTGGGCGCCGAGCTGGAGCGGCGACGAGCCCAGCTGGCCCGGATCGAGCTGCCGGAGCTGCTGGAGGGTGATGACGCCCTGGAGCAGGCGGTCCTGGACTGCGTCCGCGCTCTCCGCCTCGAGGGCCTGGAGTCATTGAGAGTGGAGCTCAGGGCGAAGCTGGCCGGAGCGGGACATCATCGCCAGGGCGATACCCCAGCGCTGGTTCAGGAGTTGGAAGCTTTGGACCGCAAAATCCTGGCGCTGAGGACCGGCGCTGCCATGGAGGTTTGAGTTGGCAAGGGCGATGAAGGTGGTGGCGCCGGCAGCGGCGCCCCGAACCGAGGATCTGGTCAGGGCGGCGGAGCAGCTGATCCTGAAGGGAAAGGAGCAGGGCTTCCTGACCCCCAACGAGATCCTCGAGCCCTTCCCCGAACTGGATGCCGACCCCGATCAGCTGGAGCGTCTCTTCGCGCTATTCCGGGAGATGGGGATCGCCGTCACCGACAGTGACAAGGAATTCGAGGCCGAGGAGATCGACGACGAGATGCTGGCCGCGGACGCCGACGCGGTCTCCCTCGACGACCCGGTCCGCATGTACCTCAAGGAGATCGGTAGGGTGTCCCTCCTCAAGGCCGAGGACGAGGTCTACCTGGCCAAGCTGATCGAGCAGGGCGACGAGGACGCCAAGCATCGGCTGACCGAGGCCAACCTGCGACTGGTGGTGTCCATCGCCAAGAAGTACATCGGCCGTGGGATGTCTTTCCTGGACCTGATCCAGGAGGGCAACATGGGGCTGATCCGCGCGGTGGAGAAGTTCGACTACCAGAAGGGCTTCAAGTTCTCCACCTACGCCACCTGGTGGATCCGCCAGGCGATCACCCGGGCCATCGCCGACCAGGCCCGGACGATCCGGATCCCGGTGCACATGGTGGAGACCATCAACAAGCTGGTGCGCATCTCCCGCCGCCTGCTGCAGGAGCTGGGGCGCGAGCCCTCGGACGCAGAGATCGGGGAGGAGATGGGGATCACCCCCGAACGCGTCCGGGAGATCATCAAGGTGGCCCAGGACCCGGTCTCACTGGAAACCCCCATCGGTGAGGAGGAGGATTCCCACCTCGGCGACTTCGTGCCTGACAGCGAGGCGGTGGCGCCCTCGGAGGCGGCCTCCCTCACCATGCTCCATACCGAGGTTGAGGACATCCTCGACACCCTCACCCCGAGGGAGCGGCGGGTGCTGCAGCTGCGCTTCGGTCTGATCGACGGCCACCAGCGGACTCTGGAGGAGGTGGGCAAGCGCTTCGGAGTCACGAGGGAGCGGATCCGGCAGATCGAGGCCAAGGCGCTGCGCAAGCTGCGCCACCCGTCCCGGAGCATCAAGCTCAAGGACTACCTGGAGTAGCACTCCGGGCGGTGCGGAACGCCCCGGGCAGGCAGCCCTAAAAAAGACCGACTGGTCGGTTTTTGCGGTATCGTAGGGCTCGTGCCCAAGGTTTCGGAGCAGACCCGGCAGAGCCGGCGCGGCGAGCTGCTCGAGGCGGGCTGGCGCTGCCTGCGCCAGACCACCTTCCCCCAGCTCACGGTCGACCAGCTGTGCGCCGAGGCGGGGGTGAGCAAGGGGGCTTTCTACGGGCACTTCCAGAGCAAACAGGACTTCCTGCTGGCCCTTTTGGAGCAGGACGCCTCTGAGCTCGATGGGGTCATGGAGCGGATGGAGCGCTCGGAGACCGATGCGCTGAGGCGGCTGCGGGGCTTCGCCCGGACCATGCTCTCCCGGGACCCCGGCCGGGCTCAGGTGCGCGCCGACCTCTGGGCGGAGATGCCGAGCCAGGCCGCGGTGAGGGCATTGCTGGCCAGCAAGGTGGCGGAGAGGAGGGGCCGCCTGCGGGCCTGGATCGAGGAGGGGGTGCGCGCCGGGGAGTTGGCGGACACTCCGGCCAACGCCCTGGCCTCGCTGCTGTTGGCCGTAGGGGACGGTCTGTCCCTCCACGCCGGGCTGGATCCCGGTGCCTTCCGCTGGGAGAACATCTCCCGGGCCGTGGACCTGCTGCTGGCGGGACTAGCCCGTGAGTAGGTGGGCGACCCGGCCCCGGGGGCGCCGGTGGCAGGAGCGGGCGGGCCGGGTGGCCGCCTGGCTGCGTTCTCAGCCCCTCGGTCTGGGGGTGGTCACCCTGCTGGTGGGCCTGGGAGCGGGGGCCGGGGCCATCGTCTTCCGTCTGATGATCTTCGGCTTCACGGCAGCGTTCACCGGTCACGCCAACTTCGGCCAGCAGGGGCGCATACCCAGCGCGCATTTCCCCTTCCTGGGGCTGTGGTTCTACCTTCTCGCCCCGATCGTCGCCGGGCTCATCTTCGGCCCCTTGATCTACTTCTTCGCGCGCGAGGCACGCGGGCACGGCGTACCCGAGGTGATGCTGGCTGTGGCCGAGAATGGCGGCCGGATCCGTCCGCAGGTGACCGTGGTGAAGGCGCTGGCGTCCTCGCTCTGCATCGCAGGCGGAGGGTCAGTGGGCCGGGAGGGCCCGATTGTGCAGATCGGCTCCGCCTTCGGATCGACCATCGGGCAGCTGATCCGGATGTCCGAAGGCCGGATGCGCATCCTGGTGGCGTGCGGAGCCGCCGGAGGGATCAGCGGCACCTTCAACGCCCCCATCACCGGAGCCTTCTTCGGCCTGGAACTCATCCTCCAGGAGCTCTCCCTAGAGGCCACTGTCTTGGTTCTGATCGCCAGCGCCGCCGCGGACGTGGTGAGCCGCCTGGCCTTCGGTGGGGCGCCGATCTTCAACGTGCCGGCGCTATCACTGGCCAATGACTGGGACTACCTCTTCTGTGCGGTCCTCGGGGTAGTGGCCGCCGCCGGTGGAGTCGGCTTCAAGACTGTCCTCTACCGCGCCGAGGACCTGTTCGACCGGCTCTGGCGTGGCCGTCCCGAGTGGGCCCGGCCGGCGGTCTTCGGTGGCGTCCTGGGACTGATCCTGCTCGCGGTTCCGCAGCTGTACGGCGTCGGCTATCCGGTGCTCGAGCACGTCATCGCCAATCCCTACACGCTCTGGTTCTTGGTGGTGCTGGTGGTGGGAAAGATCGTCGCCGCCAGCGTCACCATCGGGATCGGCGGATCCGGAGGGGTGTTCGCTCCGTCCCTGTTCATCGGAGCCGCCCTGGGGACCGCCTACGGGGTGGCGCTGCATGCGCTGGTTGGCCCGCTGGCGGGACTTCCGGCGGTGTACGGGATGATCGCCATGGGCGCGGTCTTCGGCGCGGCGGCCAGGGCCCCGGTCACCGCCGTGGCCTCGGTCTTCGAGATGACCGGGGATCACAACATCGTGGTAGCGCTGATGATCACCGTGGCCATCTCCACCGTCATCAGCCGCCAGCTCAGCTACGGGACCATATACACCACTAAGCTCCTGCGCCGAGGGATCGACATCGACCGGCCCCGGCCGTCCAATCTCTGGCAGCAGCTGCGGGTCGCCGAGGTGATGCGCCCGGTGCCCGAGGGGGTCGTGGGGGGCCGGGAGCTGGAGGAGGTGCTCTCCGACCTGCTGCCGCCGCCGGCGGGCGAGGCGGCCCCGGTCTACGCCTCGGACGCCGAGGGACCCCACGCCCTCTTCCCCAACGAGACTCTGGAGCAGGCCCTGCGCCAGCTGCTGGTGTACGGTCGGCAGGGGCTCCCGGTGATGGGCGAGGACGGGGACTCGGTGGTGGGTTGGTTGGACAGCCGCGACCTCCTTCGGGAGTTCGGGAGGCGGCTGGGGCAGACTGTGCGGCAGACCCCGGCCGGGGCCCGGGCGGCGTCCTGGGGTGCCGACTCCCCGGCGGCGGCAGCGCGCGCCCCCCACAACCCTCTACGGGGCTACTCCTTGGTATCGCTGGATGTACGCGAGGGGGACCGGGGCGCCCACCAGGCGGTGAGGGACGTGCCGTGGCCCCCCGCCTCTCTGGTGGTGGCGGTGAGGCACGGCGGGCTCTCGGCGCCTCCCCGGGGGGACACCCGCCTGGAGCCCGGAGACCGCGTGACGGTGCTCCTGCCGTCCGCCCTGGAGGGCACCGTGCGCGCCCTGCTCAAGGGTGGAGCTGACCACGAGGGCGGAGGTTGAGGGCCCCGATCCGGGAGTGAAACCTCTCCGCCAGGGGCTGTGGTCAGAATCCGAAAAAAGCCCCTCAGCGCATCCAGCGCTCGAACCAGGAGGAGGCGCGAGCAGCGAAGTCGGCCCGGGCGAAAGAGTCCCGCACACCGTGACCCTCCTCCGGGTACAGCGCCAGCTCGGTCTCGACACCGGCAGCCAGCAGCGCCTCATGGAACTCCACGGCCTGCCCGGGTGGGGTACAGCGGTCCAGCTGGCCGGCGGTGAGGAGGGTGGGGGTGCGCGACCGGTCGGCGAAGAACACCGGGCTGCGTTCGAAGTAGGGACCCCCGGGTCCCGGTCCACCCACGCCCAGAAACTGGGCGTCGAAGTCCGGGATGTTGCTGGCGAAGTGCTGGCTGTACCAGTCGGTGACCGGGGATCCCGCCACCGCCGCCGCGAACCGGTCCGTCCTGGTGGTTATCCAGCAAGCCATGTAGCCGCCGTGGCTCACCCCCAGGACGCCTAGGCGCCGAGGATCGGCGACGCCCTCGGCTACCAGGTGATCCAGGCCGCTGAGGTGATCCTGGACCTCGGCCCCGCCGTAGTCGCCAACCTCCAGTTCCAAGAACTCCTGGCCCCGCCCGCAACTGCCCCTGGGGTTGGGCATGAAGATGGCGAAGCCCCGTGCCGAGAGGTAGGCGTATTGGAGCATGTCCCGCCCCGGCCACTCCGACTCCCAGCGGCCCACCGGTCCCCCATGAACCGCGAGGATCGTGGGGGAAGGTCGGGACCCCTGCCGCGGCTCGACCAGGAGCCCGGAGATCTCCAGCCCGTCCGGAGCGGGCCAGGATACTTCGCGGACGGTGCCGATCTGACCCTTCAGCCACTCGAACCCTGGGTGGGAGAGGGAGGCGATCTCCGACACGTGGCCCCGCTCCACGCGGGCCAGGATGGGCGGAGAGCCCCACGACTCCAGGGCCAGCAACGCCCCTCCCTCGGGATGGGGAGCGGCGTCAGGAGTGAACGCCCCGGAGGTGGTTACCAGGTCCTGCAGGTGGACTTCGACAGACCCGCGCTCCAGGTCCAGCTCGGCGACCACGGTGTCCTGACGGCGCACCCCGGTGGCGAGGAGGTGGGAAGGGTCGCGGAATCGAAGGTAGGAGACGTCGGTGCCGGCGCAGGGCACGACCCGTCCGGCCCCCCCGCCGGCGGGGAACTCCAGGATGTCACCGTAGACGATGCCCCGGTCGCTGGCCAGCCCCTCCACCACCGCCAGTCGGGACCCGTCCGGCGAGATAGCCGGCGACCGCAGCTGGCGCCGCGGCCGGTGGACCACCCGCCGTTCGCCCGTCCGGAGGTCCAGCAGCTCCAGCCGGGAGTTGGTCCAGTCGCCCTCGGTGGGACGGTCCGACACCACCGCCAGAAGGAGCTCCCCAGATGCAGCGAACTCCCAGCAGTTGGTCCCCTCGGGCAGGAGCCGCTCCTGGCTCCCACCGCCCGGCGCCAAGGCGTAAACGCTGCGCCAGCCGCGGAGCCCCCCGCTGCGCACCTCCGGCCACCACGGCTCTCCGGCGCCAGAATCCCCGGCCACCGGAAGCTGGCCCGAGCCGGAGGTGACGCCCATCTCCGCCCCCTCCTCAGCCGCCAGGACCAGGATCCTTCCGTCCGCGGACCATTCCAGCGCCTCCGGCACCAAGCCGGAGAGGACCACGACCTCAAACCGCCGACTTGGGATCTCGGGGTCCACCACGTGCACCACGGGCTGCCCGGAGCCGATGGTGGCGATCAGGCCGACCCGGTCCCCGGCCGGGCTCCAGCGCGCCCCGTGCTGGGCGGGGAGCGCGTCCGCCAGCAGCGGCCTAGTGCTGCCGGTGACCAGGTCAGTGAGATAGATTCGAGACCCCGCCCTCCCTCCCAGCTCGCTCCGGGTCTGGGCGGTCCAGAGCGCTCGGCTCGCACCGGGAGCCAACTGAAAATCCGTGGCTGCCAGCGGCAGGTCGAGCCCCGGCTCCAGGACCCGTCGGAAGAATTCGAACGCCTGCTCATATCCCGAGGCACGCTGGCGTCGCTGGCCCATGTGGTTCCTCCTAGACCGAGTTCGTCATCGGCGAAAGGCGTCCCACCGGCCAGAGGAGATGTCCCCGGCAGCGGCCATCCGGGACAGCCAGACTAAACTGTACCGGCGATCGTTCCGGAGTAGCTCAACGGTAGAGCAGGCGGCTGTTAACCGCAAGGTTCACGGTTCGAATCCGTGCTCCGGAGCCACCCGCCACCAGCGGGTCGAGCCGCGGAGGATGTCGGTTGGGTGCTGGGACGCAGGGGGCAGGCCGCGGGCTCTGGAGATACGCCTCGCGTATCTGGGGCGCGCCGCCGCTGGGGGCCGTGGTGCCACTCGGTCTGGTCACCGTGGTAGCCGCCCTCAGCGGTTGTGGTGGAATCCAGGTGACCAACGCGACCTCGGGTCCGCTGCGGGCACCAGTCGTGAGCGGAGCCGGGACATCGGCGCCTCCGGGCGGGGTCGTGGTCTTCACGCTCTCGGCGGAGAACGCCACCGGTCGCCCCATCCGGTTGGCCTCGGTGAAGCTGCTGCCGGTGCCGGGAGATCAGCTGCCCCGAATGGTACACAGCGCCGTCCTGGTGGGCCGGGACCAGCTGGAGGACGGCAGGGGGTGGCCGCCGGCCTCGGCTGGCGGCCCGGGACCCGGGGGGACCTGGCCGATTGCTGCCATCGGAGGCTTCGAGGTTCCAGCCCACCAGGATGTGAGCCTGGCCGTGGCGGTCAGTGGTCAGCGGGTGGGGGCGATTCTGGTTATGGGCGGGCTGGTGGTCCAGTACTCGTATCGGGGCGCCACCTACCGGTCCGAGCTGGGCATGGTCAACATGATCTGCGTTGCGAGCGTAGCTCGGTACGGCAGTGATGGATGCGATTCACCAGCCGACCGCCGGTTGAACAACCGCGCCGCCGGATACATTTCCAAACTGACGCTGGGGCAGTGATCTCGTCGTCGGCGGTCACCCGGGAGTCCGCTCGGAGGCCGCGGCCACGGCCGCCTGCCGGGCGTCTCCGGTGGCGCCCAGCACCACCCTGAGACCCATCTTGCCCAGCATGTGCTCCATCGGGGCCCCCATGTGGCTGGCGGACACCGCTTGCACGTGGTGGTCCAGCAGGAACCGCGCCAGCCGGGCGTGGTGCCCCCCCTCACCCCCGGAGTCGTGCAGCGCGTCCCAGCCCACCTCAAACTCTTCCCAGGAGGCGACCCGCCCGTCGGTCACCTCTGCCACCGCCACCCGCCTGGCCCGCCCCCAACTGGGGTCGACGGCGCCATCCTGAGTCACCGGCACGCACACCACCACCTCATCCCCTCCTGCACCTTGACCACCTATACCGTCAATCGAATTGCTGGTCCTGCCCTGATTGTGACCTCTCTAGGGACCAGTCCGGCAGGAGAATCTGCCGGCGCGGGCGAAGAGAGCGCCTCGGGGCTGCCGACGGGAGGGCGTCGAGGGCCGTCGCTAAGCCGTCCCACTCTGACACGAGGCTCGGTGGACCCTTGGTGACGCTCACGGGCCCGGACCACCCAAAATCAGCCGGGGACGTGGGCCGCACAGTCTCGGCCGGATCCGTGCCTCCGGGGCTCTGCCTATCCTTGGGGACGTGAGATCGGACAGGGAGACAGCCGTCTCGGGCCGGTTGCGGCACCGACCCCACAGCGGACGGCGCGGACCCTGGCTGCCAGCCGCATGTCTGGCTTCCGTGGCGCTGGCAGGCTGCGGGGCGGTGGCGCAGAAGGTGTCTCCACGGCCCACGGCCAGCCCCCAGGTCAGTGCCACACTCACCCCATCCCCTCTCCCAAGCCCATCGGTCGGCACCCTGAGCTGCCGGCTCCCCCTGTACGGCGCAGGGCTGGCCAGCAACCCCAGCGGGGGCAGTCCACAGGGAGGGTTCATGCAGCTTCCGCAGGGGCAGGTCTCGCTGGCACCATCGACGACCCTCGCGGCCTCTCCCACTGGCGGATGGGAGACGGTGGCGCCCCCAGTCCTGTCCGGAGACCAGGACGAGGAGAGCTGGGATCCGGCGCTGGGCCGCTGGCTCCCGGCAACTCCAGGGGAGCTATCCCCCAGCGGAACCCAGTACGCCTACATCGACCAGGCCACCGGCAGCGTCCACCTGGTAACCCCGGCCAGTGACTCCGATGTGGTGCTGTCCACCGGTGTCGGCTATCAGGTGGTTGGGTGGGTGAACGAGGAGATCTACCTCACCGCCGCGGGCACGGCTGGGGCGCAGCCGCAGGGTCTCTACCGGGTCTCTGCCGCCGGTGGCGGCGTCACCACCGCACTGCCCCCCTCCACCGCCGAGACCTGGTACCTCAGCGCCCAGGGTGCGATCTGGGGCACAGGGGTCAACCCTCAGGATCAGAACCCACCCGCCAGCGGCTCGGGTGACGAGGTCCTGCGCTACGACCTGGCCACCGGAACCGTCACCACCTGGTCGTACGCCCCCGGGCTCACGGTGAACCTGCTCGGAGTCACCTCCACCGGCCAGCCGGTGGAGCTGGTCGAAGGGCCTCAGGCCAACACGCTGGAGGTGGCCACCTCCCCCACCGCGGCCACTCGCTTGCTGGCCGGCGCGGGGCTAGACAGCCTGCAGCCCTTCGAGGTCTCCTCGACGTTCACCGACTCTCACGGCACCTGGCTCACCACCGACAGCGGGCTGTACCTGCTCACCCCGAGCCTAACCCTGGACCTGGAGCAGACTGGCAACTTCGCCAACGCGGATGTGGTGGGGCCCTGCGGCTGAGCTCAGCCCCCCGCCCCGGTGGGCTGGAAGCGGAAGGTGCGGGCGGCCACCACCAGGACCACGACCCCCACTCCCATCAGGACGTAGAAGTCGACCGCCGTATCCGAGAGTCCCTGGCCCTGGGCCATGAGCCCCCTCAGGCCGTTGCTGAAGTAGGTGAGGGGCATGACCTCTGAGAGCTTCTGCAGCCAGAGGGGAGACCCGGCCAACGGGTAGAAGACCCCGGCCACGAACAGCTGGGGCAGGGACACCAGGTTCGACATGACAATCGCCGACTGCTCCCGGCGGGAGAGGGCGGCGATAAGGAACCCGCCCGCCAGGAAGCAGAGCGAGCCCACCAAGAGGAGGAGGAGGAGCGGGCCGGGGGAAGGCCCGAGCCCGATCCCGTACAGGGCATGTCCCACGCCGAGCAGGACTGCGATCTGGATGGCCACCAGGACCAGCTGGGAGACGACGCTGGCCAGGAGGAAGGCCCAGATCGGAAGGGGGGTGGCCCGGATCCGGCGGAGGACCCCCCGCTCCCGGTCCCCAACCAGCCTGAGCCCGGCGGAGAGTCCGCCGTTGAGGACGGCGTAGGCCAGAACGCCAGGAGCGAGAAACTCTATGTAGTTGGTCCTCGCCAGGGAGCCGGAGCTGGCCCCGCCCGGAGGGTGGAGGCCAACCACCTGTCCCCGGACCGCCGGCTCCCGATGCAGCAGGGCCTGATTCAGGGCGGCCACCGCTCCCATGGCGGCGGCGGTGAGGGAGCCGTTCTCCGACACGTTGGCCGAATTCTCCAGCACCCGCACGGTGAGCGGTGGTGATTCGCCCTCCACCTCGAGCGCGAAGGCGGCGCGGTTGTTCAGAACGTCACCGCGTGCAGTGGACGGCGAAACCACGTGCAGCGCGTAGGAGCTGGAAGGAAGGGCCGCCCTCAGCACCGCGAGCTCGGGCTGCGGTCCCACCAGATCCACGTCGAGCTGGGAGCGTTGGAAGAGGCCACCGAAGATCACGATGAGCAGAAGGGGGACCAGCACGTTGAAGACCAGAACCTGCCGGTTGCGGTAGAGGACGCGCACGTTGGCGGCACTGAGCGCCCGGAACCCGATCCAGGGCGATGTCCCCAGCTCCCTGGCGAATCCGGACCCGGGACTCACGCTCCCTCCTCGCCAAGGCGTCTCCCGGTTCGCCGCAGGAAGACGTCCTCGAGGGTCGGCGGGCGGACGGACACGTCGCGGAGGGCCTCCTCGCCCACTCGATCGGCGATCTCCCGCAGCACCCCTCCCACCTCCCTGGTCTGCAGCTCCCAGCGGCCGTCCCGCCACTCCCCCCGCACCACCCCGGCCACCTGGTCCAGACCAGCCGCCTCACCGGCAGCCACGCTCACGTTGGCGGCGGCGCCCAGCTCGGCGACCAGCTCGGAGGGACTGCCCTGAGCCACGACCTGCCCCTGGTCGATGATCCAGACCATCTCCGCCAGCTGGTCGGCCTCCTCGATGTAGTGGGTGGTGAGCACCACCGTGCGCCCCTGGTCGTGGAGGGCCCGGATCATGGCCCAGGTCTGACGGCGGGCGATCGGATCCAGCCCGGTGGTGGGTTCGTCGAGCACCACCAGCTCGGGATCGTTGCAGAGGGTGAGGGCGATCTGGAGTCGACGCTTCTGCCCACCCGAGAGATTGGTGGCCCGCCGGTCCCCAACCTCCCCCATCTCCACCAGCTCCAGGAGCGCTGCCGCGTCGGCCTCATACCCGTAAAGGCGGCCGAAGAGCCGAAGGGTCTCATTGCAGGTCAGGTCCTCATAGAGGGCGGACTCCTGGAGCTGCACCCCCACCCTTCGGCGGGCGCGCTCCGGGCTGGTGCCCAGCACCTCCACCTGCCCCGAATCGGCGCGCCGCAATCCCTCGATGATCTCCAAAGTCGTGGTCTTGCCCGCGCCGTTGGGCCCGAGAAGGGCGGCCACACACCCCCGGGGAATCTCCAGGCTGATGCCCCGCACCGCCTTCACCTCACCGTACGACTTGCTCAGGTCGCGCACCCGCACGGCCAGGGGCGTGTCCGAGACCTCCAGAGGGGCGGATTGGCTCATCGTCCTCCCGGGTGGCTGAGTTCGCAGAGCGTAGCAGGTGGCCCGAGTTGATGATCTCGCGACCGGACCGGGTCCGGCAGAGGTCCTACCCTGGCGGGGTGCGAGTCCTCTGGAACAGGTTGCGCCGCACCCTGCCCCTGCGGGTTGTGTCGAGATACCTCGGCCGTAACGGTCCCAACCAGGCGACCCTGATCGCCTGGAACCTGCTGTTCGCCACCTTCCCCCTGGTGCTGCTGGCGGTCACGGCGGCCGGCGAGCTCTACCGGGATCCCGGGGCGGGAGAGCGGGTGGCCAGGGCGGTGGCCCAGCTGCTCCCGGGGGGCCGGGACCAAGCGGTGCTGGCCGCCCTTCAATCGTTTCATCGCAACGTCGGTTGGACCGCGGTAGTCGGCGGGGTCGGCCTGGTGTGGTCGGGGACCTCTCTCTTCTCGGCCATGGACACGGCGTTCTCCGGGCTCTCCGACAGCCACACCCGGGGGTTCCTGACCCAGAAGCTGATGGGGCTCGCCCTCACCGCAGCGCTGGCACTGCTGGCGGTTCCGGTGGTGCTCAGCTCCACCCTGCTGGCTGCGCTTCCCGCCGGCGCTGGCCTTCCCGCGCCCCTCCGAAGCGCTGCCGCTGCGGCCGGTCTCCAGGCCCTGGCGGCGGTCCTGGTGGGATGGGTCCTGTTCTCACTCGTGTACCGGCTGGCCCCGGCGAAGGCCCCGGGAATGCGGGCCACGCTGCGCGGGGCCCTGGTCGGCGCGGTGCTCTTCGAACTCCTCTCCCTAGCCTTCCCGCTCTACCTGCACCTCGCCCACGGGTTCGCCGCCTACGGCGCCACCTTCGCCCTCTTCTTCCTGATCCTCGCCTTCGTGTTCCTGGCGGCGCAGGTCATGGTGGTGGGCTTCTGCGTGGTCTTGGAGCTGGAGACGTCATCCGAAGACACCTCGGGGCCTCCAGGCGCGCCCGAGGCCGATCAGGCGGGGGAGGACGGGCCCTCCCAGATCCCCGCGCGGTAGAGGCGCCCGGGAAGAGGCCGGTCCAGCACCTCCTCGAGGTAGGTCGCCGCCTGGCAGAGCCCCTCGAGGTCCACGTCGGTCTCAGCCCCTACCCGGACCAGCATGTGCAGCAGGTCCTCACTGCAAACGTTGCCGGTGGCGCGGGGTGCAAAGGGGCAGCCGCCGATTCCCCCCACCGAGCCCTCGAAGCGCAGAATCCCCGACTCGTAGGCCGCCAGGGCGTTGGCGAGCCCCATCCCCCGGGTGTCGTGGAGGTGGAGGGCGAGCTGCTCGGCACCGACGCCGGAGCGCGCCAGATGCTCGATCAGAGAGCTGACCTGGCGGGGATCGGCGACCCCGATGGTGTCGGCGATGCCGATCTCCGAGACCCCCAGGTCGGCGAGCCGGTCCGCCAGCTCGGCCACCCGGTCGGGGGCGACCCGGCCTTCGAACGGGCAGCCGAAGGAGCAGCTGATCCCGACGTCGAAGGTGCAGCCCTGCGCCCTCGCGAGCTCGGCCATCCTCGCAAGCTCGACCAAGGTCTCCTCCACCCCCTGGCGGAGGTTGGCGTGGTTGAAGCTCTCGGTGGCGCCGATGTTGGCGACGACGTGGACCGCGCCGGTCGCCAGCGCCCTCTCCAAGCCGCGCTGGTTGGGGACCAGAACTCGCAGGCGGCGCAGCACCCCGTGACCCCGCGCGGCCACCAGGGCGCTCAGCAGCTGCTCCGCGTCCGCCATCTTGGGCACCCAGCGGGGGGAGACCATGGAGGTGGCCTCGATCAGGTCGATGTCGGCGTCCAGAAGCCGCTCCACCAGGGCCAGCTTGGTTTCGGTTTGGAGATCGAGGTCGAGGTTCTGCAGCCCGTCACGCGGGCCGACCTCGGTGAAGTGGAGGCGGTGCGTTCCCCCCAATGATGTGCCCATTGGCAGGTCAGTCTATCGACTGCCGGGTGGGCGCCTGAGCTATTCTGGCGGGGTGCAAGTCGGGCTCGGGCAACCGATCTCAGATGCCGTTTGAGGCGCGGCGCTGGCCGGTCTGGCGGCAGATCACCGGCAGGGACCTGCTGGGCCTGGGGGGGACCAGCACCTCGACCCTGACCGAGGGGCGCACCGCGCGCACCGCCAGCGCCGACCGGGTGGCCACCTCGATCTGCCCCTACTGCGCTGTGGGGTGCGGCCAGCTGGTGTACGTACGTCAGGGGGAGGTCACCCAGATCGAGGGCGACCCAGCCAGCCCGCTCTCGCGCGGCCGCCTCTGCCCCAAGGGCGCTGCCAGCCGGGAACTGGTGAACAGCCCCCTGCGGGAGCTGAAGGTGAAGTACCGTCGGCCCCACGGCACCTCCTGGGAGGAGATCTCCCTGGACTCAGCCATGGACATGATCGCCGATCGGGTGATCGCCACCCGGGACGCCACCTTCGAGGAGGTCGACCAGCTGGGTCGGCCACTCCGGCGCACCATGGGGATCGCCAGCCTCGGGGGCGCCACGATCGACAACGAAGAGAACTACCTCTGGCGCAAGTTGATGGTGGGCCTGGGGGTGGTCCAGGTCGAGAACCAGGCCCGAATATGACACTCCGCCACCGTCCCCGGTCTGGGGGCTTCGTTCGGTAGGGGCGGCGCCACCACCTTCCCCGGCGACCTCGTGAACTCCGACTGCGTCGTGGTGATGGGGTCCAACATGGCTGAGTGCCACCCGGTGGCCTTCCAGTGGGTGGTGGAGTCCCAAAGGCGGGGGGGGAAGCTGGTCCATGTCGACCCGCGTTTCACCAGGACCAGTGCCTTGGCCGACCTGCACATCCCCCTGCGGGCGGGGAGTGACATCGCCTTCCTGGGCGGGCTGATCCACTACGTCCTGGAGAACCATCGCTACTTCCGCGACTACATGGTCAATTACACCAACGCCGCCACCATCATTGACGAGCACTTCCTGGACACCGAGGACCTGGACGGGTTCTTCTCCGGCTGGAACCCGGACCAGGGGATGTACGAGAACCGCACCTGGCAGTATCGAGGGGGATCGGTCTGGGCCGCGGCCGGGCAGCGGACCGCCCCGCCGCCCCAGGGGGAGGGTGTCGTGGTGGCCGGTGAGGTCCCCTTCGAAGACCCCAGCCTGGAGGATCCCCACTGCGTCTTCCAGCTCCTGCGTCGCCACTTCTCCCGGTACACGGAGGAGATGGTGGAGCGCGCCTGTGGGGTCCCCGCCGCCCAGTTTCGGCGAGTGGCCGAGCTGATCTGCGATAGCTCGGGCCAGGAACGGACCACCTGCTTCGTGTACGCGGTGGGCTGGACCCAGCACACGGTGGGCGTGCAGTACATCCGCACCGCCGCGATCCTGCAACTGCTGCTGGGGAACATGGGCAGGCCGGGAGGCGGCATCCTGGCCCTCCGGGGCCACGCCAACATCCAGGGGGCTACCGACATCGCCACCCTCTTCGACGTCCTTCCCGGCTACCTGCCCATGCCGATGGCCCAGGACGCCACCGACCTGGACGGCTTCTGCCGGCCTCACGGAGGTGCCGCTGGTGGTTACTGGGGCAACCTCAAGGCCTATCTGGTCTCCCTGCTCAAGGCCTACTGGGGCGACGCCGCCACCGCCGACAACCAGTTCGCCTTCAACTACCTCCCCCGGCTCACCGGCGACCACTCGACCTACCAGAGCACCCTGGGCATGGTGGACGGGACGGTGAATGGGTTCTTCGTCCTCGGGGAGAACCCGGCCGTGGGCTCGGCCCATGGAACCCTGCACCGCCGGGGGCTGCGCAATCTGGACTGGCTGGTGGTCCGCGACCTGTACGAGATCGAGACCGCGAGTTTCTGGCGCGACTCGCCGGAGGTGGCCGCCGGCGAGGTCCGGAGCGAGGAGATCGGCACCGAGGTGTTCCTCCTGCCGGCGGCCGCCCACACGGAGAAGGACGGCAGCTTCACCAACACCCAGAGGCTTCTCCAGTGGCATGAACGGGCGGTGGACCCGGCGGGGGACCGCCGGTCCGAGCTCTGGTTCGCCTACTGGCTGGGTCGGCGGATCCGGGAGAAGTTGGAGGGGCGGCAGCTGGAGCGTGACCGGCCGCTCCTGGACCTCACCTGGGATTACCCCCTGGAGGGGGAGCAGCAGGAGCCACGGGCCGAGGCGGTCCTGCGGGAGATCAGCGGTGTGGCGGCCGACGGCAGCCCGCTCCCCGGGTTGGGAGCGCTCCGCGACGATGGCAGCACCAGTTCCGGGACCTGGATCTACTGCGGGGCATTCGCCGGCGGACAGAACCAGACGGCTCGTCGGCGTCCTCACTGGGAGCAGAGCTGGGTGGCGCCGGAGTGGGGCTGGGCATGGCCGATGAACCGTCGGGTTCTTTACAACCGGGCGTCCGCCGACCCCTCCGGACAGCCCTGGTCGGAGCGCAAGCGCTACCTGGCCTGGGACCCCGAGTTGGGGCGCTGGACCGGGCCGGACGTTCCCGACTTCCCGGTCGACCGCGCCCCCACCTACCAGCCGCCGCCGGGCGCCTCGGCCGAGAACTCGCTCCCCGGGGACCGTCCGTTCGTCATGCAGGCGGACGGCCGGGGCTGGCTCTTCGCCCCCAGCGGGCTACTCGACGGGCCGTTGCCCACCCATTACGAGCCGCAGGAGTCGCCGACGCACAACCCGCTCTACGAGCAGGAGGCCAACCCCGCTCGCCAGCTTTTCCGCCGTCCCGACAACCCCTATCACCCGACCGCGGGCGACGAGGGAGCGGATCGCTTCCCCTTCGTGATGACCACCTACCGGCTCACCGAGCACCACACCGCCGGAGGGATGAGCCGCTTCCTGGCCCGGCTGAGCCAGCTCCAGCCGGAGATGTTCTGCGAGGTGAGCCCGGAGCTCGCCGAGCTCCGGCAGCTCCGGCACGGCGGATGGGCGACCATCGTCACGGCGAGGGCGTCGATCGAGGCCAGGGTCCTGGTCACTGCTCGCCTCACACCGCTTCGAGTCCAGGGTCAGCAGGTGCACCAGGTCGGACTCCCCTATCACTGGGGGAGCCGCGGGCTGGTGCGGGGCGACTCTGCCAACGACCTCTTCCCGCTGGTCCTGGACCCCAACGTCCACATACAGGAGGTCAAGGCCGCCACCTGCGACGTCCGGCCCGGACGGCGGGCTGACCAGGTGCCGTCGTGACCCCCGGGCCGCGGCTGCCGGCACTGGCGCTGCCCCTGTGGCAGGACGGAGGAACTCGGATGGGGTTCTTCACCGACAGCTCGGTCTGCATCGGTTGCAAGGCCTGCGAGGTGGCCTGCAAGGAGTGGAACGGGGTGCCCGACTCCAAGCCGGCCTGGAGCGGCAACTCCTACGACAACACCCTGCGGCTGGGGGCGAACAGCTGGCGCCACGTGGCCTTTGTGGAGCGGGTGCGCCAGGACGACGCGGCCGGGGTGAGATGGCTCATGAGCTCCGACGTGTGCAAGCACTGCACCCGGGCCGCCTGTCTGGAGGTCTGCCCCACCGGGGCGATCTTCCGATCTGAGTTCGGGACGGTGGTGGTCCAGGACGACGTCTGCAACGGCTGCGGTTACTGCGTGGTCGCCTGCCCCTTCGGGGTGATCGAGCGCCGGGAGGACGACGGCCGGGCCTTCAAGTGCACCCTCTGCTACGACCGCCTCAAGATCGGGGAGCAGCCCGCCTGCGCCAAGGCCTGCCCGACGGCGTCCATCCAGTTCGGGCCCCTGGCGGAGCTTCGCGAGACGGCCCACGCCCGCCTGGAGCAGGTGCGAGCCCAGCCGGGGGGCGAGGAGGCGGGCCTCTACGGGGTCGACGAGTCGGACGGCGTGGGCGGCTTCGGCGCCTTCTTTCTCCTGCTGGACCGGCCCGAGGTGTATGGGCTCCCACCCCGCCCGGAGTACCGGCGCCGGGACGTGGTCACCATGTGGGGAGCGGCGTCAGTGGCGGCCTGGCTCTTGGTGGGCGGCCTGGCAGGAGCGATCAGATGGCGGCGGTAGGAGGGCGGGAGGAGCCGGCGGAAAGGCCGCTGGTGCCGCGGGAGCGGCCCCGGTCCTACTACGGACTACCGATCGTGCGGCGCCCCGCCTGGACCTGGGAGGTACCCCTCTACTTCTTCACCGGAGGCACCGCTGGTGCCCTCGCCGCCGCCTCCATCCTGGCCCGCTGGTCCGGGCAGCACCGGATGGGCCGGACCGCTCGCCGCATGGCGCTGGCGGGGGCGCTGGTGAGCCCGGCGCTGCTGATCTCCGACCTGGGGCGTCCGGCACGGTTCCTGAACATGCTGAGGGTGGTGCGGCCGACCTCCCCGATGAGCCTGGGGAGCTGGACCCTGGCCGGCTTCGGGAGCGCTCTGGGGATGGCCGAGGCGGCGGACCTGGCCGGCCTCCCGGTGGCGGTCATCGGAACGATGGAAGGGGCGGCAGGCATCCTGGGGCCGATTCTCGCCAACTACACAGCGGTGCTCCTGGGCGACACCGCCAACCCCATCTGGCGCGGGGGACGCCACCTCCTGCCTTTTGTCTTCTCCGGGAGCTCGCTGGCGGCCGCCGGTGGGGCTCTCTGTCTGGCCGGCCCGGAGGAGGGAAGGCCGGTGTCCCGCCGCATGGTGGTGGTCGGGACGGCGCTGGAGCAGGCCGCCTTCCTGGCCATGGAGTCCCAGCTGGGACCACTGGCCGAGCCCTACCGGAGTGGCAGGGGCGGTAGCCTCGCCCGGGCCCACAGGCTCGCCTCGTGGACGAGCGCGGTGCTGGTGCTCGCCGGGAGACGGAGCCCGTTCCTTCTGCGGCTCGGCGGAGCTATCTCCCTGGGATCCTCAGCCCTCCTGCGTCAGGCGGTCTACCGGGCTGGGTTCCAGGCCGCCGATGATCCCAGCTATCTGGTGGAGAGCCAGGGGTCCTGAGGACGATGGTGGCCGCCTGGTCCACCCCTCTCAGAAGCGCTCGGCGGCCAGGAGGGCGCTGAAGGAGAGCAGGGCGGCGCCCGTGCCGGCGTGCATCGCCCGGCGCATGCGCGGGCGCCGGAGGAGTGGCCGAAGGCGGGCGATTCCTGTCGAGACGGCCAGCAGGTACGCCAATGAGAGCAGGGCGTGGCTCCAGGCGAAGGCCAGCACCCAGGCCATCCCCGAGCCCGGATGCAGGAACTGCGGCAGCACCGCCAGGTAGAAGACCAGCACCTTGGGATTGGTGATGTTCGAGAGGAATCCCTGACGCCAGCCGCTGCGGACCGCCCGGGTGGCGCCCGCCCCGCCGTCCTCGGCCGCGTCCGACGGTTGCAGGGCCGCGAGGAGGGCCTGGAGCCCCAGGTAGGCGAGATAGACGACGCCGGCCCAGCGGATGGCCTGGAAGAGCGGCTGCACCCTCAGGATCACCACGCTGAGCCCGGCGGCGGCCAGCGTCCCCTGGATGGCATCGGCGCTGCTGATCCCCAGGGCCGCTGAGCGCCCGCGGCGGGCGCCCCCCAGCAGCGCGTTCCGGGTCACCACCGCGAAGTCCGGGCCGGGGATCAGGACCAGGACCGCGGCGAGCGCCAGGTACTCCCCATACGCCGACCACTGCACCGCCTCAACCTATTCCGCTGCGGGGGCTGGGGTCAACCGTGCGCCGATCAGGGGGACAGCGGGGAGCCGGGCAAGGGGCCCTCGACCAGTGCGCCCTCCGGGTGGCGGCTGCGGAACCGTGCCACCTTGTCCCGGTTGAGGCAGCGCAAGGAGCAGAATCGTCGGCTGCCGTTGCGCGAGGTGTCCACGAAGACTAGGTCGCAGCGCTCCGCGGCACAGGTCCCGAGCCGGCTGGACCACCCGGACCCGATCACGGTGGCCAGGGCCACGGCGCAGGTCGCGCCCCGGGCCTCGACCCGGCCCACCTCCCGGTCCTGGCTGTGGAAGTGAAGGTGCCAGGCCTCGCCGTCATGAGTCGCCAGCTGGGGTGCGGCGCGGTATTCCCGCAGCAGAGAGTTGACCCGGTAAGCGGTGCGGTCAGCGTCACCGGCGGCGAGGCTGGCGAACACCTCCCGAAGCCTCTCGGCCAGAAGGATCAGCTCCTCGGCCTCCGGGGCGCCGAGCGCCGATCCCCGGCCCCAGATGGCGGCTTCGGTGGCCGCCGCCAGGCGCGCCCGTTGGGGCCCGGACTGAGGCAGCCGTCGCAACACTCCCTGCGCCCAGCCCTCGGTAAGGTGGTTGACCAGCTCGGCCGCGGCCGCGACTCCAAGATCCGCGTAACTGTCAAAGTTCATTTCATTGGTGTTGAAGAGATGATATACTCATATCAGCGAAATCGCAATAAGAGTTCTGAGGAGATACGATGATGAACCCGCTTCTGTTGCGCCTGATGGTCGAGGACCGCACCCGCGAGCTGCGCGGTGTCACGGATAGCTCTCGCCGGCGGTCCGGGACCCCTGCTGCCAACCGCCGCCGGGCGGTCGCCACCCTGCGGCTGCTGCGCGCCAGTTCGCGGCGCGCGGCCTAGACCAGTTCGACAGGCGGCTGCCCGCCCCGGCCAGGCAGCACCTCCCCCACTTCGACCGCGCCCACCCCGGCGGCGAGGATGAGGTCGGCGCCGGGAGGCGGGGCGGCGATCAAGAGGCCGCCGCTGGTCTGAGCGTCGCAGGCCAGCTGAAGGAGCAGAGGGTCAACCCCGGTCTCGATCCGGCAGCGTGAGCGGGCCAGCTCCAAATTTCGGCGGCTGCCGCCCGGCACGAGCCCTTGGTGGATGAGCTCTCGGACGCCGGGGAGGACGGGCAGCCTCTCCGCCAGCAGGCGCACCACCACCCCGGAGGCCTTAGCCAGGTTGTGGGCGTGCCCCAGGAGGCCGAACCCGGTGACGTCGGTGGCCGCGCTCGCCCCACCCTCCAGCATGGCCGCGGCCGCGCTCCGATTCAGCCGGCGCATCACCGAGACCGCCTCCGCCAGCGTCTCAGCCGCGACGCGCTGCTGCTTGTGGGCGCTCAGCACCACTCCTGTACCGAGGGGCTTGGTCAGGAGCAGCCGGTCCCCGGGGCGAGCCGATGAATTGGTGACCACCCTGCGGGGATGCACCGCGCCCACCACGGCGCACCCGAAGATCGGCTCGGAGGTGCGGATCGAATGTCCGCCGGCCACGGCACAGCCCGCTTCGCTGGCGACCTCCGCTCCTCCCTCCAGAATCTCCCGGAGCGTCTCTCCGCCCAGGGCGGCCAGGTCGAAGCCCACCAGGTTGAGAAGCAACAGAGGGCTGCCCCCCATGGCGTACACGTCGGAGAGCGCGTTGGCGGTCGCGATGGCCCCGTAGTCCCGGGGGTCGTCCACCGGAGGCGGGAAGAAGTCGGTGGTCGCCACGAGGGCCAGCTCCTCGCTCACCTGGTAGACCGCGGCGTCGTCCATGCCCTCGGCGGACACCAAGAGGGGCCCTGCCGCCGGGGTCAAAAGTTCGGAGAACACCGCCGCCAGATCCTCCTGTCCGATCTTGGCGGAGCACCCCCCCTGGCCACTGAGCTCGGTCAGCCGCATTGCAGCTCCCGGGATCGCTCCGGACGCCAGAGGTGGAGGTCCCCGCTCCGGGAGAACTCCCCTCCGGCCTCCATGCGCTCCAAGACCGGGAGCAGGATCCTGCGGCTGGTGCCGACCCGGTCTCGGAGCTGGGCGACGGTGAGGCCGGCGGGAGAGTGGCGCAGCTCCGCCTCGATCTCCGACTCCATCTGCTCCAGAGCAGATGCGGAGATCAGCCCGCCCCCAGGTAGCCGAGCCGCCTCCCCGCTCTGCACCAGATAACCCTCAACCTGGCGGGTGAGCCCCGCGGCGCGAAGTTCCCCTGGCCCCGGGGGCAGCCTGCCCGCGGACCGCAGTAGCTGGGACACCCTCTCCACCTGGGGGGTCCGGCCCGGAGGGAGGCTCCCCAATTCGGCCACCGTTCCTCCGCGCTGCTCCAGGAGTCCCGCCGCGGCGAGTTCGGAGAGCAGGGAGTCCCCCACCGCCGGGCGCTGCAAGCCGAGCTCCGCCAGGAGCTGGCGCCGGGGCATCCCCGGCTCCAGTGGGTGGAGCCGCTGGTAGGAAGCCACCCGGGCCACCGCCTGCGAGCGGAGCTCGGCCAACCTACCGGAGTCGATGTGGACCGGCCCCAATCGGGCCAACTGCCCGCCATCCTCGGCCGCCTGAAGTGCAGCTGAGACGAGTTCCGGGGAGCAGCCGACCCGTCTGCCGACCTCGGCGGCTGACAGCCCCGCCGGGGCCTGGCCGACCTCCAGGACGGCGAGCGCTCCGAGATCCGGCTGGTGCTGGAGCGCCCTATCCCGGGCCGCCCACCGGTCCAATGGGGCATCTGCCCAGCGCCGGTGCCGACGCGGGTGAGCGTCCAGGACCACGCCGCCCGCGAGCACGGACACCGGTCCCTGTCCTCTGAGGATGATCCGGTCACCGGGGATCGCCCAGAGGGGAGACTCGAGCATGAGCTGTGCGAAGCCCCGGCTGCCCGTCGTCAGTCGTTCCTCCCCGGCCAGCCAGACCCTCCCACGGCTGGTGGCGGTGCCGCAGAGGAGTTCCACCTGGGCCCCCTGGCGGAGTCCGGAAGCCCCCACCTCGGGGGACTCGAGAAGGCAGTCAACAAGGGTGGTGCCGCTGGCATCCCCGGGACGGCCGAGCACGCTCCCGCGCGGGGCCAGCTCCGCCGGCACCCCCCGCAGGGAGGCGGCCAGCCGGCCCCCCGGCTCCACCGCCTTTACCGCCCGGCCCCGGCGCTGCAGCTCCAGGATCCGGCCCCGAGCCCCGGAGGGGAAGACCTCCACCTGCTGGCCGACTGTGAGCCGACCGTCCATGAGGACCCCGGTCACCACCGTGCCAACCCCGGGGCGGGAGAAGCTCCGATCGACGTGGAGCCGGGGGATGCCCCGGTCCTGGGGGGCGGCGATGGCCGCCAGCTCCTCGTCGATCTTGGCGGCCAGCTCCGGTAGCCCCATGCCCGTCGCCGAGCTGGTCACCACCACCCGGGTCGCGGCAACCCCGGCCTGACGCAGCAGCTCGAGGGCGCTTCGGCCCACAGCCTCGGCGTCCTCCGGGGCGGTGTCCTGCTTGGTGACCGCGACCAGGGCGGAGCGGACCCGCAACAGGCGGAGCACCGCCGCGTGCTCCCGGGTCTGGGGCATCACCCCGTCGTCCGCAGCCACGCACAGGAGCGCAAGATCGATGGACCGGGCGCCCACGGCCATGGTGCGTAGGAACCGCTCATGGCCAGGCACATCCACAACGGAGACCTCCCGGCCGGAGGGGAGGCGCAGGGGGGCGAATCCCAGCTCGATGGTCATCCCCCGAGCCTGCTCCTCGGGAAGCCGATCGCAGTCCACACCGGTGAGCGCCCGCACCAGCGCGGTCTTGCCGTGGTCGATGTGTCCGGCGGTCCCCACGGTCAGCTCGGTCACGCGGCGGCCCCCAGGACCGCCGCCAGGGCGGCGATCAGCGGCTGATCCTCCCCGGGGAGGACGCAGCGCGCATCGACGACGATCCCGCCGGGGCGTTCCAGGCAGAGCACCGCGGTCTCGGCCGCCAGAAGCCGCCGCCGGACCGCCCCGGGCCGGGGACAGGCGATGTGGATGCCGAAGGACGGAAGCGGGTCCCCCGGGGTGGTGCCTCCCCCTACGGCGCCCTCGGTGGCCGTCACCTCAGCCGCAACGCCAATCCGGCGGAGCTGGTCGGCCCACCGCTCCGACCTCTGCCGCAGCCGCTGCGGATCCGCACGGAGCATCGCCCACACCGGCACCTGCTCCAGCCCGCCGGGCGCCTCGATGCAGCGCAGGGTCTCCTCGAGCGCCGCCAGCTGGAGTTTGTCGGGGCGAAGGGCGCGCGCCAGGGGGTGTCGGCGCAGCGTCTCCACCAGCTGCGCCCGTCCCAGCACCAGCCCCGCCTGGCTTGCTCCTAGGAGCTTGTCGCCGCTGCAGAAGATGAGGTCCGCCCCGTCTGCCCAGCTCCGGCCCAGCCGAGCCTCGTTCGCGGCCCCGGAAGGGGCAGGGGGAAGGAGTCCACTGCCGACGTCCTCCAGGAGGTGCACACCCCTCCGGTGGGCCGCGGCCGCCAGCTCGGGGAGGCGCGGGCGTGTGGTGAACCCGGTGATCCGGAAGTTGGACTGATGGACCCGGAGGAAGGCCGCGGTTCGGGGGGTGCAGGCCTGCTCATAGTCCGACACCCGAGTGCGGTTGGTGGTCCCCACCTCCACCAACTTGGCGCCGGAGAGGCGGAGGATGTCGGGAATCCGGAAGCCCCCACCGATCTCGATGGCCTCGCCCCGAGAGACCAGGACCTCCCGCCCGCGACAGAGCGCGGTCAGTGCCAGGAGCACCGCCGCCGCCCCGTTGTTGACCACCATGGCCTCCTCCACCCCCACCAGCCGGCGCAGGAGGTCGGTAAGGAGAGAGTGGCGGTCACCGCGCCGGCCGGTTCGCAGGTCCAGCTCCAGGTTGGTGTACCCCGCGGCCAGGTCGGCCGCGCGAGCGGCCGCGCGAGCGGACAGCGGGGCACGCCCCAAGTTGGTGTGGATGACAACTCCGGTCCCGTTGATGACCCGCCGGAGCTGGCGCGGGGAGCCGTCCAGAAGCTGGGCGATGCGCACCGCCAGCCCCGGCTCGTCCCCGGGGACGAGCCGCCCCTCCCGGGCCTCCGCTACCGCGGTCTGGACCGCGGCGGTCGTGGCCGTCCTCCCGTGGCGCGCGGCGAGGGCCGCGACGTCCGGGTGCTGAAGCAACCGTCCGACGGCGGGAGGACGGGGCCCCTCGGTCCCCACTATGTCCGAATGCGAGCGCACCTTGATCTCACCTGGCAGCGGCCCGAAGCGGGACTCAACTCCAGCGGCGGCACCGACCGGGTGCCGAGCCCTGCAGCGATCCTACTCCCCGTCGGACCCACGGCTTGCAGTTGGCCCCAGCCGGGTGCGGGCATTGCCGGCGACCGATCAGCAATGTGAACCCAGTCCGGGGACGACAGACTTCTGATTTGAAGTGGCGGGAGGCGAGGGGAACGATCCCTCCGAGGACGCCTGAGGCGCCCCCCATCGATTTTGAAGATCGAGGGGCCCACCTGGACCCATGCACTCCCATTTGGAGGATAACAGCGATCTCGCGGCCGGGAGGTCGGGATCCTCGCAGACCGAGCCACGCGCCGCACAGGGTCGCCGAACGCCATGATGAGCAGGTGGCCGTCGACGGCTCGATACCCTCGCGGACCGAGGTCATCCGGGGGCTGACGCACCCACCCTGGCGCGACCGGCGCTTCTGGGTGGTGCAGCTGCTCATCCTTGTGGTGGTCCTGGGCCAACTCGCGCTCAACCTTGCCCGGAGCCAGCTCCCGCTGGGGATTCCGGTGTCGGTACTCAGCGGGCTGATCGTGGTCCCGGTTGTCTACGCCGCACTCAGCTTCGGTCTTGGAGGAGCTGGTGCCACCGCCGCCTGGGGGATCCTCCTCATGGTGCCCAACCTGGTGCTGGCGCCAGGGGCAGAGTCGCGGTGGGTTAACGGCACGCTGCTCCTGCTCGCGGCGGCAGGTGCCGTCGCCGTCGGGCAGCGGGTGGACCGCGAGTTGGTGGCGCGGCTTCGCGCCGCCCAGGCGGTCGAGGCCCACAGCGCCGCCGAGGCGCGGTACCGCGCGCTCTTCGAGGCCAGCTCCGCCCCGACCCTGGTGGTGGGAGCGGACCAGCTGGTCCGAGAGGCGAACCCGGCTGCCGAGGAGCTCTTTGGACACGGCGTCTCCGGGCGGCGTCTGGAGTCCCTGCTGGACCCGGCCGCGGCGCGGGGCCTGCTGGACCAGGTGCCCCCGAGGACGGTGTCGGTGACCGACCCCCGGGGGGTCACCCGCTCCCTCCAGCCGCTCTCCACGCTGGTGACCGAGCGCGGTGGGGAGCCGCTTCTCCAGGTGATCCTCCACGACCTCACAGAGGATCAGGAACGGCAGCGCCGAACTGAGGCGTACGCATCCCAACTGCTCCGGGCCCAGGAGGAGGAGCGGCGCAAGGTGGCTCAGGACCTACACGACGAGCCCCTCCAGGCTCTGATCTACCTGCTCCGCCGACTCGACTTCCTGACCGAGTCCGAGGGCCTCTCCGGCGAGGTCCGTGAGCATCTGGAGGCCTCTCGAAAGGTGCTGGCCGCGGTGATCGACGAGCTGCGCCACATGGCGCAGGGATTGCGCCCCTCCGGGCTCGACGACCTCGGCCTGGGGCCGGCGCTGCGGCAGCTGACCCAGGAGTTCTCCGCGCGGTCAGGGGTGGAGGCCCGGCTCCACCTGCGGGGAGAGATCTCCGAGCTCGACCCGGAGCTGAGCACGGCCGTCTTCCGCATCGTTCAGGAGGCGCTCAGCAACGTGGAGCGCCACGCCCGTGCCCACAGTGCCGAGGTCACCGTCGAGGTGCTGCCGGTGTCGGCACTGGTGCGGGTCCGCGACGACGGGCGGGGCTTCGACCCCAAGGCCGCCACCTACGGCCTGGGGATCCTGGGCATGGAGGAGCGCGCCGAGTTCCAGGGCGGGCGGCTGGAGATCCGCGGGGAAGCGGGTCAAGGCACCACGGTCACGGCTCGCCTTCCCCGTGCCGGCAGAGCGGGCCCGGCCGCCGGGAGCCCCCGGGATGCCCAGCCAATCTCCTAGTCCAAGTACCCTGGGACGCTGATCACGGGGAGGTGCGATGGCGGGTCAGGATTGGAAGGGTGACCGGGGACCGAGCTTCTGGCTCAGTCAGGATGACTATTGCCCGGCCCAGCCGCTAGGAGGTCGGATCCGAGCTGACGTCGTGGTGGTTGGCGGGGGCTTCACCGGCCTGTGGACCGCCATCGCTCTCAAGCAGGGCGATCCGCGGCTCGAGGTCTGTGTGCTCGAGCAAGAGGTGGTAGGGTACGGCGCCAGCGGGCGCAACGGCGGCTTCTGCGAGCCCAGCCTCACGCATGGGTACGCCAATGGCGTGCGTCATTTTCCCGACGAGATCGAGGAACTGGAGAGGCTCGGCAGGGAAAACTTCGACGGACTGCTCGACTTCGTGGAGCGCCACCAGATCGCCTGCGACCTGGAACGCCCAGGTGTCCTGGAGCTGGCCACCACCCCCTGGCAGGCCGAGGAGCTGCGGGGGGAGCTGCGAGAGCGCTCACCGCGGCGGCCGGAGCTGAAGCTTCTAGAGGGGGAGGCGGCACGCGCCCGGTTGAACTCACCCCTGGTGCTGGCGGCGCTGTACGACCCCGTGCCGGCGCTGCTCAACCCGGCCCGGCTGGCACGAGGCCTCCGCCGGGTGGCGGAGGAGCTGGGCGTCCGAGTTTGGGAGCGCACTCCGGTCTTGCAGTTGCAACCCGTCGCCGGAGGGGTCGAGGCGCTGACACCGCGGGGGTTGGCTGAGGCCCGGCGGGTGGTCCTGGCCACGAACGCCTACAGTGGCCGGCTGCTCCCGCGTCTGCGCACCCGGTTCGTCCCGGTGTACGACTACGTCCTGGTTTCCGAACCACTTACCCGAGATCAGCGGGAACGCATCGGCTGGGAGGGAAGGGAAGGCGCCTCCGAGCACAGCAATCACTTTCACTACTTCCGGCTCACCGCGGACGACCGGATCCTCTGGGGCGGCTACGACGCCGTCTACCACTTTGGGGGGGCCGTCGGGCCGCAGTTCGACCACCGCCCCAAGACCTACATCCGCCTTCTGGAGCAGTTCCGGCAGATGTTC
This sequence comes from bacterium, assembly GCA_021816695.1. Lineage (GTDB taxonomy): Bacteria > Chloroflexota > Dormibacteria > Aeolococcales > Bog-877 > JAJYXT01. The sequence continues at coordinate 5,797 of JAKAXE010000016.1, read as the reverse complement.
CCCGACCTGGGCGACCTGGCCTTCACCCACCGCTGGGGAGGGGCCATCGCCTCCACCACCCGCTTCACCTGCACCTTCGGGTCGGCGCTGGGAGGGCGCGTGGTGTACGCGCTCGGCTACACCGGCCTGGGGGTGGCGGCCACCCGGTTTGCCGGCGGCGTGCTGGCGGCCCGCCTTTTGGAGCCTGACTCACCCCTCCTGCGATTGCGCCTGGTCCGTCACCCACCGTTCCCGTTTCCGCCTGAACCTTTGCGCTGGCCAACCCTGGCGGCGGTCCAGTGGGCGATGTCCGCCGCCGACCGCACCGGGCGGCGGGGAATGCTCCTCGGCACCCTCGACCGGCTCGGGATCGGCTTCGACTCCTGACCCCGACGGCCCCTCAGCCGGACTCTATCCCCACCTTGGAGATGAGGAAGTCCGGTGGCCGGCGCAGCCGGGGCCTACCGGACTCGCGCTCCCAGATCACCTCCAGATAGGCGAGATGCTCGTCCATCGCCGCTTCTATCTCCTGAGGGTCGCCGGCGGCGATGGCCCGGAGGGTGCGTTCGTGCATCGCGATCACCCGGCGAGGCTCCACCGGGGTCCGGAGCGCCATGTCCCGCGCTATCTCGACGCGGCGCAGGAGTGAGCGGGTGAGGTCCACCACCACGTGGTTGCGGGTCGCCCGGGCGATAGCCAGGTGGAACCTGGTGTCCAGCAGCCTGACCCGCTCCCGGTCGCCGGCGGCGGCCCTCTGGCGCTCCAGGATCTCCGCCAAATCCCCCAGGTCCTCCTCGGTGGCGTACATGCCGGCCAGCTGGGCCACCCTGGGCTCGAGCAACCGCCTCGCCTCCAGCACCTGGGCCACCTCCCCGATGCGCAGTTCGGAACGCCGTTCCAGCACCCCCAACGGGATCTTCTCCGACACCACCGTGAGCGCCCCGTCCCGGGGAGCCAGCACTCCGGCCTCGCGCAGCACGCGCAGGGCCTCCCTCAAGGTGGGTCTGGAGATCTCCATGGTGGTCGCGAGGATCCTCTCGGAGGGAAGTCGATCGCCGACGCCGAAGTCCCCAGCCCGAATCGCCTCGGCGATCTGGGAAACCGCCTCCTCGAAGCTGCGCCGGGTGCGGACTGGCCCGATGGCCATGGCCTTCATGCCCATGAGGGTACCCGGTCGGAGCTCAAAATGAGACCCTAGTGGTAAGGAAATAGACCAAAAACCGGTCTGCTAGCATGCCAGCATGAGCACCACCCACCTCCCTGCCACCACCGGACAGCAGCTGCGCCGACGTTCCTGGGCCGAGCCCTGGAAGATCAAGATGGTCGAGCCGCTGACCATCACCACCCGGGAGCACCGGGAGTCGGCTCTTGAGGAGGCGGGCTACAACACCTTCCTGCTGCGCTCCGAGGACGTCTACATCGACCTCCTGACGGACTCCGGCACCAACGCCATGAGCGACCGGCAGTGGGCGGCCCTGATGCTGGGGGACGAGGCCTACGCGGGGTCTCGCAACTTCTACGAGTTTGAGGACGCCATCCGGGAAACGTACGGGTTCGCTCATGTGGTTCCCACCCACCAGGGCCGGGGAGCCGAGCACCTGCTCAGCCAGTGCGCCATCCGCCAGGGCCAGTTCGTCCCCGGGAACATGTACTTCACCACCACGCGCGACCACGAGGAGCGGGCCGGCGGGATCTTCGTGGACGTGATCATCGACGAGGCCCATGACCCGGAGAGCCTCCACCCCTTCAAGGGCAACGTGGACCTGGAGAAGCTGGCGGAGGTGATCGGCCGCCGCGGAGGATCCGAGGTCGCCTTCCTCAGCCTGGCCGCCACCGTGAACATGGCGGGCGGGCAGCCGGTCTCGATGGCCAATCTGCGGGAGGTCCGCGATCTCTGCCAGCGGAATGGGGTGGCGATCTACCTGGACGCCACCCGGCTGGTGGAGAACGCCTTCTTCATCCAGGAGAGGGAGCCAGGCTACTCGGACCGGACCATCACCTCCATCGTCCGCGAGTTCTGCTCGCTGGTGGACGGTGCCTGGATGTCGGCCAAGAAGGACGCCCTGGTGAACATCGGCGGCTGGCTGGCGGTGAACGACGAGCAGCTCTTCGAGGAGATTCGCAACCTGGTGATCGTCTTCGAGGGTCTGCACACCTACGGTGGACTGGCCGGTCGCGACATGGCCGCGATCGCCGTGGGAATCCGGGAGTCGGTCCAGGAGGAGCACATCCGGGCCAGGGTCGGGCAGGTCCGCTACCTGGGAGAGCTGCTGGACGGGGCCGGCGTCCCGTTCGTCCATCCGGTGGGCGGCCACGGCATCTTTCTCGACGCCAAACGCTTCTACCCGCACCTTCCCCAGGACGCGTTCCCGGCTCAAACCCTGGCGGCGGAACTCTATCTCGACTCCGGGATCCGCAGCATGGAGCGGGGAATCGTGTCCGCGGGGCGGGACCCGAAGACCGGGGACCACCGCCGGCCCAAGCTGGAGCTGACCCGGCTGACCATTCCCCGCCGGGTGTACACGCAGGCCCACATGGACGTGGTGGCCGAGTCGGTGGAGGCGGTCTACAACGCGGCCAGCTCGGCGCGCGGCCTCAGGATGACCCACGAGCCAAGGTACCTGCGCTTCTTCCAGGCCCGCTTCGAGCCGCTGTCGGGGTAACCGGGGAGGCCGCTCAGCTCCCGAGCTGATCCCGCAGCGCGTCCATCTCGAAGTAGATCCGCGCCGCCACGATCCGGTCGCCGGGGATGTCGTAGACGACACAGAGGGGCACCGTCACCGTCTTCCCGGTGGCGGGAATCCCCGCAAACTCGCCGACGTGCCGCCCTTCGAAATCGCCCTCGAAGACCGCCTGTGTCTCGCCCACTACGAGGCTTCGGCCATGGGCGGTGGCCTCGAAGGCCCCGTGATAGAAGTAGCCAAGGAGGGCGCCGACCTCCTCCTTTCCCCGGGCCGTCCGGCCCGAACCCATCACGGTGTACACCACGTCCTCGGCGAGGGCGTCCATCCCGTGGTCACCGAGGTATGCCTCCACCACTCTTCGGGTAGTTTCCGCGGACATTCGCACCTCCCTGAAGAACCAGCGGTCGTCCCGTCGCCGCGATCATAGACGCCTTTCCGACCGCCGATGAGAGACTCAGCCGCCCAGGGTCGGCCGGCCTTCTCCGTGCCCTCCGTGGCACGAGCCCAGCTCCCGTCGGCCGTTGGGAGCGCCCGCCGGTTGCTGGCCGGACGTGCCAAGGCGTACCGTCACGCGTGGCTATGCCTGTTATCTCGCCGTGTACCCACCCGGGAGGAGCCAGCGGCACGCTGGTGGGCGGTCGGCCGTCGCCCGGGGCCGGGTGACCGCTGCGGCCGGGAGATCCTGCGGTGCCAACCCCGGGCTCCTTGAGGGATGCCGGAACTCGCTGGGGACTGGTCGGTTGAACGGTGCCAGGCAGCCGTTGGTGGCCGCCCGGGCGCGCCCGGGGTGGTGGTCGTGAATTCGAGCGTTGCCTATAATCCCCAGCGGATGGACGACAAGGCGATGGTCGACCTGCTGGAGCGGGTTGGCAACCTGTTCACGTCCAGCCTCGACGTCAAGGTGAACATCGACTTCACCCTGAGATCCCTCGCCCAGCTGGTGGCGTGCGACGCCTCCACGGTGTTCCTGCTGGACGAGGAGGAGGCCCAGCTCAGCGCCATGGCCACCTATCCCTACACCGAGCAGGTGGGGAGCGTGGCCGCCTTCGGTGTCGGTGAGGGGATCGTGGGCTGGGCGGTTGCCGAGCGCAAGGCGGTCCGGGTGGATGACGCCACCCAGGATCCTCGCTTCAAGAGCCTCCCCAGCCCCAGCTCGCCCCGCAGCGTGCTGGTGATGCCGCTCGAGTCCCCCAACCGGGTGATGGGTGCCCTCAGCCTGGGCCGGAAGCGGGTCAAGCCGTTCACCGATCTGGAGCAGGCTCTGGTGCGCGTGATCGCCAACCAGGCCGCCATCAGTCTGGACAACGCCTCCCTGCACGCCTCGGCGCAGCGCCAGCTGCAGGAGATCGCCCTGCAGAAGCACGAGCTGGAGGTGGCCAACGCCCAGATCCAGGAGAACAGCCGACTCAAGAGTGAGTTCCTGGCCAACATGAGCCACGAGTTGCGCACTCCGCTCAACGCCATCCTCGGCTTCAGCGAGATCCTCAAGGACAACCTGGCGGGGAAGATGAGCGCCGCGCAGCAGCAGGAGTGCCTGGAGAACATTCACTCCAGCGGCCGCCATCTGCTGGGCTTGGTCAACGACGTGCTCGACCTCAGCAAGATCGAGGCCGGCCGGCTGGAGCTGCAGTACGAGGAGTTTCAGCTAGGGCCGGCCATCGGCGAGGTGCTCACCGTCGTGCGCCCGCTGGCGGAGCGGGCCCGGGTGGCTCTCCAGGTGGAGGTCGACCACGAGGACTCCCTGGTGCGTGCTGACAAGGGCAAGTTCAAGCAGGTCCTCTACAACCTGCTGGCCAACGCCATCAAGTTCACCCCCGAGGGCGGATACGCCCTGGTCCGGGCCCGGACCAAGCCGCGGGCGGGGCAGTTGGTGCTGCAGGTCAAGGACAGTGGAATCGGCATCGACCCCCAGCACCACGAGGAGATCTTCAGCGAGTTCTTCCAGGTCCAGTCATCCGCCGACCGGCCCTACGAGGGCACCGGGCTGGGGCTGGCCCTGGTCAAGAGGATGGTGGGGCTGCACGGAGGCACCATCAAGGTGGAGAGCCAGCTGGGAAAGGGCGCCACCTTCACGGTGACCCTGCCACTGCACGGGCTGCGCCCCAACGGGCAGCTGCGGAACCGTATCCTGGTGATCGAGGACAATCCGTCCAGCCTTGAGCTCTCCACCCTGGTGCTCCGGGGGCAGGGCTTCAAGGTGGACACCGCCATGGACGGCCAGGAGGGACTGCAGAAGGCCAAGGCCCATCCCTATGACCTCATCCTCATGGACATCCAGCTCCCGGGGATCGACGGACTGACCGTCACCCGCCTGCTCAAGGCCGACCCCCGGACCTCTCAGACCCCGATAGTGGCGCTGAGCGCCCGGGCGATGCTGGGGGACGAGCGGGAGGCCATGGAGGCGGGCTGCTCGGGCTACATCACCAAGCCCATCGAGGTCAAAAGCTTCGTCAACACCGTAACCGAGTACCTGGAGGCATTGGGCGCATGAGCGGCGGCAACAAGACCATCCTCATGGTTGAGGACGACCCCGCGACCCGGGAGATCGTGAAGCTCGCCTGTGAGCCCCAGCACTACACGGTCCTGGAGGCCGCCACCGGCACCGAGGGATTGGAGCTGGTCCAGCAGAGCAATCCCGACCTGGTCCTGCTGGACATCAACCTGCCGGGGATGAGCGGGCTGGACGTCTGCCGCAAGCTCCGCAGCGACGGCCACAAGGTACCGATCATCATGCTCACCGCCAAGAGCGACACCATCGATGTGGTGGTGGGGCTGGAGCTGGGGGCCGATGACTACGTGGTCAAGCCCTTCGAGGTGCGCGAGCTGGTGGCCCGGATCGGAGCGCACCTCCGGCGCTCGGACGCCGCCCCCCAGGAGCAGGCTCGGGAGCGGTTCGAGTTTCCCGGCCTCAGCATCGACCTGCGCCGCCGGCAGGTATACCGGGACGATCAGGAGGTCCCCCTCACCCTCACCGAGTTCAACCTGCTCGCCCTTCTGGCCAGCCGGCCGGGCCAGGTGATGAGCCGGGCCGAGCTCCTGCGCCGAGTCTGGGGGTATGAGGTCGAGATCGAGACCCGCACCGTGGACGCCCACGTGTACCGCCTGCGGCGCAAGATCGAGCCCAGCGCGGAGCA
>JAKAXE010000101.1 GCA_021816695.1 bacterium | reverse complement strand
CCTCGGCGTTCCTGAGGCGCTCCTGGCCGGCGTGGGATTCGCCCTTCTCTTCATCGCCCTGGATCGGGCCGGAACGGCATCAGGCACCTGGCCACTGATCTCCGGGCAGCTGGTGTCGCTCCTCATTGTTGGCGGCGCCGCGGCCCGAACGGGTGGCGGCGGCTGGCGCCGAGTGGCACCCCTGGCCGCCGGGGCGGGGATCCTGGGGGGCGCCGGCAACATCCTCTTTCTGCGGGCGACCGGCCTCTCCCAGCTGGCCCTGGTGGCGGTCATCAGCTCCCTCTATCCTGCTGTGACCGTGCTCCTGGCCCGCTTCGGGCTGGGAGAGCGCTGGAACCGGGTGCAGCGGGCGGGCCTGCTGGCCGCCGCCATCTCGGTCGTACTCATCGGGATCTGACTCGGCGCAGGATCGGAGCCGCAGCCCAGGCCAGTTCGCACAGGGACGAGGAATCTGGTGTACACTTGCCTCAGCAAGCCATACCCCCAGGGGTACATTCATAGCGAGGCAGCCATGGCCACCACCGCACTCGGCGAGGCAGATTTCGAGAAGACGGTAAACGGGCCGGGGATGGTCCTGGTCGACTTCTGGGCGGCTTGGTGCGGCCCCTGCCGGGCCTTCGCTCCGGTGTTCCAGGCGGCCTCGGAGAAGCATCCTTCGATGGTGTTCGCCAAGGTCGACACCGAGGCCGAGCCGGGGCTGGCGCAGGGGCTGGGGATCCGCTCCATTCCCACGCTGATGATCTTCCGGGATGGGATCCTGGTGTTCGCCCAGCCGGGGGCACTGCCGGCCAGCTCGCTGGAGAAGCTCATCACGGCTGTCGAGGAGCTGGACATGGACGAGGTCCGCGCCCAGGTGGAGGCGGCCCAGGCCGCCCCTGAGGCCGTCTGACAATGGAGGCGGGGACCGTCGCCGAGGTCGCGGTGCGGGTCGAGCACGAGTCTGGCGACCGGTTCCGGCTCTCCATGCGCCAGCACATCCTGCACGTTGACCAGCCGGAGACGGATGGCGGCGAGGACACCGCCCCCACCCCCACCGAGCTCTTCATCGCCAGCCTGGCCGCCTGCGTAGGGTTCTACGTCCGCCGCTTCCTCACCCGCCATGGCCACCCCGTGGACAGCCTGGCCGTCACATCAGAGGTCGAGTACGCCACCCGGCCGTACCGGGTGAGCCGGATCTCCCTCGGGGTGAGCGGGGTCTCCCAGCTGCCACCGGAGGTGCAAGAATCGCTGCTCTCGGTGGCCGCCCGCTGCACCGTCCATAACTCCCTGCGCCAGCCCCCCGAGGTCAGCATCGCCGTATCCGCCTAGACCGGGCGCCGGCCTTGTCGCCAGCCCACCCACCGTCCACCCGGCGAGCTTTGGGCACGTCAGGCAGGCAACGGAGCCCGGTTGACCGCTTCGGGCAGCCAGCGGGCCAACAGGGAGGCCCAGGCAGCGAGCCCAACGGCTACGGCGGCCCAGGTCAGCCACATCCAGGGCCGCAGGAAGGACCCCACCAGAACCCCCCCCAGGCTCGGTCCGACCAGCAGTCCAATCGACCAGGAGAGGTTGAAGGTGGCCATGTAGCGGCCGCGAAGGGCCGGGCGCGCCAGATCGGCGACCAGGGGTCCCAGGGTGGCGCTGAGCAGGCACTCGCCGGCCCCGAAGATCACGGCGAAGACTCCGAGCCAGGCGGCCGCCGCCAGGCCCCGCTCCAGGCTGGCCAGCCACCCGACCATCCAGCAGGCGGCCCAGACAGCTCCGCACAGGGTGAGGGTTGTGGTGCGGGGCAGCGTGCGGACGGCTCGGGCCAGCGGCAGCTGGGCGAGGACGATGAACGCCGTGTTGGCGGCGAGAATCAGCCCGATGGCGGCCGTGGGCACCCTGAGGAAGACCCGGGCGTACAGGGGCACAGAGCTGTCCAGCTGGGAGTAGGTGGAGACCACCACCATGACGTTGAAGAGCACCACCGCCATGAAGCGCCAGTCCCGAAGGACGGCGAGATACCCGGAGCTCTCGGCCCGCTCCTCACGGTGCCGTCCCGAGGGCACCAGCAGGATCGCCACCGCGGCGAAGACCACGAAGGTGGCGGCGTCCAGCAGGTAGACCAGGGTGAAGCTGCTGGGGCGGGAGGTGGACACCAGCAGCCCGCCCACGATGGCGCCCACGCCGATGCCGAGGTTGTTGGCGGCATATTGAAGTGAGGCGGCGGCGGTCCGCTCCGCCCGGGTGGTTATGGCCGCCAGCAGTGCCCCCAGGGCGGGGAAGAAGCACCCGGCACCCAGCCCCACCAGCCCCAGCGAGAGCGCGGCCTGGGGAATCCCGGTGGCAAACCCCAGGGACGCAAACCCCACCGTCTGGAACCCCAGCCCGAGCAGGATCACCGCCTTGGGGCTGAGCCGGTCCACCAGGGTGCCTCCGGCCACCGCGACTAGGAGCGAGGCCAGCGCCGAGAAGGACAGGAGGGCGCCCACCACGGGGATCGGGATCCCGCGCACCACATGGAGGTAGATGGAGCCGTACGGAAGCACGAAGCCGTTGCCCAGAGCGGAGACCGCTCCCCCGGCCACCACGGTCCAGACCGCGGCCGGAAGCCGTGGTCGGAGGCCGAGCAGGTACCCGGTGACACCTCCAAGGAGTCGGTCCGGCTCTTCCAAGATAGCCTCCCGAACTTGATCGGAAGTGACCGCCGCGTCCAGTCCAGGGCGGGAGCCCCAAACCGCCGAGCGGTCAGGCCGGCTCGCCGACCCGTGACCGTTGATGATACATCTGTTCTGCTGAGCTCCGCTCCGGAGATCCCACCGGCGATCGGGGGCGCCCTCCGCCAAGGCCGGGTGGGCGGCCCCGGCAGGCGGCATACCGAAGCCCCAGCGCGCGCCCGAGCCACGGCGGTTCACGCGGTCCTCAGGTGCTGCCGCCTCCTGACAGAGCCCCGACCGGGGCCGTCCGCGGTCGGTCCGCAGGAGCCGGGGCGGCGCCCTTCACCGCGTGGACACGGCAGCGGCCTCGTGTGTCCGCGCACGCCTGGCGGTTGGTCCGCGGGTTGCCCACGCGGAGGCGCCCACTGGTGCCGGGTACCGGTTCGCATCGGACCCTGTTCCCCTACCGAGGGGAACATGAGATGGGCCTAATGTTCACCTAATCATCGACTCATGGACAGGCCCCATCGTCGAGCCCGGAGGTACCTGACCGTTGCTCCCGATCCCCCCGCCATCCCAAATCCCCAGGGCCGCCTGGCTGCTCCTGGTGGTCGGGTGCGCCCTGGCGGTGGCGCTCCTGCTGGGTCCCAACCTGACCGTGCGGCCGAGCACTGTTCCGTCGGCGGTGCGACTTGGCTCCAATAGCCCCTCGGCAGCTCCATCTCCCCCCACCGGCATCTCGGTCGCCGGCGAGCCGGTGGAGACCGTCACCCCCCCCGCGCCGGTGATCACGGTGCCCACTCCGGAGTCGACGGACGGAAAGGGTGGCTGCTCGGGCGGAGATTCCTGCTCTGGCAGCGACGGCTGAGACCCGCCAGGCAGGGGGCACGCTGGAGGTGGCGGGGGTCCCCGAGGCGCGGAGAACAACCATGGGTCGCGGTCCGAGGCTCGGCACCGCGGCGCGGCTTCTCCTGCTCCACGCCTTCGTGCTGGCCCTGGTCCTGGGGGTTGTCCTGGTGCAGGTGGTCCGGGACTTCTCCGCCCACTACCAGAACACCGTCCTGGCGGACCTGGGAGATGAGCTCAGCGGCTATGCCGCCTCATTCGGCACCCGCACTCCGGGGCAGAGCCTCGAAGCCTTCAGCCGAGGCTACCTCCTCACCCACCCGCTCCCACCGGGCGAGGTGCTGCTCATCGCCGTCAACCACCAACCGGTGCTGGGATCCGGCGCGGCGGCGGAGCTGTCCAGGGCGCCCCTTGTCCGCCAGACCCTGTCGAGCCCTCCCCGGAGCACCCGGACCATGAACCTCTCCGTGGGCACCACCCCCTATCTCGCGCTGGCCAGCCCGATCGTGGAAGCCGGGAAGGTCCAAGGAGTGGTCATCGCCGCCGGCAGCCTGAGCCGCCTCCAGAGTGAGACTGACCAGGTGGCACTCCTCGCCGCCGCGGAGGCGGCGGTCGCCCTGGTGGTCGCGCTTCTCAGCGCCTATCTCATCCTCAGACGGGTGCTGCGCACCGTGGGGGCGCTGACCCAGACGGCGGTGGAGGCCAGTTCGGGCGACCTGACCCGCCGCGTTGGATACCGGGGCGCGGACGACGAGGTCGGGCGGATGGCCGCGGCGTTCGACGAGCTCCTGGGCCGGATCTCGGCGACCGTGGCCGCCCAGCGCGCCCTGCTCTCAGACGTCTCCCACCAGCTGAGGACACCACTCACCATCGCCAAGGGGCATCTGGAAGTGCTGCGGAGAGGCGGCGCCGTCGACCCCGGCGAGGTGGCGGATACGACCGCGGTGGTGGTGGAAGAGCTGGACCAGATGAGCGCCATGGTTGACCAGCTGCTCCTGCTGGGACACTCCCTGGAGCCCGATTTCATCCAGCGTGAGCTGGTGGACCTCAGATCGTTCATGGCCGACCTCTCGGCCGCGGCCCAGGTTCTGGCCCCGCGGCAATGGGTGCTGGATCCGGTGCCGGACGCGGTGGTGGTGGTCGATCCGGCCAAACTCCGCGGCGCCCTGCTCAACCTGCTGGACAACGCGGTCAAGGCCACCGTGGAGGGCGACTCCATCACCCTGGGCGCGAGCTGCGGGCCAGGGGTCCGCCTCTCCGTCACCGACACCGGATCCGGCATCGACCCAGAGCTCCAGGAGGCGGTCTTTGACCGCTTCCGCCGGGGGGCCCGTGGCGGCCAGCGAGGAGCCGGGCTGGGACTGGCGATCGTCAAGGCCGTGGTCGAAGGCCACGGCGGTCACGTGGAGTTGAGCAGCGCTCCGGGGCGCGGGACCTCGGTCGTCCTGGTGCTGCCGCCAGCGTGCCTCTGGGCGGGGGCCGCGGACGAGGAGGGGGTGGAATGATCCTGTTGGTGGAGGACGACGCTCGAATCGCGGCCTTTCTCGCCAAGGGCCTGCAGGCGGAGGGGTACGCGGTAACCCGAGCGCCGGATGCCCGCACCGCCCTGGGCGTGGTGGACGTCGGCGGCGAGGATCTGGATCTGGCGCTCCTCGACCTCGGTCTCCCCGACCGAGACGGGCTCGACGTTCTCCGCCTCTGGAGAGCCAAGAGGCCCGGGCTCCCGGTGATCATCCTCACCGCCCGCGACGACGTCGCCAGCAAGGTGGCCGGGCTGGACGCTGGGGCCACCGACTACGTGACCAAGCCATTCTCCTTCGACGAGCTGCTGGCCCGGGTGCGAGCCGTGCTCCGGACCAAGGATCAGACGGTGTCCACCGAGCTGGAGGTGGGCGACCTCAGGCTGGACCTGCTCTCCAAGGTGGCGTTCCGGGCGGACCGCCGCATCGAGCTGGCCCATCGTGAGTGGGCGCTCCTGGAGCTCTTCATGCGCCACCCCAACCAGGTGCTGTCGCGCACCCAGATTCTCAACCGGGTGTGGGAGTACGACTTCGATCCGGGCAGCAACGTGGTCGATGTCTACGTGAGCTACCTGCGCCGGAAGTTGAATCGAGAGGGCCTGGCCCCGCTGATTCACACCGTCCGCGGCGCCGGGTACCGGCTGCTCCCGGTTCCCGGCCAGGGAACCTGAAGAGAATCTAATCCCCCTCCCACGATCGGCTCATCCCCAGGGTGGATCCTCGAAGAAGCGCACGGAGCGCCTCTTGGAGGAGACCGATGATGAGAACAGCAGCGGCAGGTGTCGCGATCGGAGCGGTGGCGGTGGTGGGAGGGGTCTGGGCCGCCACCAGGAGCGGCGGCGCCACCCCCGTCCCCACCCGGGTCAGCCTGGTGGCGGCGAACAGCCCGGCCGCGGCCGCCGACCAGGCAGCCCTGACCTACGTCAGCCAGCACTACCCCGGGGCCGGGGCCGCCAAGGTGCTGCGGACCGAGTCGGACACGGAACATGGCGTTGCGGTCTACGACGTCGTGGTCCAGGCGCCCAACGGCGCCACCTACTCCCTGTCGGTGCGCGCCAGCAATGACTCGGTACTGGCCGCCCACCTGAGCGAGTCCAGCCCCACGCAGCTGGGCACCCTGAACGGCCCCTCCCCGACCTCGGCGGAGACCCCCGACCCGAGCCGGACGCCGGAGCCCACGGATACCCCCGACGCCCAGCAGACCCCAGAGGCTCAGCAGACCCCGGAGTCGCACCAGACTCCCGAGGCCACGGCGACGCCGTCAGGCTCAGGGAGCAGCCCCGACCAGAACAGCTCGGGCGGTGACTCGAGCCAGTCGCCCCAGCCCTCAGACGGGTGACCTGGCTGGGTGGGAGGGTCTGTAGCAGTGGTGTGTCTTGCTAAGCGAACATGAGTGATGTGTAGGACTTGGTGGCATGGCATTACTGCGACTCAAGGCGGCGGCGGAGGTGGTGGGAGTGCACCCGGTGACGTTGCGCCGTTGGGCAGACGAGGGCCGGGTGCCGGTGGTGCGCCCGGGCCGGGAACGGAGATTCCGCACCGAGGAGCTGGAGCGGTTCATGGGCCTGGCGCCCAGGGC
>JAKAXE010000100.1 GCA_021816695.1 bacterium | reverse complement strand
CCTCACCTGGGCACCGGCCCAGATGGGTGTCCCTCGGGCGCGGCTTCCACCGCAACGCCCATGCCACCGCGGTCGTCCCTCGTGGCGACTTCGGCCCCAGGGCGCTCGGCTACGCCCCGCTCAGAGTCGCTTAGAGTTGCAGAGACGCTGCGTATACCGCCTGTTCGAGCGTCCTCTCCGGGGCGTGCCCCGGCGCACCGCCCAGGTGGAGGGCCGCACCCAGCGTTCCGAGTTGGAGGGCGGCCGAGGGGTCCGCCGACCCTGCCACCACAAGGCACGCGAGCCCGCGCTCGTGGGCTCGGCGCACCACCTCGCCCACCACTTTGCCGGCGAAGCTCTGGCGGTCCACCCTCCCCTCGCCGGTCACTACCAGTCGGGTCAGGTCCAGCTCCGAGTCCAGCCCGACCAGCTCCGCCACCAGCTCCACGCCGGGGAGCAGACGGGCGCCGCAGAAGGCCACCAGCCCGAAGCCCGTGCCGCCCGCGGCCCCCGCCCCGGGGAGGTCGGCCGCCTCGACCAGAAGGTCGCGGGCCACCACCCGCCGAAGCCGCTCCAGCCCCACCTCCAGCGCGCTCACCGTCGTCGCGTCGGCGCCCTTCTGGGGGCTGAACACCCGGGCGGCGCCCGAGGGGCCGAGAAGTGGAGCGGTGACGTCGCACGCCCCCACGATCTCAGCACCCGTCGGCCGCCCCTGCGCCGGAGCCACTATCCGGTCCAGCTTGGCCAGCGCGGCGCCTCCGGACGGAAGGTCTCGCCCGGCGCGGTCCAGCAGGCGGTATCCCAGCCGGCGGGCGATGCCGACCCCACCATCCGTGGAGGCGCTGCCGCCAAGCCCGATCACGAGTCTTTGGGGAGCTGTGGCCAGGGCGGCGGTCAGCACCGCTCCCAGCCCCTCCGTGCCTGAGGTGGCGGCGGAACGCGGAGTGGGAGGGGGGAGGCCGGCGATCCCCACCGCCCGAGCCAGCTCCAACACCGCCAGCCGCCCGCCGTCCAAGGATCCCCAGGGGACCGGGTGGGGGCGTCCGAGCGCGTCCTCGGCCTCGGTCCAGACGAGTTGGTGCGGACGCCCGTGCAGGATCGCCTCCAGGAAGCCGTCGCCGCCGTCCGAGAGGGGCAGGATGCGGAGGTCCGAGGATGGCCAGGCTCTCGCCACCCCCCGAGCCATGGCTCGCGCCGCGGCCGCAGGCGACAAGGTCCCCTTGAAGGCCGTGGGAGCGATCAGGATCCGCCCACTCCAGGCGCCTGGCACCTCTATATCTTCCCCCTCGCGCCGCCGGCACCAGTCCGGTCGTAGGATGGGGGTCCTGTTGGAGCCAGAGGAGATCTGGAGGTGAGCGCAGGCGGCCGTGGGGGGCGAGCTTGGTGGGCCCTGCCTGGGCGCTTAGCCAACCAGCGCTGGCAACGGCTCACGATCCGGGGACGCATCCTCACCGCCATGCTGGCGGTGTCGGTGATCCCGCTGGCGGTGGTCAGCGCGGCTGGGATCGCCGCCCTCCAGGAGCTGAACTCCGGTGCGCTCCAGTCCGCCAACCAGCGGCTGGTGGCCGCCCAAGGCACTCACCTCCAGGAGCTGGTGAACAACAAGGCTACGGGGGTCAACGACGAGCTGGCCGCGATCGAGAACCAGGTGGCTCTCGTGGGGAAGGCAGCCCAGGCGGAGCTGTCCTCGCCGGGGTCTGGGCTGGGTACTCTGGGCAACGCCTCGACCTACGCAGTCCTCGGTTCGGTCGGATCACGATCCACGGCCATCGAGGCGGGCCTCAGCGACCTCGCCAGCCTCCTGACGGAGATCCCAGCGCTGCACCGGGAGGTGGCCGAGGCCTGGATCAACCTTCCGCAGTACGGGATCGTCGAGGTTACCCCCGCGAGGGCGGTGAGCTCGGCCGACCGCTCCCGGTTTGAGCAGCTGCTGCCGTCGCCGAGCGTCTACCAGGCGGGGATCGCCGAGGCGGCGGCCGCCGACCAGCTCCAGTCGTCTGCCTGGCGCCAGCTGATCGCTGAGTCGCCGCAGACTGCGGTGTGGACCCCGGTGTATGACAACCCGCTGGCCGGAGGTCCGACGGTGACCGTCGCCACCCAAGGGGCCACCGCGGCGGGGACACAGTTCCAAGTCGGGGCCAACATCACGGTGAGCAGCCTGGTGTCGGCATTCCTCGCCGGCCCTCCGGGAAGCGCCCAGGGCAGCTACGGCTTCCTGCTCAGCCCCGAGGGCAACGTGATCTCGGTGGGCGCGGGTGGCACCGCGGCGCTGGGGCTTCCGTCCCACCGGCGGCCCACCGAGCCGGTGAGCCTCACCCAGAAGGGCGATCCCTGGCTCCCGGTCGCCACCCAAATGCGCCTCGGGTTCCAGGGCTCCGGGCAGATCACCCTCGACGGAGACCCTGTGGACGTGTTCTACAGCCCGCTGCCCGCCAGCCAGTGGAGCTACGGCGTAGCGCTCCCGGTATCCGGGCTGGACGCCAGCGTTGTCGGCTTCTCCCAGGAGATCAGCCGAGGGCTGGCGGGGGCGATCGCCGTCCTGATCCCCATCCTGTTGCTGCTCGCGGGTCTGGTGCTCATCTTCACCAACCTTCTCAGCCGCCGGCTGCTGGACCCCCTGGCGCAGTTGCGCTCCGCCTCCGAGAGGTTGGCGAATGGAGATCTGGAGACCGCGGTCGCGGTCTCCCCTGGGCCGGCGGATGAGATCGTCGGGCTGGAACTCAGCCTGGACGGGCTGCGTCGCCGCCTCGGGGCCCAGCGGACCCAGATAGAGACTGCCCAAGCCGAGCTGGAGCGGCGGGTTCGGGAGCGAACCGCCGAGCTGAGCCAGCGCAACCAAGAGCTCACCACCCTAAACACCCTGACCTCGGCTCTCGGGCGCTCCCTGGTGGTGAGCGAGCTGGCGACGGCGGCCGCAGCCCAGCTCCAGGGGGTCTGGGACCTCCCCGGGGTGTGGATATACGTCACCGACGGGCTCGACCCGAGTGGCCTGCGGCTCGTGGGGCGGGCGGGGCCGGAGTCCGGTGAGCCGCCGCCTGCCGCCGTCGTCGGCCCCACCGACCCCACGGCGATGCTGCTGCTCTCTCTGACCGCCGCCGGAGGGGAGGTTGGCCTCCTGGTGCTGCGCGGCCGGAATCCGTTCAACCACCGCCAGCGCGAGCTCCTGGAGGTGGTGGGGGGCCAGCTCGGTCTGGCGCTGCGCAACGCCCAGCTCTTCGTGGACACCCAGGAGCTGGCCACGATCAACGAGCGCAACCGCATCGCCCGTGAGATCCACGACACCCTGGCTCAGGGCCTGGCCGGGATCATCGTCCAGCTCCAGGCTGCGGACGCCTGGATGGGCCGGGAGTCGGAGCGGGCCCGCGAGGCTCTGCGCCAGGCCACCGAGCTGGCCCGCTCCAGCCTCCAGGAGGCCAGACGGTCCGTGTGGGATCTGCGCCCGGAGGGGTTGCAACGGGCGGGCCTGGCCGGGGCGATCCGGGACGAGCTGGCCCGGGTGAGGGAGGGTTCCGGAATCCGAACCAGCCTGCGCCTTCGGGGTCTGCGCGGGCTGTCGCTACCGGCCCAGCTGGAGGTGACGGTGTTTCGTATCGTCCGGGAGGCGGTGGGCAACGCCGTTCGCCACGGGTCTCCGACCGAGGTCAGCGTCGAGCTCAGCTGGCGCCTGGGTCGGCTGCAGGTGGTGGTGGCCGACGACGGTCGAGGCTTCGACCCCTCGGGGCCCTCCCGACAGGGGAGTTTCGGGGTCACCTCGATGCAGGAGCGGGCCGCTGGCGCCGGCGGTGAGTTGAACCTGGACAGCCGGCCCGGGGGTGGAACCCGGGTGGTCCTGGAAGTTCCCTGCCCCAAGGCTGAGGTGGCGAGGTGATCCGGGTGCTGGTCGCGGACGACCACCCAGTGGTCCGCCAGGGGCTGTGCGCCATGCTGGAGGCGGAGCCCGACCTCTCTGTGGTGGCGGACGTTGGGGACGGTGACGCTGCTGTAGCGACCACTCTCGAGCTCCGCCCGGACGTGGTGCTCATGGATGTCCAGATGCCGGGAATGGATGGTATCCAGGCGCTGCGTGAGATCCTGGCGCATAGCCCCAGCACCAGGGTGGTGATGCTGACCACCTTCGGCCACGAGAACTACGTGGTACCCAGCTTCCGGGCCGGGGCGGTCGGCTACCTGCTCAAGGACGTCTCCCGTCAGGAGCTGGCGGACTCGATCCGGCGGGTCGCGGGAGGGGAGTCCCTCCTGGACCGCCCGGCGTCAACACCGGAGGCGGCGGCCATCTCCGATCGGGAGCTGGAGGTGCTGGGCCTGATGGCCCGGGAGATGACCAACCGCGAGATCGCCCAGCGGCTCTTCCTCAGCGAGCACACGGTCAAGACCCACGTCAGCCACATCCTCGCCAAGCTGGGGGCGGTGGACCGCGCCGGGGCGGTCCTGCGCGCCTGGCGCCAGGGGCTGGTGCCGGTGGAGCAGGAGTCCAGTCCCGGCGCAAATCAGCCTAATGGGGGATGACGCCCAAGCCCGCGGTTGCCTACTATCTCTTCACCGCGTGGGTAAGCGGCCCGCGTGCAATGCCGCCCTTGGCGGCGGGTAAGGATCAGGGCACAGGAGGGTTAAGACCGAAGTGAGACACATTCCCAAGCTCTCGTTCTGGCGGATGGCGGGGGTGGCCGCAGTGGCGGCGCTCTTCGTGGCCGCCTGCGGGAGCACCACCACGACCCCGAAGACCACCTCGGGTGGCACGGTGACCTTTGCCGAGGGGCCGAGCGCGCCCCCCAGCTATATCTTCCCGATGGCGAGCGGCACCTACTTCAGCGTCACCAACCTCTCCGACTTCTCGCAGCTGATGTATATCCCGCTCTTCTGGTTCGGCAACACCAGCTCGCAGCCGGTGTTCAACTCTGCCCTGAGCATCGGCAACCAGCCGACCTTCAGTGACAACAACACGGTGGTGAACATCACCCTCAAGCACTGGGAGTGGTCCAACGGCCAGCCCATCACCTCGAAGGACGTGGTGTTCTGGATGAACCTGCTCTCGGCCGCGACCGACCCCAACTCGCCGGCGGTGGGCAGCAGCAGCGCCCCCGGACCCGGATGGGGTGCGGCGGTGCCCGGCGCCTTCCCGCAGAACGTGGTCAGCTACAGTTCGACGGGCGAGTACTCGCTGACGATGAAGCTGAACGCCTCCTACAACCCGACCTGGTTCCTCTACAACGAGCTGAGCCAGATCACCCCGCTCCCCCAGGCTTCCTGGGATGAGCTCTCCGCCGCCGGCCCGGTCGGCAGCTACGACCTCGGGGCCGAGGCTCGCGTGGCTCTCCCCAACACCTCGCCGGCGGAGTACGTGCCGGCCAACCCAGGTACCGGGACCACTGGCGCCCTCGGCGTCGCCCAGTTCCTCAACAGCCAATCTCAGACCTTGGGTACCTACCAGACCAACCCACTGTGGCAGGTGGTGAGTGGGCCCTTTGTCCTGAAGAGCTACACCACGGCCGGCTACGCGAAGTTGGTTCCCAACAAGAACTACTCGGGTAGCCCCAAGCCGACCATCTCGGCGTTCGTCGAGGAGCCCTTCACCTCCGACACCTCAGAGTTCAACGCCCTCAAGGCGGGAACCCTGACGATCGGGTACATCCCAACCCAGGACATCACCCAGAAGTCACTCTTGGAGAAGAGCGGCTACACCTTCAACCCCTGGTACAGCTTCGGCTTCACCTACTTCCCCTACAACTTCACCGAGCCGACCACCGGCCCGATCATGCAGCAGCTGTACTTCCGGCAGGCCTTCCAGTCCCTGGTCAACCAGGACCAGTACATCAAGGACTTCCTGGCCGGCTACGGGGTGGCGACCAACGGCCCGGTCCCGACCTACCCGCCGGGCAACCCCGACGCCAGCCCGCTGGAGAGCAGCGGACAGGTGTACCCGTATGACGCCACCAAGGCGGTCAGCCTGCTCAAGTCCCATGGCTGGACCGTCAATCCGGGTGGAATCTCCACCTGCACCAAGCCGGGAACCGCGTCCGATGAGTGCGGCGCCAAGATCCCCGCAGGTGCTCAGCTGAGCTTCCGCCTCCTGTACGCGCAGGGCGCGGTGGCTCTCACCAACGAGATGGAGGCGCTCCAGTCCACCGCCGAGCAGGTGGCTGGTATCAAGGTCACCCTCTCGACGGCTCCCTTCCAGCAGGTGATTGGCACAGCCTTCAACGGCTGCACCTTCTCCAACCCCTGCAGCGGTTGGGACATGGCCAACTGGGGCGGCGGCTGGGTCTACTCCCCGGACTACTTCCCGACCGGTGGGGAGATCCTGGGCACCGGCGCCTCGAGCAACGGCGGTGACTACAGCGACGCCACGAACGACCACAACATCCAGGAGACCCACACGGCGGCGAACCAGACCGCTGAGCTCAAGGCCCTCTTCACCTACGAGGACTACCTGGCGAAGCAGCTGCCCGTCGTGTACATGCCGACAACTCCGTACCAGCTCACGATGTACAAGAGCAATCTCAACGGACTCACCCATCAGGGGATCTTCGACGAGCTGTACCCCCAGTACTACTCGTTCTCCTGATCTGAGCTAGCGGCGGCGCCAACCTGGACCCCTGGGGTCCAGGCGGGGCCCGGCCCAAGTGGGCCGGGCCC
>JAKAXE010000099.1 GCA_021816695.1 bacterium | reverse complement strand
GTGGTGATGGTGACCGGCGACGGGATCGCGACCGCGGAGGCGATCGCCCGCCGACTGGGGCTGGGGCCGGTGGCGGTCAAGGCATCCGTCCTCCGCGCCTCGACGGAGACGGGCCAGGCGAGGCATGGCCGTGCGGTCGGGAGTCCCACCAACCTCGCCGACGTCTATGCGGAGGTCCTTCCGGAGGACAAGCTGCTGCTGGTCAGCCGTCTGCAGGGGGCGGGAATGGTGGTGGGCATGACCGGGGATGGCGTCAACGATGCCCCCGCGCTGCGCGCGGCCGAGGTGGGTATCGCGGTGGCCAGCGCCACGGACGTGGCCAAGGCAGCCGCCAGTCTGGTCCTGACCGATCCGGGGCTGGGGAACATCGTGGCCGGGGTCGAGGTGAGCCGCCGCATCCATCAGCGAATGCTCACCTACACCCTGAACAAGATCATCAAGACGCTGCAGGTGTCGATCTTCCTCGGGCTCGGACTGATCGTCCTGGGGACCTTCGTGACCACTCCCACCCTGGTGGTCCTGCTTCTCCTGGCCAACGACTTTCTCACCATGTCCATCGCCACCG
The DNA here is from genome assembly GCA_021816695.1 of bacterium. Taxonomy (GTDB): domain Bacteria; phylum Chloroflexota; class Dormibacteria; order Aeolococcales; family Bog-877; genus JAJYXT01. The sequence continues at coordinate 6,052 of JAKAXE010000099.1, read as the reverse complement.
ACCGGGTCCGCACCCCAAGACGACCGCAGCGCTGGGGGGTGAGACCGCTGGTCTGGTCATCACTGGCGCTCGCCATCCCCCTGGTGGCCCTATCCTTCGGCGTCTGGGAGCTGGGGCTGCATCTGATGGGCCTGAGGCACTCCGCCCTGCAGACCCTCTCCTTCGTCTGGCTGGTTGTCTCCGGGCAGGCGACGGTCTACCTGGTCCGTCAGCGAGAGCACTTCTGGCACGCGGCGCCCAGTCGCTGGCTGGCGGCCAGCTCCGGACTGGGCCTGGCGGTGGTGCTGCTCCTGGCCTGGGGCGGGTGGCTCATGTCCCGCGTGCCGGCCCCGGACCTGGGAGCGCTCCTTCTGGTGGCGGGCGCCTACCTGGTGGTGGGCGACCTTTTCAAGGCGCCCATCTTTCGCTGGGCTGGGCTCAGGCGGTAGGCGAGAGCCGCGCCCGAGGTCAGGCGGTGGCGGCGACCGGGGGAAGAGCCAGCTCGGCTGCTATGGCCTCGGGCGAGATGTACGACTTGCCGATGAGCGTGCCTTCCCTGAGGGAGAGCTCCAGAATGCCACCCTTGGCGCACTGGAGCCGGTGCAGCGCCCACGGGGGCCGACGTTCCGCAGTGGCCCAGTAGGCCTGGATGGGGTCGCCGTGACTGACCAGCACGAAGGGCTGGCCGCCCTGTTCGCGGAGGCCCTGCTGAATCACCGCCTCCACCCGCCCGGACATGGAGGCCACGCTCTCGTCACCCGGCAGCAGGCCGGGCCAGACCATGTGGGCGATCCAGCGGGGCCGACGCCAGGGGATCTGGGCGTAGGGGATGCCCTGAAGGTAGCGCCCGAACTCAGCCTCAATCAGCCCCGGGGCGCGGAAGTAGGGGACCGTTCCTCCCATCCGCTCCCTGATCGTCTGGGTGGTCTGCACCGCCCGCTCCAGCGGACTCGTGTAGATGGCGACCACCCCCCGGCGGGCCAGGAAGTCCCCGAGCCTTCGGGCCTGCTCCCGTCCCTTCACGCTCAGTGGGTAGCCAGGAAGGTGCCCGTAGATCACCCCGCGGGGATTCTCCACGTCACAGTGGCGTGCCAGATAGCAGGTGGTCACCCGGGCGCCGCCGGTCGAGCCGGTCATCTCTCGATTGTATGGGGAGCGGATCGGGGGCCGGTGGGGGATCCATGAGGGCGAATCAGCGGCTGGGGCTGGGTCGGCGGCAAAGCGTCAGAATGGCGACAGTCAGCCCCCTTAGCTCAGTGGATCAGAGCGGCGCCCTTCTAAGGCGACGGTCGGTGGTTCGAATCCACCAGGGGGTAGGCGCAGTTGGCGCCTGGCCTTGGCCTGGTTGAGCATCCCGGATCCGGGGCTAGACCGGCTGGGTCATCGTCCCGGCGGCGTAAGCGGCGCGACTTCGGAGGGCCAGGGATTCCGAGGGGGACCCATTTGACCGCGGAACCACCACCGACAACAGCTCCCGACGGTCTGGGAAGGCGGACGCGCACCCTGGGGGTCACCCTCTTCGGCCTGCGCCGCTTGCTGGCCTACGCGGCGTCCGGCAAGCCGGACATCCAGGGTTTGGAGCTGATCCCGGAGTCGGGGCCGCTTCTCCTCTGCTCCAACCATGTCTCCAACTACGACCCCCTGCTACTGGGCGCTGTGGTCCCCCGGCTGATGCATGCCATGGCCAAGTCGGAGCTGTTCCGGAACCCGTTCCTGGCCCGCTACCTGAGGGCCTGCAACGTCTTTCCCATCCGCCGCGAGGAGGCCGATGCGGCCGCCCTGCGCACCGCTCTCGGCGTGCTGAAGGAGGGCGGGGTGGTGGTGCTCTTCCCCGAGGGTCACCGCAGCCATGGGGCGCGGATGCGTCCCTTCTCGCGGGGTGCCGGGTACCTCGCGCGCCGATCCGGGGCACCGGTCCTTCCCTGCGCCATCTGGGGAACCGAGCAGGTGCTGCCCCGAGGGAAGCTGCGGCCGCGGAGGGCCGAGGTCCACCTGCACTTCGGCCCCACCTTCCTGCCGGTGGGCGCGGACTCCGAGGCGGCGACTCGCGACCTGGAGCGCCGGGTGGCTGCCCTCCTGCCGCCGGGGCTGCGCCCCTTAACCGATGGCAACCAGCGTGATGGTGAAGATGAGGGTGCTGTTGACGGGGATCTTGCTGCTCGGTGAGGTGCAGCCGTAGCCCAGGGCAGGGGGGATGACCAGCTCCCTCTCGCCGCCGACCTTCATCCCCGGGATCCCCTCCACCCAGCCCTGGATGACCTTCCCCGCGGCGATCGTCAGCGAGATCGGCTTGCCGCCATTGTCATTGACCGAGTTGTCGAACACGGTCCCGTTGGGTAGCGAGCCAACGTAGCTCACCTGCACGGTGTTGCCATCGGCGGCGGCTGCCCCGGTGCCGATCTTGATGTCCTTCACCTCCAGATTGCCCGCCAGGATGCGTGCCCCCGCCAGGGTGTAGCTGGGCGTGGTGGACGGGTTGACGCAGGCGCTGCCGGAAGCGCTCGGGGACGGCGTGGGGGAGGTGGCCGCCTGAACGCGTGCCGAGGGGGTCGGCGAAGGGGCAGCAACACCGGAGTCGAAGGAGGCGCCGCAACCGGCCAGGACCAGGGCAGCCAGTGCCAGGGTGGTGGTGAGACGAACTGGGGTGGCAAGCGTCATCGAGGAGTCTCCTCTTGGGCGGCGGGAGGGGTCGTTCCCACCTTAAGGCGGAGAGCGCTGTGACTCACGTCCGGTGATGGCCGTTGCGGGCCGGGCAGACGTGGCCCGAGGGGTCCATGGGCAGCTGGCAGAGAGGGCAGAGCGGGCGGCCCCCTTCCACCACCAGCAGGCACCGGTCGGCCAGGCCACGCATCTGACTCAGGCTGGCGACCAGGCGGACCCTTCGAGGCTCGGCATCCGTCTCCGGCTCGTCATCGACGCCGGTGAGCTCCTCCATCACCAGGGTGCAACCCCCGCCGGGGTCGTCCAGCGAGATCTGGATGGTGCCCACCCGCCAGCCCGGGGGGCCGAGGGGACCGCCCACGGGCACCGGTGCCGGCTCGAGACGCTGGTCGGGCATGGCCGCCAGCAGATGGGCACCCAATTCCACCACCTGAGCCTTCTCCATGACCAGCGTGCAGGTCCGGGACCCCCGCGAGGCCTCCAGGTAGAAGGTGCGCTGGCCGGGCTCGCCCTGGACACCCACAGTGATGCTGTCCACCGGCTCCAGGTCGAGCTCATAGTCCGCCATGGCTCAATTGTGCCGGGGTCGGGCCTGGGCGCGGTGCTCAGCGATCGGCCAGGGGCCCGCGGTTCTCCTCGGCCCGCTCGATGTGGGCGGCGGCGTTGACGATGGCCAGATGGGTGAAGGCCTGGGGGAAGTTGCCGAGAAGCTCCCCGCTCTCGGGGTCGAGCTCCTCGGAGAATAGGCCGAGGTCGTTGCCGTGGGCCACCAACCGTTCGAAGAGGTCCCGAGCCGGCCCCACCTGGCGCTGCATGCAGAGGTTGTTCACCAGCCAGAAGCTGCAGAGGAGGAAGGTGCCCTCGCTACCCTCCAGGCCGTCCGTCCTCCGATAGCGGTAGACGAATCCACTGTCGTCGGTCAGATCGCGCTGGATGGCCCTGACGGTGCTGCGCACCCTGGGATCCAGGGGCGGGAGGAAGTTGAGCATGGGAATCATCAGGGCCGTGGCGTCCAGGGCGTCCTCGTCCAGCGCCTGGCGGAAGGCGCCTAGGCGGTCGCTCCACCCTCGGGTCAGGATGGTGTGGCGGATCTGCTCGCGGGTCCACACCCAGCGATCCCGGTGGGGGGTGTCGAGCCGCAGCTGGTCGGCAAGTTTCAGCCCCCGGTCCATCGCCACCCAGCAGAGCAGCTTGCTGTACAGGAAGTGACGCTTGCCTCCGCGCACCTCCCAGATCCCGTTGTCGGGATGCTCCCAGGATCCGGCGACGTGCTCGATCATGTCCACCAGGCTGGTGCGCAGGCGGGGTGCCTCCAGCCTCCCGAAGCTGAGGTGCAGGAAGGCCGAGTCCATCGTCTCCCCGTAGATATCCAGCTGGAGCTGATGGGCGGCGCCGTTGCCGATCCGAACCGGACGGGAACCCCGGTATCCCTCGAGGTGGTCCAGCTCGACCTCGCGCAGGTCGGTGCGGCCGTCGATCCCATACATGGTCTGCCAGCTCCGGGGGTGACGCTCGTGGACCCTCCCCAGCCAGTCCATGAAGTTAACCGCCTCCTCCTGGTACCCCAGCAGCTGGAGCGCGTAGATGAGGAAGCTGGAGTCGCGCAGCCAGGTGAAGCGGTAGTCCCAGTTGCGAGGGCCCCCCACCCACTCGGGCAGCGAGGTCGTGGGGGCGGCCACGATCGACCCCTCCGGGTCGTAAATCAGAAGCTTCAGGGTCAGGGCGGAGCGCAGGACCAGGTCACGGTAGGGGCCGTCGTACCTGCAGCGTCCGATCCACTCGCCCCAGTACTGGCGGGTGGTGGCCAGCAGCTGCTTGGGGTCCTCGTGGAGCTGGTAGTTGCGGTCCCCGTCGTAGCGCAGCACCACCGCCTGGGGCTGTCCGCGGCGCAGGTGCAGCCGCTGCACCCACCTGCCCGCCTCCTCCTCCCAGCCCCCGGGGCCGTCCAGGTGGATGTGCAGCTCCCGGTGGCTCAGCTCGAGGCAACTGCCGCCCTCTCCGGCGACCTTGAACCGGGCCTGGGACTTTCCGTACCCCGGGCGGGCATCGAGGTGCAGGGAGGCCTCGAGGTCGGCGTCCGGGGCCTCCAGGATCCGCACCAGCACGTGGTCTCGCTCCAGGGTCCGCTGGCCCTCGCGAGCCACCATGAAGTCCTGGATGCGGAGCCGGCCATGCGGGCTGCTGAGGCTGGTCTCGAGGATGTTGGTGCCGGGAAGGTAGCTCCGGCTGTCGGCGATCATGCCACCCTCCACCTCGACCCACATCGAGCCGCCGTGCTCGGAGTCCAGGAGCCGGGCGAAGATGGACGGGCTGTCAAACCGGGGCACGCACATCCAGTCGATCGACCCTAGGCGGCTGATCAGGGCCGCCGTGTGGAGGTCGCCGACGATCCCGTAGTCGGAGATGGGCTGATAGGCCGGTGCTGGCACGCTCGCGCCTCCCTGTTATCCGGGATTGGCCTGATCATCGCGCCTTCTGAGGACCATGCGCCACTCCCAGGCGACGGCCGTGAAGACGAGGCCAACGTCACCATAGCCTCACCGCACCACTCCAATTGCGACCGTCCGCTGCTTCCGGCCGGCTTGTACCCAGGTCTCACCTCAGCTTGGTGACCACCATCCCCTGAGCCCCCGGCGGGCCCCCTGCCTGTCCGGGCAGCCCAGTCTGCTTGCCGACCGCGCGCTGAACCCAGAGGGCCAGCAGTCCGAATGCCGAGGTGTAGACCCCCGGGGTCAGGGCCGCGGCTGCGGTCCCAGGCACGTCTGATCCCGGCGGTGCCCCGGCCGGCACAAGCACCAGCCAGCTCGCCAAGATGAGGACCAGCCCCTGCACCACCACTCCCCACCAGCCGAGAGCGGCAAGGCGAGGCGCCCACCGGGCACCGCGGCGCATATTGCCTCCGGCCACGACCACCACGGCCGGCGCTGCCAGGGAAAGCACCGCATAGGCCAGCGCGAGCTGTGGGTTGGGCATCAGGGAGACGGCCGTGTTGGCGCTGAAGTCGGAAGGGACGGCGAAGGCAGCTGCCAGGAACTGGAGCGCCCCGAAAACCAAGAAGACCACCCCAAGCTCGGGCAGCGCGACCGTGGTGCGGGTGGGGCCGTGCGCGCCCCCCGTAGCACCGCCGCCCGCAGCCAGCAGCACCATCGCCAGCAGAACACCGGTCCCCATGGCGGCGATTACGGCCGCGGCGATCACGGTTGACGGCGTCTCGGGATAGACCTGCGTCTGGCTCACGGCCTCAAAGACGCCGGCCAACTGCCCAACCACCGCCAAAAGGAGCCCGGCCGCCAAAAAGCCCCGCCCTGGTCGCACTCGCCACCAGGAGAGGAGACCTCCGGCGGCGGCGACGACCGCGCCTGAGGTGAGGAGGAGGGCAGCCAGGGTGGAGTAGGAGACGTATCGCCCGACC
>JAKAXE010000098.1 GCA_021816695.1 bacterium | reverse complement strand
GGCGGCCCGGCCGCCGCGCGCCCCTGGGACCTAGGGGTTACTGAAGCCCGTTCTGGATGTTGTTGAAGACGTCGCTGACCCGGTGACCGACGATGGCCAGGACAACGATCACGACGATGGCGATGAGTACCAGAATCAGGGCGTACTCGACCATACCCTGCCCCTCTTCCTCCGAGTCACGGCTAGCCAGCGCCTCAGTGAGGCGGTTGCGCAGCCGCAGATACCAAGAACTCAGCATACCTTTCCGATTCCTCCAGTTCCGATCTCCCTTCCGGGGCTGAATCACCCCGGGCCTAGCTATGGCAGGGCGCAGTATAGGGTGGAACCCACTGGCAGCCGTGTCACCACCCGGTAACGGTGCCGTGAACCGCGGTTGCTTCGGAGTCCGGGTCAGCCGGGCTGGCCCTGGATCAACTGCTGCAGGGCCCGCAGGTAGGTGGCGCCGTAGTTCACACTGGGCTGGAGGTAGGTGTTCTCCTCGAACTCGTTCCAGCTGATCCCGAACCACGCCTGGGGGTGGCTCTGGGAGTTGACGCTCCACACCTTGTCCAGGGTCTGGACCCCGTCTCGGGGCACGCAGGAGCCGCCCACCAGCTGCTTGTCATACCCGGCGATGAAGGGGGAGAACCAGCTCTTGCCGTCGCTGTGCACCGCAGCTCCCAGGGTCTGGATGTCGGTGGCGGCGTTGGAGTTGGTCCAGGGGTTCTCGGACGACCAGTAGTAGGAGGTGGCGTCGAGATAGGGGGCGTCCCGAGCCCAGCTGCCGGTCGTCTCGTCGCCGATGAGGTACTCCCTCCCCCCCTCGGCGTTCCAGATGGCGGCGACGGTGGTCACCGGGTACTTGCGGCTGTCCATGATCATCACCATCGGACGGGAGCTGAAGGAATTGCGGAAGGCGGGGTTGTCACCGTAGGTACGGTAGAAGTAGGAGAGGTCGGCGACGATCTCGGCGGCCGGACGGTGGTAGTCGCCGAACGCTGACATCGCCAGGGCGAGGCGGAAGGGGTGCTGGGGGTGCGTGGAGTCGTAGGTGTCCACCGCCCGCACCAGCAGCTGCAGGCGCAGGTTGTACCCCGAGGAGCTGGTCGTCTGGGTCGGGCTGCCGGTCCCCTGCCAACTGGCCAGGAAACCGGTGACCCCGGAGGCCGCCGCCTGCTCGATCTGTGGTAGGTAGACCTGAGCCTGGTTCTGGTTGTAGAGGCCGACCTGGGGGACATCCACAATGGTGGTCCCGGAATACCTGGGCACCGGGTTGCAGCCAGCGGAATTGGTCCTGCCCGGGGAGACGGGTGGGGTGGCGGTGTAGGGGTAGGCCGGCCCCAGCTTGGACTGCCAGTGTCCCGGGGTCCACCAGAGGTAGTAGTAGAGGTAAACCTGCGACCCTGACACCGGTGGGGTGGCGGCCGGCGTGGTGCTCGCCGGGCTCGGGGTGGGGCGCCCCTTCGCGGGGGGCGAGCTCCGCGCTCCCGCCTCCCTCAGGGCCACCAGCGTCCCGACCGCCACGACCGACACGGCGAGCAGCGCCACGGCTGTCACGACCAGCCGGAGCCGCATCACCTAACGCTCGACGCCGACCGGCTTCCCAGGGCGCCCTGGCGCCCGCCGCTTAACCCCGGGTTAGCGTTCCCATAGCACCCCCTTATCCGACGTGCGAGCAAACTCATCTCATGAGGCCTGAGGACCAAAGGAAGTCGAGAGGTAGCCGACCTTGCAGTTTTCAGTCGGGGCGGTGACGAACCCATCACGTGATCGTCGCCCCTCTGTGGCCCCCAAGCGGCCGCGGAGGGCGCACCCTGGTGCCGTCAGGGGATCCATTCCCAAAGGTGGGGGCCCCGGCGCGAGATTCCGCCTGCAGTAGGAGGGCGACAGTGAAGCTTCTCAGACACTGGATGAACCTGACGGGAACGGCGGTATGCCCACGCTGCGGCGGTGCGGCGCCGGACGGCTTGGTGCTCGACTCGGGTGGCTCGGCCGCCTGCCTCACCTGCTCGATCCTGAAGGTCATGGGGCACCAGGAGATGAGCCTCACGCCGACGCCCAGCCGCCGCCGGGGCCTCGCTCCCGTGGGGGGCGGCCTCTCCCGCTGACCCGAGCCCTCGGGCCGGTCACTGCCACCAGCCCACCACGTCCACCACCAGATCGGCGGATCCCTGGGGGATGTAGAAGTCCAGGGCACCGTCCGAGCCCAGGGTGGCCGTCACGCCCACCGCCACCGTCTCGCCCGGGGACCAGTTCAGGTTGGACGAAAGCGGCAGCGGGGCGAGGTCGGGGAACACGGTGAGGAACCCAGGCGCCGTGGTGTCGGTGATGGTCACGTTGAGGACCACTGAGGTAGCGCTCGAGGGTATCCCCCCCACTCCGGCCACCAGGAGGCGCAGCGGCGAGCCCCCGTGAAGGGTCTGCCCAGTGCAGGCATCCTGAAGCTGGGAGATGGCGGTGGACCGGGTGTCGCAGATCCGGGAGGGAACCATGGGTGTGAAGTACACGGCATTGGCCGGAGGCGGGGAGGCGGGAAGGTAGTAGCCGGACACGTCGACCACCACGTCGGCGCTCCCAGCGTTGTTGTAGATCTCCAGCTGCCCCAGGGTCGCCCCCGAGGTCGGGACCGCCACCACCACGTTGTTGGCCACCGTCTGCCCCGCCTGCCAGTTGAGATTGGAGGCGATCGGCTGGGGGGCAGTGGCCGGCCAGACGCTTAGGAACGACGGCTGGGTGGTGTTGGTGGCAGTGACCGTGAGGTTGACCGCCACCGCTCCCGCCGGTGGAAGCGGGCCACCGGGCGAGGGTGCGGTGCCCGCCGCGGTGACGGTCAGGGTGGAGTTCGGGCCGAGCGTCTGCCCGCTGCACTGGTTGAGCGGCCGGAATCCCGCCCTGGTGTCACAGATCCGGTAGGGGGTGACGGGGACGTAGACCGCCCCTGACGTGTCGGTGGAGTCCATCCAGCCCTCCACGTCGATGACCACGTCGGCCTGCCCCTGGTCGTTGTAGACGCTCACCGCTCCGGTCGGGCCAAGATCCACGGTGACCAGGTTGGCCACTGTCTGCCCGGCCTGCCAGTTGAGGCTGGAGGAGAGGGGTGGGGACCCGCCCGCGGGCCAGACCGTGAGGTAGCTGGGCGCGGAGGTGTCGGTCGCGGTCACATTGAGGACAGCCGCGGTGGCTCCGGCCGGAACGCCGCCTGAGGCGGCGCCGCTTGGATTGGTGCCGGCGATCTGGACGGTGAGGCTGCTTCCGGCGCCCAGGGTCTGGCCCTCGCACTGCGTCAGGTTCAGGCCGCTGAGCTGTGATGGGTTGCCGGCCCGGGTGTCGCACACCCGGTACGGGGTGACCGGGTCGTAGGTGGCCGGCGCCGGTGCCCCCGGGACCACCGGGACAGAGATTGGTGAGGGAGGACTCGTCCCCTGGGAGTTGGTCGCCACCACGGAGAAGGTGTACGAGGTCCCATTGACGAGCCCGGTCAGGGTGTACTGCGGGTACACCGAGTGGACGTCGATCGGCGGCTGGGGGACCCCGTTGGCGTACGGGGTAACGACGTAGTCGGTGGTGGCCGAGACGTCCTGGTTGGCCGGCACCGTCCAGCTGAGACTGACCGCGGAGGGCTCGCCGACCGCCACCGGCTGACCGGGAGGCTGGGGGGCCTGAGCTCCGAAGGTGTAGGTCTGGACGTCGAAGGACTGGCCCTCGGCGTTGATCGGGGTGACCGTGACCTGGTCCACCGCCACCGTCACCTTGAGGAAGTTGAACACCTGGGCCTCGCTTGTGGGCACCGGCACCGAGGTGGCCACCCCCTGGCTCACCCCGCAGCTGGAGCCCACCCCGGGGAGGGTGGTCGGATCCCAGCCGAGGGCGTAAAGGGAGCTGATCCCCTGGACGTTGGCGCTGCAGCTGACCGCCGAGGGAATCCCCCCTCCCCCACCGGTCACGTAGCTGATCAGCTGGCCCGGGCCGGTGGGGTCGATGCGCTGGTAGGTGTGGGCGTGGGCGTTGAAGGCGATGTAGACCCCGTTGTCGGAGAGCAGAGCCTCGAGGCTGCTCTGGGCGGGGTTGGGGTTCGCGGAGCTGTTCTGGAGGTAGGTGTCAGACGGCTGGCCGGAGTTGTCCGAACGCAGGGGGTAGAAGAAGACGGCCATCTTGATGCCCCCGGGATGGGCGGCCAGGTCCTGCTTCAGCCAGGCGTACTCCGCCGAGTTCTGCTGCCACCTTTGCAGGTAGTCCATCTGGTACGGTCCGCCGGGTGCGGTGCCGGCGTTGCCGTAGGGCCAGGCCGCCTGGAGCACGTAGAGGCGGACGTTGCCCGACTGGACGGCGTACCAGTCGGTGGGGTAGGTCGCCTGAAGGCTGCCCATGATGGGCGGGTAGGTGACCGGGGCGGAGACGCCTCCGCTGGCGGCAGCGGTCTGGGATTCGGGCCAGATGCGCAGGGGGTCCTCGGTGACCATGCCGTGGTCTCCGGCGGTGTAGTAGACCGGGACCCCTCCGGTCTGCGGCCAGTACGAGGGACCGAAGAAGTTGCTCACCTCGGGGTCTGCCGAGTTGGCCCCCTGGAGCAGGTCCCCGTAACGGTTGTTGGTGTCAGAGGGATAGGCGACGTCCCCGGCCAGGACCACAAACCTGGCGCCCGACTGGCCGATCAGCTTGTCGATCGCCGCCTGGTAGGGGTTGGTGAAGTTGGGGTAGGGGGTGGTGGCGTTGGCCAGGTTCTCCCCGGTGTCGCCCATGACGTCGAAGGTGAGAGGAGCTGTCGACGAGTTGTTGGGGGGGTCGAGGGTGGTGAAGGTCTGGTCCGGGTTGGAACCCAGAAGGTCGACGGGGGTCTTGTAGATCCCGACGTAGGTGTATCCGAAGGGGCGGTAGCAGTAGGTGGTGCCAGGGGCGAGCCCGGTCAACACAACTGTCGACTGGTATTCGGTGCGGGTCACCGTCCCGGTATTCACCTTGAACTCCAGTCCGGTGACCGTCGGCAGCGTGTTCTGGGACGGCACGGATAAAGGAAGGGAATTGGGCACTTTGGCCTGGTACCGGCCACAGGCCCCCTCGGGCCCCCATTGCAGGTAGCCGAGGAGGTTGGGGGTACCGCCCACTGCCGGCATCGTGGCCCAGGTGATATCGACCGAGCTGTCGGTGAGGTCGGAGGCGTAGGGCGCGCGGGTGAGCATCGGGTTGTAGTTGCCGAAGGGGGTCACGGGCACCGGACCTCCCTGGGCGGAAACCGGCGGCAGCAAGGAGACCGCGGCGGCGACCCCGGCCAGAACGGCAAGACCGGCCAGTGACGCCCACCTCACCTGGGCAAGGCCTGGCCGGCGGGGGCCCCGGGCGCTGCGGGCGCTCACAGGGACGTCGCCCCCCGCGCCCGCAGGTCGCCGGCGAACATCCAGGCCACGAGCCGCCTCCGGCCCGGCCCCAGGGCCAGTAATCCGCCGGCGATGAGGACCAGAAGCAGGAAGCCGCCGACCAGGTCCAGGAGGGTGAGCAGCGGAACCGGCACCACCGTCGGACCCGAGACCCGGAAGTCGAGGCCCGGCCCGAAGCCGCCCCCGTTCACCTTGAGGGAGTAGCGCCCGCGCGGGAGGGTGAGGGTGAGGGGCCCGCGAGCGGGCAGGTGCAGAAGGCGGGAGGTGGAGCCCTGTCCGTGGAGCAGCACCGTCGCCGCCACCTGCGATCCCAGCACCGTGTTGCGGCTCAAAAGGCTCACCGGGTAGACGTCCAGGCCCACCTTCCACACCCCGCCGGGGCCGGGGGAGAAGCGATCCTTCCCCTGGTTGGCGACGTTGACCCCCAGGTAGTTGGCCCTCACCACGGTGTAGGTGTCGGCGCCGACCGTCAGCTGGCCCGTGGGGGAGCGCCGCGGCGCGGGGGTGGCCAGCCAGGCCTGTCCGGTGCTCCCCACGGCGACCTTGGTCCCGTCGGGGCCCGTCAGGGTGACCCCCTGCACCTGGGAGGGCGGGATGGGGACACCGGCCGCGGTGGCGAACTTGATGGGGGTCAGGTAGGAGACCTGAAGCGCGATCTGGGTGTAGGCATGGGAGCGGTCGGACATCACCCGGGTGGTGGCGGTGTCGCCGTTGGACCAGGAGACGAAGGAAACCCGGACGTTGGAGCTGGGGTTCTGCACCTCCGCCACCAGGGTCACCCGACCGCCCGTGGGCAGGGGCTCGTTGATGAATCCGTCGGAGTTGGGGCTCACCGGGGCTGCCCCGTCGATGCTGACGGCGATCGAGTGGGGGACGTAGGGCACCACCCGGATGCTGAGCGGCGCCGCCACCACGATGATGGTCTGCGAGGCGGTGGCGGACTCGATCGGCCCGCCTCCCTTGTAGGTGGCCAGCAGCGTCCAGGAGCCCACCGGCAGCGCCTTGCGCAAGGTGGTAGCGCCATGGCCGACCGAGTTGGTCTTGGTGGCCCCGAGGTAGATCCCGGCGGCGTAGAAACGCACCAGGTGGTCACGAACCGGCACCCCGGAGGATGTGACCACCACGGAGACAGCGATGGGGGCTCCGCTGGTCACCTTGACCGGTGCGGTCAGCTGGATGTTGACAGGGATGTAGGGGGCGATCTTGTGGTGGACCGTGGCCGCCAGGGCCCCCGTGCCCCCCACCTCGAAGGCCGCCGCCATCCCGGCAGCCAGGGCCAGCGCCAGCAGCCGAGCTCGCCCTTTTCGGCCGGCCAGTCCATGCATCAAGCT
>JAKAXE010000015.1 GCA_021816695.1 bacterium | reverse complement strand
GGGCGGCTTGATCACCAGGGCGTTGCCTGTGGCGAGGCCCGGGGCCGTGAACTCCGCCATCATCAGCACCGGGAAGTTCCACGGGGTGATGATGGCCCAGGTGCCCACCGGCCTCCGGAAGGTGACCATGCGCTTGTGGGGGTCGCGCACGGGCAACGTCTCCCCGTTCAGGCGAACCAGGTCCTCAGCATGGAGGTGGAAGAGCTGGGCCGCCTCCTCGATATCCGCCACCGACTCCGCGAGGGGCTTGCCCTGTTCCAGCGTCTGGAGCCGGGCCAGGTCGTCTCGGCGCGCCAGGAGCGCACCCCCGATCCGGTGGCACACCTCGGCCCGCTGGAACGCCCCCACCTCGGCCCACGCCGTCTGAGCGTCACGCGCCAGCCGCACCGCCCTGGCGATGTGTTCGCGCTCCGGCACCGGCACTGCCGCGATGACATCTCCAGTCACCGGGCTCACCAACGGCAGGTGCTCTCTGGTGTCCTCGCTGGCGCCCCCCAGGTAGAGGCGAAGGGGGAGCGGGTCTGGGCCGAGGGCGGAGCGGGCCTGGGCGGCCAGTGTTAGCGTCATCGGTGTCTCCTCTCCCATAGGTCCGGCCCTCGGCTCGGACCGGCTGTCAACGCTGCTGCAGCCGCTTTTCCACCACGTCGCGGAGACCATCGCCCATGACATTGATGGCGATCACCGTGCCCACGATGAAGAAGGCGGCCGGCCAGAGCTCCCACCAGTACCCGTTGAAGAGGTTGCTGATGCCGGTGGTCAGCATCTGTCCCCAGCTGGTGGCCGGCGGCGGCACCCCGAGCCCCAGGAAGCTGATCGAGGCAAAGGTGAGGATCGCGTCGGCCACCTTGAGGGTGGCGTTCACCACCACCACGCCCAAGGAGTTCGGGAGCAGATGCCGGAAGATGATCTGCCAGGGTCCGCTCCCGAAACACCGCGCCGCTGCCACATAGTCCCGGGTGCGCAGACTGAGCACCTCGCCCCGCACCAACCTGGCGGTGGAGAGCCAGCTGACCGAGGCGATGGCCAGGATGATGATGGGGAGCGACGGCTGAATCAGGGCGGCCAGCAGGACCACGAAGAACAGAAAGGGGATGGACAGCATGGCATCCACCACCCGCATCATGAAGGCGTCGGCGAACCCGCCCAGGAACCCGGCCAGGGCGCCCCAGAGGGTGCCGAAGGCGGTCGCGATCGCCGCCACCGCCAGCGCCACCTCGATCGTCGCTTGGCCACCAACCATGAGTCGCCCGAGGATGTCCCGACCCTCGGGGCTGGTGCCCAGAAGGTGGGCCGCTGAGGGGGTGAGGTTCCCGTTGAGCAGGTTGGTGGAGACCTGGTCGGTCTGGTAGATGAGCGGGCCCACGAAGGAGAAGAGAACCACCAGGGCGAGGAAGACCGCGCCCCCGAGGGCGATCCGGTTCTTGGCGTAGACCCTGAGGTTCTCCAGGAGGTGGTTGGGTGGGGTCCAAGCCTCCTCCCAGGCCAGCTCGGCCGCCTCCCCGGCGCCAAGGGCTGCCGGCGTGGCATCGGACACTGCGGGCGCGGCGGCGAGCGGCTCGTCCAGAGCGTCAGCCATAGCGGATCCTCGGGTCGAGCACCATGTAGAGGATGTCAGCCACCAGGTTGCCCACGACCACTGCGGTGCTGATGAGAAGGATGACGCCCAGCAGCACGGGGTAGTCACGATCCTGGGAGGCGTTCCAGAAGAGGAGGCCCATCCCCGGATAGTCGAAGAGTGCCTCCACGATCAGGGATCCGCTGATCACGTAGGGGAAGCTGATGCCCACCAGGCTCACGGTGGGAAGGAGCGAGTTGCGCAACACGTGGCGGGAGAGGATCCTCCGCCAGCTGGAGCCCTTCGCCTTGGCGGTGCGGACGTAGTCCTCCAGCAGGTTGTCGATCACCGCGGATCGCATGTAGCGGCTGTAATAGGCGACGTTTCCCAGCATGAGGGTGCCTACCGGCAGCACCAGCGCCGAGACATCCGCGCCGAAGGATGTGCCGAAGTGGATGGCGGTGGGGGGGAAGACGTTGAACTCAATGTTGAAGAGGATGATCCCGATGACCCCGAGGAGGAAGCTGGGCATGGAGTACAGCGCCAGCAGGACGAAGGAGAGCCCGTAGTCGATGTCCCGGTTGCGCCGCACTCCCTGGAGGAGCCCCAGGGGGATGGAGATCGCGATCGCCAGGAAGAGGGCGATCCCGACCAGCAACAGGTCGCGGGGGAAGTATTCCGCGAGCAGCGTCGCCACCGGTGAGTTGAGCTTGTATGAGTACCCCAGGTTGCCATGGAGGGCGTTGCCCAGCCAGATCGCGTACTGGACGAAGATCGGCTTGTTCAGCCCCTCCTGGATGGCCAGCTGGGCCACCTCGTGGGGGCTGGCCTTAGGCCCAAGCTGGGCCCGGACCAACCCTCCCGGAAGGAGGTGGAGAAGCGAGAAGACCAGCACTGAGACGAGCAGCAGGACGAGGAGAGCCTGCCCCAGGCGCCGCAGCAGGTAACGGGTCACGGCCGCCCCGGGCTTGACATTTGCCGCATTCTCACGCCCTCAGCCACCGTCCCGGCGAAACACCAGCCGGCCGTCGACCATGGTGATCTCCACCTGCGCCTCGGGAAGCCGCTCGGCACCAACGGCAAACGGGTCTTGGGCAAGGACCACCAGATCGGCCGCCTTGCCGGCCTCCAGGGTGCCGCTCACACGCTCCAGGTGGTTTACGTAGGCCGAGCCGGCGGTGAAGGCGGAAAGGGCCATGGCCAGGGGTAGGGCCTGCTCGGGCATGAAGGCGGGGGGTGACGCGGGTCCTCCGGCCCCGTCCGAGCGAACTCGGCGAGTCGCCGCCACCGCGATCTCCTCGAGTGGGTTGGCGGTCGAGACCGGCCAGTCCGAGCCCCCGGCGAGGACCGCGCCGGACTCGGCGAGGTCGCGGAACGGATACTGATACCGGGACCGCTCCGCGCCCAGGAAGGGGAGGGTGAGTTCGTCCATCTGGGGCTCGTGGCAGGCCCAGAAAGGCTGCATGTTGGCCACCACCTTGAGTCGGTGGAAACGGTGCACGTCGGCGGGGTCCACCAGCTGGATGTGAGCGATGTGGTGGCGGAGGTCCTGCCCGCCCTCATTGAATACGTCCTCCACCGCATCCAGGGCCACCCTCACCGCCCGGTCCCCGATCGCGTGGAAGTGGACCTGAAAGCCGCGCCGGTGCAGGGCCGCAGTGGCGGCCGCCGCCACTGCGGGGTCCAGGAAGAGGTGGCCCCGCTCGCCATCAGGCGGCCCTCCCGGGAGCGTGAGATATGGTTCGACCAGTGCGGCAGTGAAGGTCTCCATCACCCCGTCGAGCATGATCTTGACGCTCCCGGCGTCGAGTCCGGAGTCGGCGAGCCGCTGCCGTCGAAGGGCCAGCCGCTCGACCTGCTCGAGCCCCTCCTCCCGCTCCCACCAGAGGGCGAGACGCACCCTGGCGGAGAGATCCCCGGCCCCTGCCAAAGCCGCGTAGGCCGTCTCGGTCTCCGGGTCGACCATGGCGTCCTGCCAGCCGGCGATGCCCAGGCTGTGCAGATGGGACTGGGCCTGACGCAGCGCGGCGACCCTCTCCGCGTCGGTGGTCGGTGGAGCCCAGCGCTCGACCAGTTCCATCGCGCCCTCGTGCAGGGTGCCCTGGGGTTCACCGCCCTCCATCCGCTCGATCCTCCCGTGGGGAGGATCCGGGGTCGCGGCGTCGATCCCGGCCAGCCGCAGGGCGGCCGAGTTCACCCAGGCGCTGTGGCCGTCGCGGTTGGTGAGGTAGGCCGGTCGCTCACCGGTCACCTGGTCCAGCAGCAGCAGCCCCGGTGTTCCCCGGGGGAACAGCTCCATTGACCATCCCTTGCCGACGACCCAGTCCACCTCCGGATGCGACTCGAGGTAGGCTCGGATTCTCTCCTGACACTCACCGGGGGACCTGGCGCCCTCGAGGTCGCAGGTGCGCTGCTGCAGCCCTCCACCCAGGGGATGGCAGTGGGCGTCGTGGAACGCCGGAATGACAGCTCTCCCCCGCAGCTCGAGGGTCTCGGCCCCTGGGGCCGAGACCTGTCTCACCTCCGCCAGTGGCCCGGCGGCCGCGACCTTGCCGTCGCGGACCGCCAGGGCCTCAACCCACGGCTGGTCGGACCGGCCGGTCCAGATCGGGCCGCCGGTGATCAGCAGATCGGTTCGGGGCTGCAACAGCGGCGTCCGGCGTCAGTTCACGAAGTACCAGCTGGAGGGGTGGTAGTTGGCGTAGGGGTTGAGCGGGTACCAGCCGCGCAGGTTGTTCTTGGCCACCACGATCTCGTAGTCCGCCAGCGGCCACCAGAGCGAAGCCTCATCGGACGAGAGATAGTTCTCCACGTTGTAGAGGGGAGTGAGGCCAGGCTGCGTGTGGGCGGCCGTGATCAGCTGCTGCGCCTGGGACGAGTTGTAGCCGCCGGCCCAGTAGTTGCCCTGACCGAACTGGTTGCCGCCCACCGGAAGGATCTCGTACTGGCCGAAGTCCCACATGAAGCCGCTGTAGGCCAGCAGCCCCCAGTTGCAGGGGGGTGAGGAGGGGCAGACCCCACCGATGGAGAACATCGTGGTCTCGGTTTGCCCGTCCAGGTTGATCCCGACCCCTGCCGACTTGGCCGCGGTGGCGAAGGCCTCGACCTGGGCGAGGAAGCTGGGGGTGCCGGTGGAGTACATGAAGAGGAAGCTGAGCTGCTTGCCCTTGGGGATGCCAGCGCCGCACTCATTGCTGGCGGTTCCCGGCCGGGAGCAGACATCCACCCCGCCCGATCCCTGGGTCCACCCGTGGCTGGCCAGCAGCTGCTTGGCGGCGCTGACGCTGTACGGGTAGGGATCCGACGTGATCTGGGGGCTGACGTACGAGGAGTTGGGGTAGACGGGGGCCGGGCCATAGTCGGGAAGGCCGAAGCCGTGGAGCGTCTTCTGCAGGTACAGCGACTCGTTGATGAGGTGCTGAAGCGCCTGGCGGATGTAGAGCTGCTTCACCAGCGGGCCCCAGGTCTTGCTGGTGAACCCGAGCTCAACGGTCTCGTTGTAGAAGACCGGCCAGGGAGCCGTCGTGAACCCGTGCTGGTGGAAGTAGGTCGCCAAAGTGAGGTCGGTGAAGGGCAGGAATCCGAAGTCGATGGCCCCCGAGCGCAGGGCGTCGACCTCAGCCGTGTCCGACTGGAAGCTGTACACGGAGTAGCCGCTGAGCTGAGGCTTGCCGGCGCCGGTGTAGTGGGTGTTGGCGGCGAACTGGGCGGTGTAGGTGGTGGGATCGAAGGACTTGATGACCCAGGGGCCGTCCACCACCTTCCAGAGAGGATTGCTGGAATAGGTGCTTAGCTTCTCCGACTGGCCGTAGAGGAAGTTGAAGACACTCTTGGCGCCCGAGCTGGTCGCGGCGTCGTTGCCCACCTGGCAGTTGAGGCAGGTCTTGTCCCACGCCTGCTGCGGCAGGGGATAGATCCAGGTGAGCTGGTTGTTGGTGAACCAGGTGGGGTTGTAGGCCTGATTGAGGTTGAGCGTGAACTGGTAGGGGCTGTCGATGACGACCGAGCTGATGTCGTCGGGCATCTCTCCGGGGATGTAGGCGCCATCCTTGTTCTTGCCGGCGCTCAGGAGCTGGAAGAAGAACTGCACGTCGGCGGTGGTCACCGGGGTGCCGTCAGACCAGGTGTAGCCCTGCCTCATGGTCACTGTCACTGTGCGGTTGCCATTCGAGTAGACGGGAGGATTGGCAATGGAGAGCTGGTCGTTGATGCCGGTCTGCCCAGGGCCGCCGGCGAAGTACAGGGGCCGCCACATACCCCCTTCGATGTTGGAGTTCCAGTCCTCGTAGTTGGCCTGGTTCTCGATGGGGAGCATCCAGGAGAAATCCTCCCCGATGGGAAGTGCGTAGCTGGCGGTGCCCCCGGCGACGGGAGTCCCCCCGGTCGGAGGAGTCTGGGCGATGTTCGTCGGGACCGTGGGCGCAGACGTGGTGGCCCCACCGCAGGCCGCCACCAGCAGCCCCAGCCCGGCCAGCAGGCCCGCACCGAGGACCGTTCGGCGTCCCCTCTTTTGGCGCGTGCCCCCAGCGCGGGTGCCATCACCACGGAACTTGGCCATTCTCATCCTTCTCAACTCCTCTCCCCAGCGATCCCGGCTTGGACGGCCTTGGGCCACGGCCCGCCCCGGCGGGCCCAGCTTGTCAAACCTCTACCTGCGCCTCGGTCCGAAACAGCTGCGGTCCCTCCCGCGAGCCACCTGGCACTTACGGCAACCTCCGACTTTAGGCCGAGGTCGATGTCGCGGCCATGGGGCCGATCATCAAATCTGAGCCAGGCGATTTGTGGTCGGGCCACAATCCGTCCATTGTTAGGCCGGGCTCAATGCGCCGCCAGCCTCTCCGCGACAGTCCGACCGGAGGGCGGGCGGCCGCCGCGGGCCACTCGCGAGTCCAGCCCTGACAGCTGCCGCTGGACGTACCGGACGGCCATCCAGCGGAGTGGCTCTGGCTCCCAGAGCGGCGACTCGTGCCCCACCAGCGGCAGCTGGGTGCGCTCTGAATCCCGTCCGGTGATCAGTTCAGCCATGGTGCGTCCGAGCAGATGGGTGGTGGCGACCCCATGCCCGGTGTACCCGTAGGCGACTCCGAGTCCCCGACCGCGGTCCAGCCTTACCTGGGGTATCCAATCCCGAGGCATCCCCAACACCCCTCCCCACGAATGGGTGAATCGAACCCCCGCCAGGGCGGGAAACCACTCCCGGAACATGGCCCTCAGCCCCTCGTGGGTCGCCCGATGGCGTTCCAGATCTGGGGAGAGGGTGGAGCCGTACCGATAGGGGGCCCCACGGCCTCCCACCAGGATCCGCCGGTCCGGGGTGAGGGCCAGGTAGTCCACCGTGAGCCGCATCGACGAGACGCACATGCGCGACTGCCAGTTCACCGAGGCCAGCTGAGCCTCGGTGAGCGGCTCGGTCAACTCAATGAGGGAGTAGACGGGGAGGACCGCCCGATGCCAGCCGGGGAGCCCCGTGAGGTACGCCTCCAAGGCCAGCACGACAATGTCGGCTGTCACCTCGCCCAGCTCGGTCCGGGCGCTTGGCGGACGACCCTCCTCCACGCCCGTGACGGCGCTCCCTTCGTAGATCTCGCCACCCATGCGCTCGACGGCCGCGGCAAGGCCCTGGACCAGCTTTCCGGGATGAACCGACGCCCCCTCCGGCGAGTAAAGCGCGCCCTCCAGCTGGTGGACCGCCAACCTCCCTTCCGCCTCCGCGGGGCTTATGCGCTGGTAGGGACTGCTCAGGCCGACCCGCTCCCACTCCAATTGGGTGTCCTCCAGGGCCGGCAGCTGCCCGCGCCCCCGGGCCACCAGCAGAACCCCGGCCTTCTCGAATCCCTCGACACCCTGCTCGGAGCAGAACCGGCCGATCTCGTCAACCGTGGCCCGCATCGCGCGGTGCAGCTCCGTGACTCTCGAAGCTCCGAAGCGCTTGGCCAGGAGGGCCGGCCCCGCGTTGAGCTCGGGGACGCACCAGCTCCCGTTCCGCCCCGAGGCCCCGAACCCCACCCGCTGACCCTCCAGCACCACCACTTTCGCGGAAGGTTCGATGCGCAGGAGGTGGTATGCCGTCCACAGGCCGGTGAAGCCACCACCCACCACCGCCACATCCGCCCGCCGGCTCCCCCGCAGCGGGGCGCGGGGCGCCCCGGGATGGCTGTCGGCGATCCAAAAACCGGGCGCGAGCTGGGGTGGAACGTCGGTCACGGCAATGATCATAGGTGCGCCCCCTTGGGTGGTGGCATTGGACCAGGTTCACAAAATGCTGGTGAAACTCTGGGTCGGGACCACATGTCCCGCGACCCGGGAGGGGAGATAGAGTTGGTCCCCGATGCGCACCGAGTCCCCGTCGCTCCCGCGCGGCGCGCGCGGCCGCCTCAGCCGGTCCCGCGCCGTGCGCGGGGAGAAGGAGGCCATGCAGCTGCAGCCATCCTCCCGGCGCGCCCGGGCGCTGGCTCCCACCTGACGCGCCCGTCTGCGAGGGGCCGCGCCTGCCCCTCAGGGTGTCCGTCCAGGTTGGGGTGCGTGTTGTGTAAAGGAGATGGGAAATGAGCAGCGAGAGACCGAGCCCGGCAACTGACCGGATCGCCGAGCTCACGGAGCGAGAGGAGCTTGAGTTCGAGCGCCGCCGACCGCGCTCCAGGGAACTGGTGCAGCGGGCACGCGAGCACAGCCCCGGGGGGGTCCCGTCATCTTTCCAGGACAGCCCCCCCTTCCCCATCTTCGTGGACCGCGGGGCCGGCAGCCGAGTCTGGGACGCCGATGGCAACGAGTACGTGGACTTTCACAACGGCTTCGGGGTCAACGTGGTCGGCCACGCCCACCCTCTGGTGGTGGCTGCGATTGCCGAGCGGGCGGGGCGGGGTACCCACTTCGCCCAACCCGGCGAGGACTTCGTGGTGGTTGCCGCCGAGCTGGCCAGGCGATTTCAGCTTCCGCAGTGGCGGTTCACTAACAGCGGCACCGAGTCGACCCTGGACGCGGTGAGGATGGCTCGCGGATTCACCGGCCGGGAGCGGCTGGTGAAGATCGAAGCCACCTACCATGGCCACCACGACTCCCTGATGGTGTCCGTCGAGCCGAAGCCGGAGCTCATGGGTCCGGCCGATGCCCCCAACTCGGTGCCTCAGTCGGCGGGAATCCCCCGTGCGGTGGTGGAGCTGGTGACTGTGGTTCCCTTCAACGACCTCGCCGCCGCGGAGCACGCGTTGCGGAGCCATCCGGGTGAGGTGGCCGCGATTATCGTCGAGCCGGCGATGATGAACATCGGCATGGTGCTCCCCCAGCCCGGGTACCTTGCCGGCCTGAAGGAGATCGCCCACCGGCATGGTGCTGTCCTGATCTTCGACGAAGTCAAGACCGGGGTGACGCTGGCCCCCGGCGGGGCCACCGAGGCCTTCGGTGTCATACCGGACATCGTGTGCCTGGCCAAGGCGATCGGCGGAGGGCTGCCCTGCGGTGCGGTCGGGGCCACCGCGGAGATCATGGAGATGGTGGCATCGGGCCGCGTCAGCCAAATGGGTACCTTCAACGGCAACGCCCTCACCATGGCGGCCTCCAAGGCCACCCTCTTGGAGGTCCTCACCCCCATGGCCTATTCCCATTTCGATGCGCTCCACGAGGTGCTGCGCGGGGGGTTGGAGCGGGTCATTCGAGACTACGAACTGCCCTTCCACGTCGTGGCGGTTGGAGCCCGGGGATGCGTCACCTATCGCCAGGACCCGGTCAGGAACTACCGTGACTACCTCGAGATCGATAAGAGCTACGCCTACCTCTCCTGGCTATATCAGTCGAACCGGGGCGTGCTGATGGCACCTGGAGCGGAGGAGAACTGGACTCTCTCGGTCCAGCACTCCGAGGACGACGTCCGGCGCTACGTGGACAATTTCGAGGAGATGGCGCGGGCCCTGCGCGCCTGACGGCGTCCGGCCGGCACCGCAGGCCGGCGACTGGTGCATCATCAGCCGGTGGAGAAGCTTCCGGGTCGAAGCGGTGGCCCGCCGGGGTCCGGGCCCGGCCGGTGATCGACAGCCCGCTGCGGCGCACCGCTGCGTCCGGCGCCATGACGGTGGCCCAGGCGCTCCTCCTCGAGCCGCTGGCGCCGGCCTTGGTTGTTGCCGGCGGGGGCGGGCTGGGCCGCGAGGTGCGCTGGGCGGACGTGGTGGACATCCCTGACCCGCTCCCCTGGGTGGGATCGGGTCAGCTGCTGCTGACCACCGGGATCAGCTGGCCGGCTGGAGAGGCGGACCAGCGGGGGCTGCTCCAAGAGCTGGCGCAAAGGGGCCTGGCCGGCGTGGTGCTGGCGGTTCCCAGGTACCTGCCTCACTTTCCAGAGGCGGCCCGCCAGGCGGCGGAGCTGCTGGCGCTCCCGTTGCTGGAGCTGCCCTGGGAGGTGCCCTTCAACACGGTGACCCGGGCCGTCAACTCGGCCATCATGATGGAGCAGCTCAAGGTCATCGAGCTGGCGGCGCTGATCCACCAGGAGCTCACCCAGGCCGCGGTGACGGCGGGGAGCCTTCAGGATCTGGTCGACACCCTGGGGCGCCTCATCGACCGTGACATCACCCTTGAGGATCCCGAGGGCAAGTTGCTGGCCAGTTGGAGTGCCACCCGCCAGCCGGACGCTGTCCGGCGGGCGACCCTCGCCGACGGCGCCACTCCCAGTGAGGTGCTGGCCCACCTCGAGCGGGGCGGCTACCTGGAGCGGGTCCGGCACAGCCGGGGACCGGTGCGCATCCCGGCGCACCCGGCTCTCTCGCTGAGTGCCCGGGTGGTGTGCCCAATTTGGTTGCGCGGCGAGCTGGTGGGGACCGTATGGATCGTGGAGGGGGAGAGCGAGCTGAGCGACCTCCATCTGCGTGCCGCCGAGCACGCCGCCACCGTGGCCGCCCTACACATCGCCAGCCAGCGTCAGGTGGCGATGGTCGAACTGCGCCTGGGGGCCACCTTTCTGGACGCACTCCTGGAGGGCCGTCTGGAGGCGGGGGCATCCAGCCAGGAGCGGGCACGGCTGCTCGGCTTCGACCCGGAGGGCAGCTACCGAGTGGGGGTGGCCTCCATGCCGGTCAAGCTGCCGCTCAGCCGCGACGACGTTATGCGGCGCGACCGTCTCGCGGATCGTATCCGCCAGGGGCTCTCCCTGGGAGGCGGGGTGACGGTCACCTCCGCCCGGCTCAACCGAGTGGTCTTCCTGCTCCCGGGCCGGCAGGACGTGGCCCGCCTGATGGCCCACCTCTCGGATTGCTCGCTGGCGCTGGGCCGCGAGTTGGTGGGCACTGAGGGGGTGCGCCGCAGCTACCGGGAGGCGGAGGCGATCGTCGACCAGGTGCCGGTGGGCCAGGTGCGGCGCTACGAGGAGATGCTCATTCCGCGGGTCCTGGCGGGAGACGCCGACGCTCGCCCCGCCTTCTTGGAGCAGCTCTTCGGCCCGCTCCAGCGGGTTCGTGGCGGCGATGTTCTGGTCTCCAGCCTGGTGGCTCTGGCCCGAGAGGGGTTCCACCAGCGACGGACCTCCACCCGGCTCCACATCCATCCCAACACCCTGCGCTATCGGCTGGACCGCTCCCAGGACCTCCTGAAGGTCGATCTGACCGACCCCGAAGTGCGCTTCCAGCTCCAGCTGGCGGCCCGGATCATGTCACTCGGCGACAAATCCCGGGCCTGATTTCTTGGGTCCGCCAACATATCCGCTCGAGCGGACGGCCGCTATCGTCAGGCTGGTGCTGGAGCCGACCGTAGCCGGAACCGCCCTGGACGGCGACCACCTCTCCCGCTTCCTGCCCCGGGCGATGGTCCCCGCCCACCCCCTTTTGGTGGAGCGGGCCAAGGGGTCCACGCTGTGGGACGGGGCCGGGCGGGAGTTCATCGACTTTACCGGCGGGATCGGCGTTCTGAACGTCGGCCATGGGCATCCGGCGGTGGTGGCGGCCGCCCACCGCCAGCTGGACCTCTTGATTCACACCTCGTTCCAGGTGGCGGCCTACCGCCCCTACCTGGATGTGGTGGAGAGGCTGTGCCGGCTCGCACCCGGGCCCCACCCCAAGAAGGCTCTGCTGCTCAACTCCGGCGCCGAGGCGGTGGAGAACGCGGTCAAGATCGCCCGCCTCTACACCGGCCGGCCCGCGGTGGTCGCCTTCTCCGGGGCCTTCCACGGCCGCACCCTCCTCACCATGAGCCTCACCGGGACCGAGCGCCCCTACAAGGAGGGCTTCGGGCCCTTCGTCGGCGAGGTCCACCGCTCTCCCTATCCCTACGAGTACCGGGGTTGGGACAGCGCCCGGGCCCTGGCCGCGCTGGAGGCGCTCTTGGCCGGGCAGGTGGCGCCGGAAACGGTGGCGGCGGTGGTGATCGAGCCGGTTTTGGGAGAGGGTGGGTTCGTCCCCGCGCCTCCCGAGTTCCTCCAGGGCTTGCGGGCGATCTGCGACCGATACGGGGTCGTTCTGGTGGTCGACGAGGTCCAGAGCGGGATGGGCCGGACGGGAAAGCTCTTTGCCATCGAACACTCCGCCGTGGAGCCGGATCTCATGACCGTGGCCAAGAGCCTTGCCGGGGGCCTGCCGCTCTCGGCGGTGGTGGGGAGGGCGGAGATCATGGACGCCCCTGGCCCCGGCAGCCTGGGTGGTACCTTCGGCGGCAACCCGGTCGCCTGCGCCGCGGCGCTGGCCGTCCTCGATCTGGTGGAGGACGGTTCGCTGCTGGAGCGGGCGGGTGTGCTGGCCTCGATTCTGGAGGAGCGCCTCGGGGAGTGGGGACGTCGGTACCGGCTGGTGGGGGACGTCCGCCAACTCGGGGCCATGGCCGGAGTGGAGCTGGTGCTCGACCGGGAGAGCAAGGAGCCCGCCGTGGACCAGACAGCGGACATCCTCGCCGGCTGCCGGGAGGAGGGTCTCCTGGTCCTGCGGGCCGGACCAGCGCACAACGTGCTGAGGGCTCTCATGCCGCTCACGATCGAGGAAGAGCCGTTGCTGCGGGGCTTGGACGTCCTGGAGGGCCAGCTGCGGAGAGCGGAGGAGCGGGCTTTTGGAGAGCCCGGTCATGCGAAGGAGGCGAGTTCCAGATGATCGATCCCGGGACCACGCGGCGGATCTTCATCGGTGGGGAATGGGTGGAGAGCGAGAGCTCGGGGGTCCAGGAGATCTTCAACCCGGCGACCGGCGAGGTGATCGCCCGGGCACCCAGGGGTTCGGAATCGGATGTCCAGCGGGCCGTCGAGGCCGCCACGCGGGCCTTCGACGGCGGCTGGGGCGACAGCACGCCCAAAGAGCGCAGCGAGGCCCTGCTCAAGCTCGCCAGCCTGGTGGAGGAGCACAGCGAGGAGCTGGCCCGCATCGAGTCCCAGAACGTGGGCAAGCCGATCACCACGACCATCTCCGAGGAGATGCCCCCCACCGTGGACGCCCTTCGCTTCTTCGCTGCCGGGGCGCGCTGCTTGGAGGGCAAGGCCACCATGGAGTACCTGCGGGGATTCACCAGCATGATCCGCCGGGAGCCGGTGGGGGTGGTCGGCTCGATCGCGCCCTGGAACTACCCCCTGCAGATGGCCGTCTGGAAGCTGGGGCCGGCGCTGGCCGCCGGCAACACCGTCGTCCTGAAGCCCTCGGAGTGGACCCCCCTTTCCGCGCTGCGCTTCGCGGAGCTGGCTGCGGAAGCGCTGCCCCCGGGGGTGCTGAACGTGATCACCGGGGACGGGGACCCGGTCGGCGCAGGCATCGTCCGCCACCCGGGGGTGGGCATGGTCTCCCTGACGGGCGACGTGGGAACCGGGAAGGAGATAGCCCGGGCCGCGTCCACGACCCTGAAGAAGGTCCACCTGGAGCTCGGGGGCAAGGCGCCGGTGGTGGTGTTTGACGACTGCGACCTGGAGGCCACGGTGGAGGGGATAAAGGTGGGAGCCTTCTTCAACTCCGGCCAGGATTGCACGGCGGCGACCCGCCTGCTGGTGGCTGACCGACACTTCGACAACTTCGTCAGCAGCTTGGTCAACGCGGTGGAGGGGCTCCGCGTCGGGGACCCCTCCGACCCCGGGACCGAGATGGGGCCGGTGGTCTCATCCCAGCAGCTCCAGCGGGTCACCGGCTTCGTGGAGCGCGCGGTCGCCGGTGGGGGAGAGGTGCTCACCGGCGGCGCCCCCATGGACCGGGCGGGGTTCTGGTACACGCCCACCGTGGTCGTACCTCCCGACCAGCGCTCTGAGATCGTCCAGCGCGAGGTCTTCGGCCCGGTGATCACGGTGCAGCGCTTCTCAGACGAAGAGGACGCGGCTGCCTGGGCCAATGATGTCGATTACGGGCTGGCGGCCTCGGTGTGGACCCGGGATGTGGGACGAGCCATGCGCATGGCCAAGCGGCTCAAGTTCGGCACCGTCTGGGTCAACACCCACATCATCCTGGTCAGCGAGATGCCGCATGGGGGCTTCAAGCAGAGCGGGTACGGGAAGGACCTCTCGTCCTACTCCATCGAGGAGTACACCCAGATCAAGCACGTGATGGTGTCGCTGGACTGAGCCGAGCTCATCCGGGCCCGGAAGAGCAGGTGGGACAGATCCCTCGGAAGGTCACCTGGGCCTCGTCGACCAGGGCGGGCGTGGCCAGCTGGGGATCGAGGCAAGGAGCCTCTCCACGGACGCAGGGCACGTCCACTACCGCGGAGCAGCGGCGGCAGACGAAGTGGTGGTGCCACTCCCGGGCGAGTTCGTAGCGGGCTGGCCCCGCTCCCGCGTCGGCCCGCATCACCAGCCTCACCCGGGCCAGCTCCTCCAATCCGCGGAAGACGGTGGAGCGAGCCACCGAGGTTCCCTGGCCCCGAAGCCAGGCGCGCACCTCATCCGCGGTGCGGTGCCCCGCCATCTCCCGCAGCGCCAGGCGCAGCGCCAAGCGGGGACCGGTAGCCCGCAGTCCGGCGAGCCGGAGCGCCTCCTCGTCAGCCCTTGAGCTGGTCAGCCGAGCTGCGCCTGCAGCATCCAGAGGTACTTGTCCAGCGCTTCAGCGATCGTGATCACCAGGTCCTGGCTGACCGGGTCCAGCTCGCCGATCTCGGCGATGGCCATCCGGACGTCGGTTGCCACCTGGCGCACCCGGTCCGTGATCTCAGTGACGGCGTCGGGCCCGGAGAGGTACCCGAGTCGCATGGAGGCCAGCCCGGAGCCATTGGCAACCGTGACGGCATTGCCGTCCACGGGGACCCCCAGCGTCACCGAGCGCTCCGCCACGGTGTCGGCCCAGACCCTGGCATCGTCCACCAGCCGGTCCATCTGGAGGTGGATCGACTCGAAGTTGGGCCCGGTGACATGCCAGTGAACCTGCTTGGCCTGCAGGGCCAGGTCGGTGAACTCGGTGAGCAGCTTCTGCATCCGCTCCCCCAGTCGGCGGGCCGCGGCCGGGGCCAGCGCGCTCTCGATGGTGATCATGCTCTTGCCTCCTAATCGGACTCAGTCCGAATTATACCCGGCCGCGGCATGCATCCAATTGAGCCCGGCATCCGTCTAAGGAGGCAGATGGAAAGAGTTCACCAAGGAGGTGAGGCGATGAAGTTGGCAGCTTGGATGGCGACGGCGAGTGGACGGGGCCTGCGGATGCTGGCCGGCCTGGTGCTGATCGGAGTCGGTCTGGCCATTGGTGGGGTGGCCGGGGTCATCGTGGCCATAGTCGGCCTGGTACCTCTTCTGGCAGGGGTGACCAATGTCTGCCTGATCGCTCCGGTGGTTCGTGCTCCGTTCCGGGGCAGCCGGGTTCACGGGGCCTGAGATGGATGGGGCGGGTGGGCCACGGTGCCGCCCGCCCGCCCTACCCTTTGGGGTGTGGAGCTACCCCGCGACGAGCTGCTCGGCTGCCTCGAGGCCCAGCGGCCGCGCTTCGTCCGGCTGGCCACCTCGCTGCTTTCGGACGCCGAGCAGGCGGAGGACGCGGTCCAGGACGCCAGCATGAAGGCGATGCAGTCCGCAGGAGGCTTCCGCTCCGAGTCCGCGGTGTGCACCTGGGTGCAACGGATCGTGGTGAACACCTGCCGGGATCTCTTGCGCCGGCGCCAGTCGCGCGAGAGCGTGGAGGCCGCGGTTCGGCGGGAGGCGCTCTGGCAGGACTCCGCCTACACCGTGGACCCGGAGGGGGTCGCGGTCGCGGCCGAGAGCCAGCGGACTCTGGGGTTAGCCCTAGCTCAGCTCACGGCCGACCAGAAGCAGGCGGTGGTCCTGCACGATCTGGAAGGGTGGACGGGTGCGGAGATCGCCGACGCGACCGGCTGGCCGCTGGGCACGGTGAAGTCCCACCTGCGCCGGGGGAGGCAGAATCTGGTATCGATCTTGGCGGAGGAGTTCAGGTGAGAGAGTTGGGATGCGCCGAGGCCCGAGACCTGGCCTCTGACCTCATTGACGGGGAGCTGAGTGCCGATCTGGCCGCCGCCGTGGAGCACCACGTGGCCAACTGTCCCACCTGCCCCGCCCTCTACCGGGCGATGGTCACCGTTCACTCTCACCTCCTGGCTCAGCGGAGATCGGCAGGAACCAGCGCCGGGTAGGGTCCCCGGCCGGCTCCGGTAAGGACCCGGCCGCGGCTCCGCGGCCCATCTGCGCCGGCTGCCGTCCCGAACGGGCGCCCGGGCATGCGGAAGTTTGACACCCCATCCCCGGAGCGATAGAATGGGCTCCCGCGCCTCCGGAGGGGCGCTTGTTTCCATGTGTGGCCGTCACCCCGGAGCGGCCAGCGTTCTCCAAGGACAAGTTCAGTTTGCCCACCATCCAACAGCTGGTCCGCCAGGGCCGCGCTCCGGTCACCAAGAAGACCAAGTCACCGGCGCTGAAGGGTTCGCCCCAGCGGCGGGGGGTGTGCGTGCGGGTGTTCACCACAACCCCCAAGAAGCCGAACTCGGCCCTCAGAAAGGTGGCGCGCGTGCGCCTGACCAGCAAGATCGAGGTCACGGCCTACATCCCTGGGATCGGCCACAACCTGCAGGAGCACTCCGTGGTGCTGGTGCGGGGAGGGAGGGTCAAGGACCTGCCCGGCGTGCGCTACCACATCGTGCGCGGCACGCTGGACACGGCGGGGACCAAGGCTCGCAAGCAGGCCCGGAGCAAGTACGGGGCCAAGCGCGAGAAGCCGGCCAAGGCCTGAGATGCCAAGGCGTCAACGCGTCTCCCGAAGGGTGGTGGTGGCCGATCCGGTCTACCACAGTGAGGCTCTGGCCAAGTTCATCAACTGCCTCATGCTCAATGGCAAGCGGAGCACCGCGGAGCGGATCGTCTACTCCTCGCTGACCCGCATCGCCAAGAGTCAGCGGCGTGAGCCGCTGGAGGTCTTCGAGACCGCCGTGCGCAATGCCACGCCCATCCTGGAGGTGAAGCCCAAGCGCGTGGGTGGCGCCACCTACCAGGTGCCCGTGGAGATCCGCCACGACCGCCGTCTGGCGCTGGCCAGGCGGTGGATCATCCGCAGCGCCCGGAGCCGTCACGGCAAGAGCATGGCCGACCGGCTGGCGGCCGAGCTGATGGACGCCAGCAACGGTATGGGGCAGGCGGTCAAGCGGAAGGAAGACACCCACAAGATGGCGGAGTCCAACCGCGCGTTCTCCCACTTCAGGTACTGAGCGGCCGTGACCACCCAGACCACCCTTTCCGGCGGCGCGTCTCTGGCTCACGGGCGCAAGGTGCCCCTGGAGCGGGTGCGCAACATCGGGATCATGGCCCACATCGATGCGGGCAAGACCACCACAACTGAGCGAGTCCTCTTCTACACCGGCCGCATCCACAAGATGGGCGAGGTCCACGAGGGCGCGGCGACCATGGACTGGATGGTGCAGGAGCAGGAGCGGGGCATCACCATCACCTCCGCGGCCACCGCGGCATCCTGGCACGACCACCAGATCAACATCATCGACACCCCGGGGCACGTCGACTTCACCGTGGAGGTGGAGCGCAGCCTTCGGGTTCTGGACGGGGCGATCGCAGTCTTCGATGCCGTGAGCGGTGTCGAGCCCCAGTCGGAGACGGTGTGGCGTCAGGCCGACCGCTACGACGTGCCCCGGATCTGCTTCATCAACAAGATGGACCGGGTGGGCGCCGACTTCGCCGCGGCGGTGCAGTCGATCACCGAGCGACTGGGTGCCCGGGCGGTGCCGGTGCAGCTTCCCATCGGAGCCGAGGATGGCTTCCAGGGGGTGGTGGACCTGATCCGCGAGCAGGCGATCGTCTACACCGATGACCTCGGCACCGCCCTGGAGGAGACCACCATCCCTACCGAGATGGCGGACGCGGTGCGGGCTGCGCGCCAGGAGCTGGTGGAGGCCGCCGCGGAGTTCGATGACGAGCTGATGCAGGCCTACCTGGACGACAAGCCGGTGGCCCCGGAGAAGCTGAGCGCGGCGCTGCGCCGCGGGGTGGTGACCGCCGAGGTCTTCCCGGTTCTCTGTGGGGCGGCGTTGCGCAACCGGGGGGTCCAACCGATGCTGGACGCGGTGGTCGAGTTCCTGCCGTCACCGCTGGATCGCCCCGCGGTGCGCGGGGAGGATCCCCGGACGGGGGCCGAGGTGGTGCGCGAGGTGGCCGACGACGCCCCCTTCGCCGGGCTGGCCTTCAAGATCATGACCGACCCCTTCGTCGGCAAACTCACCTTCTTCCGGGTGTACAGCGGGGTGCTTCGTTCCGGGAGCTACGTCTACAACGCCAGCAAGGGCGAGCGCGAGCGCGTGGGCCGGATCCTCAAGATGCACGCCAACCGTCGCGAGGAGGTGGAGCAGGTCCTCACCGGGGACATAGCTGCCGCCATCGGGCTGAGACACACCTCCACCGGCGACACCCTGGCTGACGAGTCCCAGCCCATCGTCCTGGAGTCGATCGTCTTTCCCGAGCCGGTTATCTCGGTGGCGATCGAGCCCAAGACCAAGGCGGACCAGGACAAGTTGGGGGTGGCCCTGCAGAAGCTGGCCGAGGAGGACCCGACCTTCCAGGTGCGCACCGAGCCCGAGACCGGGCAGAACCTCATCTCGGGGATGGGGGAGCTTCACCTCGAGGTCATCGTCGACCGGCTGCTGCGCGAGTTCAAGGTGGACGCCAACGTCGGCAAGCCCCAGGTGGCGTACCGGGAGACCATCCGCCACGAGGCCAAGGGCACCGGGCGGTTCGTGCGCCAGACCGGTGGCCACGGCCAGTACGGCCATGCGGAGCTGGTGGTCGAGCCCAACGAAACCGGCAAGGGTTTCGAGTTCATCAACAAGATCGTGGGCGGGGTGATCCCCCGGGAGTACATCCCAGCCATCGAGAAGGGATGCATCGACGCCCTGCAGTCGGGGGTGGTGGCCGGGTATCCGGTGGTCGACGTGAAGGCCACGGTCTACGACGGCTCCTACCACGACGTCGACTCTTCGGAGCAGGCCTTCCAGATCGCCGGCTCGATGGCTATGAAGGACGGGATGCGCAAGGCCGGTCCCATCCTCCTGGAGCCGATAATGAAGGTGGACGTCACCTGTCCCGAGGCCAACCTGGGCGACGTCATCGGTGACCTGGCCTCTCGCCGCGGGCACACCCTGGGAATGGAGAGCCGGCGGGGGATGCAGACCGTACACGCTCAGGTACCCCTGGCCAACATGTTCGGGTACGCGACCCAGCTGAGGAGCATGACCCAGGGGCGGGCCAGCTACACGATGGAGTTCGACCACTATCAGGAGCTTCCTCAGTCGCTGGCTGAGGAGGTCACGGCGAAGCGCAAGAGTTGAGCACCGGCAGTCGGCTGCGGACGGATCCACCAAGCAAGGGCAGATAGAGAGAATGGGCAAGAAGAAGTACGACACCACCAAGCCCCACGTCAACGTGGGCACCATCGGGCACATCGACCACGGCAAGACCACCCTGACCGCGGCCATCACCAAGGTGCTCGCGGAGACGGGTCTGGCTGACTTCCGGGCGTTCGACACCATCGACAACGCCCCCGAGGAGAAGGCCCGAGGCATAACCATTGCCGCCTCGCACGTGGAGTACGAGACCGCCACCCGGCATTACGCCCATGTGGACTGCCCGGGCCATGCCGACTACATCAAGAACATGATCACCGGCGCCGCCCAGATGGACGGGGCGATCCTGGTGGTGGCGGCGACCGACGGGCCGATGCCCCAGACCCGGGAGCACATCCTGCTGGCCCGGCAGGTGGGGGTGCCCTACATCGTGGTGGCGCTCAACAAGGTGGACGCCGTAGATGACGAGGAGCTTTTGGAGCTGGTCGAGCTCGAGGTGCGGGAGCTCCTCAGCAAGTACGACTTCCCCGGCGACGACATCCCCGTGGTCCGGGTTTCGGCCCTGAAGGCGCTGGAGGGCGACCCCGCCGCCGAGGAGCAGATCCGTCAGCTCATGGAGGCCGTGGACACCTACATCCCGGTGCCGGAGCGTCCCATTGACCAGCCCTTCCTGATGCCCATCGAGGACGTGTTCTCGATCGAAGGCCGGGGCACGGTGGTCACCGGCCGGATCGAGCGCGGTCTGGTCAAGGTGAACGACCAGGTGGAGATCGTCGGAATCCGCGACACCTCCAAGACGGTGGTGACGGGGGTCGAGATGTTCCACAAGCTGCTGGACCAGGGGGAGGCGGGCATGAACTGTGGCTGCCTCCTTCGGGGGATCAAGCGGGACGAGGTCGAGCGCGGCCAGGTCCTGGCCAAGCCCGGGACCATGCGTCCCCACACCGACTTCGAGGCTCAGGTTTACGTCCTCAGCAAGGACGAGGGTGGCCGGCACACCGCCTTCTTCAGCAACTACCGCCCCCAGTTCTACATCCGCACCACCGACGTCACCGGACAGGTGGCCCTCCCGGAGGGGCGTGAACTGGTCATGCCAGGCGACAACGTCGAGCTCAAGGTCTCTCTCATCACCCCGGTCGCGGTGGAGGAGGGGATGCGGTTTGCCATCCGCGAGGGTGGCCGCACCGTGGGCGCCGGCGTCGTCACCAAGATCGATAAGTAGTCCGCAGGGAATCGGTTAGAGAGCAAAGATGGCACAGCGCATTCGGATCCGGCTCAAGGCCTATGACCACCGGGTCCTGGACCAGGCGGCGGCTCGCATCGTGGAGACCGCGGCTCGGAACCAGGCCGAGGTGATGGGTCCGGTGCCGCTGCCTACGGAGATCAACAAGTACACGGTGATCCGCGGACCCTTCATCGACAAGGACTCGCGAGAGCAGTTCGAGATGCGGACCCACAAGCGGATCCTGGACATTCTCGATCCCAATCCCAAGGTGGTCGACGCGCTGATGCATCTCAACCTGCCCAGCGGCGTCAACATCGAGATCAAGCTCTGATGACGACCGCCCTGCTGGCCCGCAAGGTGGGGATGGCCCAGGTCTTCGGGGACGATGGCCGCTGCTTCGGGGTCACCGTGCTCGAGGCAGGGCCCTGCCCGGTGGTCCAGGTGAAGACCGCGGCCGCGGACGGCTACGAGGCGGTTCAGATCGGGTTTGGTCCGGTCCGGCGACGGGCGGTGAACCGGGCGCAGGCCGGGCATTTCGAGGCGGCGGGGGTGGACCCCAAGCGCCACCTCCGGGAGGTCCGCGGGGCCGCAGCCTCGGAGGCCGGCGAAGTCCTCACCGTGGCCGCTTTCGAGGTCGGGGCGGAGGTGGATGTCACCGGGGTCAGCAAGGGCAAGGGCTTTGCCGGACAGCACAAGCGGCACAACTTTGGTCGGGGGCCGGTGACTCACGGGAGCCACAACATTCGCCAGCCCGGGTCGGTCGGGTCGGTGGACGCCGCGCGCACCCTGCCCGGCCTAAAGATGGCCGGGCACCTTGGGGATCGGCGCACCACGGTGCAGAGGTTGGAGGTCTTCCGGGTCGACGCCGAGCGCAATCTGCTGCTGCTGAAGGGGGCGGTGCCCGGGGCCAACGGCGGAATCCTCATGGTGCGCAGCTCCCGGCCGCGGATCCGCAAGCCCCGGGGGCAGCGCTGATGGCGACTGCGGTTGTGCGCGGCCCCGAGGGAGACCAGAGGGGCGACTACGAGCTGCCCTCGGCGGTCTTCGGGCAGGAGGTCAACCAGGGGGTGTTGCACCAGGCGGTCGTGCGCCAGATGGCCGGTGCCCGCCAGGGCACCCATGACACCAAGACCAGGGGCGAGGTGAGCGGGGGGGGCAGGAAGCCATACCGCCAGAAGGGAACGGGGCGTGCCCGCCAGGGGTCCATCAGGGCTCCTCACTACCGCGGCGGTGGCACCGTCTTCGGCCCCACTCCGCGCACCTACGCCCTGGCCATGCCCCGCAAGCAGCGGCGGCTGGCACTGCGCGCGGCCCTCTCGGCGAAGGCCCGCGATGGCGCCATTCAGGTGGCTGACGAGCTGCACTTCGACGCTCCGCGCACGCGGCAGATGGCCGCCTTCCTGGACCAGGCTGGCGCCGGGCGGCGGGTGCTCCTGGTGGTGGAGGGTAGGGACCCCAACCTGGAGCTCTCGGCTCGCAACATCCCCCAGCTGAAGGTGATCCACGCGAGCAACCTCGGGGTCCGCGACGTCATGGTGGCCGACACCCTGATCTTCCGGCGGGCGGCCCTCGACCTGGTGGTGGAGCATCTCGGATGAAGCAGCCATCCGAGATCATCCTGCGCCCGGTGATCAGCGAGAAGTCTTACGCCGGGATGGCGCAGCGCCGCTATGTGTTCAAGGTGGCCAGCAGCGCCAACAAGATCGAGGTCAAGCAGGCGGTGGAGCAGGCCTTCAAAGTTCGCGCCGCCACCGTCAACGTGATGGTGGTCAAGGGCAAGGTGAGGACTCGGATGCGGCGGGGCGGCCGTGTGGTCGGCCGCAGCCGGGACTGGAAGAAGGCCGTGGTCACGCTGGCCCCTGGCGAGACCATCGCCAACCTGTTCGAAGGGGTGTGAGATGCCGGTGAAGCGTTACGACCCCACCTCCCCCGGGCGCCGGTTCATGAGCGTCAGCTCCTTCGAGGAAGTGACGCGCAAGGGGCCGGAGCGCTCCCTAACGGTGTCTCTCAAGAAGCACTCCGGCCGCAACGCCAGCGGCCGCGTCACCGTGCGCCACCGTGGCGGGGGCCACCGGCGGATGTATCGGATCATCGACTTCCGGCGCGATAAGCTGGATGTCCCAGGGCGGGTGGCGGCCATCGAGTACGACCCCAATCGCAGCGCCCGGATCGCCTTGGTCAGCTACCGAGACGGGGAGAAGCGGTACATCCTGGCTCCCGACGGGCTCTCTGTGGGCGACTCGATCATGGCCGGCGAAAAGGCCGAGATCAGGCCCGGGCATTCCCTTCCGCTGGCGCGCATCCCCCTGGGCACCACCCTGCACAACCTGGAGGTGCAGGTCGGCCGGGGCGGGCAGCTGGTGCGGAGCGCCGGGGTGGGAGCCCAGTTGGTGGCCAAGGAGGGGAAGTACGCTCAACTGCGGATGCCCTCCGGGGAGGTGCGACTGATCGACGTCCGCTGTCGGGCCACCATCGGGCAGGTGGGCAACTCGGACCACTCCAATGAGGTTGTGGGGAAGGCGGGCAAGAGCCGCTGGCGCGGGGTGCGTCCGTCGGTCCGTGGATCGACGATGAATCCCTTCGATCACCCCCATGGGGGTGGAGAGGGGCGCTCCGGTCCGGGTGGCCACCCCCAGACACCCTGGGGTAAGCCGGCGCTGGGGCACCGGACCCGCAACAACAAGGCGACGGACGCCATGATCGTGCGAAGGAGACGCAAGTAGCAGGATGAGCAGATCCGTCAAGAAGGGGCCCTTCTGCGACCCCTCGCTGCTGAAGAAGGTCATCGAGATGAACCGCTCCAAGGAGCGGAGGGTGATCCGAACCTGGTCGCGACGCAGCGACATCTTCCCGGAGATGCTGGGGCACACGCTCGCCGTCCATGACGGGCGCAAGCACGTCCCGGTCCTGGTCACCGAGGCCATGGTCGGCCACAAGCTGGGGGAGTTCGTGCCCACCCGCCGCTTCCGCGGCCACGGCCATCACACCGAGCGCAGCTCGGCGCTCAAGTAGGCGGGCCAGGAATGCAGGTGACAGCGACCGCCAAGTGGGTCCGGGTGCCGGCTCGGAAGGCCAGGTTGGTAGCCGACGTAGTCGAAGGAATGGCGGTGGAGGAGGCCCTCACCGTGTTATCCTTCATGCCTCAGGCGGCAGCCCAGGACGTGGGCAAGGTGGTTCGTTCGGCCGCCGCCAACGCCGAGAACAACTTCAGCTTGGACCGCGACCGTCTGCGGCTGGTTCGGCTGGAGGTCGATGGGGGCCCCATCATCAAGCGCTTCCGGCCCCGGGCGCGCGGTTCGTCGTTTTCGATCTTCAAAAGGACGTGTCATCTCCGGGCGACTGTCGAGGACAGCCTCGAGCGGGCCTCGCGGTCCCGAGTCCGGCCGGCGCGTTCCGCGTCTGTGGAGAGTGCCAGCAATGAGGCCGAGGAGGAGTAGGTAGGGAAGTGGGACAGAAGGTCCATCCCAACGGCTTCCGCCTAGGCGTCTATCGCAACTGGGACGCGCGCTGGTACGCCAGCGGACCGGAGTACACCAAGCTTCTCCAGGAAGACCTGGCCATGCGCCAGCTGATCATGGGGCGGCTGAAGAACGCCAGCGTGGCCCGGATCGAGACGGAGAGATCGGCCAACCAGCTGACGGTCGTCATCCACACCGCCAAGCCGGGGATCGTGATCGGTCGCAGCGGGGCCGCCGTGGACGCGCTGCGGGACAATCTGGAGCGCATCTCTGGCAAGAAGGTGCGGGTCACCATTCAGGAGATCAAGACGCCTGAGCTGGACGCCCGGCTCCTGGCGGAGAACGTCGCCGGGCAGCTGGAGAAGCGCATCGCGTTCCGGCGGGCGGTGAAGCAGTCGGTGATGCGCTCGATGCGCGCTGGGGCCAAGGGGGTGAAGATCCAGGTCTCCGGCCGGCTCGGGGGCGGCGACATGAGCCGACGCGAGTGGGATCGGGACGGCCGGGTACCGCTGCACACGCTGCGTGCCGACGTGGAGTTTGGCCAGGCCGAGGCTAAGACCACCTCCGGGCAGATCGGGGTCAGCGTCTGGATCTACCGCGGCGACTTCCCCACGGAGACCGTGGCTCCTGAGGCGGCCGCCGCGGCGGCCCGGCCCACGCCGCGCGCGGTCGAGGCGCCTCCGGTGCCGGAGGCAGAGCCTGCCCTGGACTCCCTGGCGCCGCCCGAGGCCGTGGCCGCTGAGCCCGAGGCATTGGACAAGGCTGCGGTGGTGGTGGAGGTGGCGCCCGCCCCGGAGGAGCCGCCCACGGTGGCGGATGCGGAGGCGGCTGCGGCACCGAAGCGCCGGGTGGCGCGCAAGGCGGCCGCCCCAGCGACGGCCACCGAGATCGCCCCCAAGCCGAAGCGGACCTCTCGGAAGGCGGACGCTCCCGCCGAAGCAGGGGACAGCTGAGATGCTGATCCCCCGCCGACCCCGTCACCGCAAGGTCCACCGCGGACGCCGTGCCGGGACCGCCTACCGCGGCGCCACGCTGGCGTTCGGCCCCTACGGGTTGCAGGCGCTGGAGGCCTGCTGGATGAGCAACCGGCAGATCGAGGCCGCCCGGCGGGCGATGACCCGCCATGTGCGCCGTGGCGGCAAGATATGGATCCGCATCTTCCCCGACAAGCCGATCACCAAGAAGCCGGCCGAGACCCGGATGGGCTCGGGCAAGGGCAGCCCCGAGGGGTGGGTGTCGGTGGTTCGCCCCGGCAGGATCCTTTTCGAGATGGATGGGGTTGAGCCCGACGTGGCCCGGGAGGCGATGCGGCTGGCGGCCCACAAGTTGCCGGTCAAGACCCGCTTCGTGGTCCGTGAGGGATCGGAAGCGGCGGAGGTGGGGGCGTGAGCAAGCATCAGGAGGAGCTCCAGCTTCTCCGGGAGCAGGACGACCTGGGCCTGGAGCAGCTGGTGGGTGAGCGCCGGCAGGAGCTGCTGCAGCTACGCCTGCAGCGGGCCACCGGACAGCTTGAGCAACACCGCCGGATCCGGGAGATTCGGCGGGGGATAGCCCGGGTGGAGACCCTGCTCCGGGCGCGGCGGCTCACGGACCTGGCGGAGGAGGGCTGATGGTAGAAGAAGCCGAAGCCCGGGCACGGCGCAAGGTCCGTGTCGGCGTCGTGGTGAGCGACCGGATGGACAAGACGGTGGTGGTGCAGGTCGAGGACCTGCGCGCTCACAACCTGTATCGCAAAGTGATGCGCAGGCGGCGGCGCTTCCAGGCCCACGACGAGGTCAACGAGTGCCGGAATGGAGACCGGGTGCGGATCATGGAAACCCGGCCCCTCAGCCGCACCAAGCGGTGGCGCGTGGTGGAGATTGTGGAGCGGGCGCGCTGACCGATGATCCAGCAGGAGACGGTGCTCAAAGTGGCTGACAACAGCGGTGCCCGGGAGATCCTGTGCATCCGTGTGCTGGGCGGGTCGTACCGTCGCTACGCCTCTTTGGGTGACATCATCGTTGCCGCCGTCAAGGTCGCCCAGCCGAACTCCGGGGTGAAGAAGGGCGACGTGGTGAAGGCGGTGGTGGTCCGGACGGCGAAGGAGTACCGCCGGCCCGATGGGACCAGGATCCGCTTCGACGACAACGCCGCCGTGCTCATCAACCCGCAGAACAATCCGCGGGGAACCAGGATCTTCGGTCCCGTGGCCAGGGAGCTGCGGGAGCGCAACTTCATGAAGATCGTTTCCCTCGCTCCGGAGGTCCTCTGATGCCCAGGCGGCGGAGACCGGCCGAGGTGGGTTCGTCCCGACCCCTAGACATCCGCTCTGGCGACACCGTGGTAGTGATCGCCGGCTCCGAGCGGGGCAAGCGTGGGGTGGTCCAGCGCACGCTCTCCGCGGATCGGCGGATTGTCGTTGAGGGGGTGAACATTCGCAAGCGCCACCAGCGCTCCGGTCAGCAGCGTGGCGGCACCACTGCGCTCCAGGGCGGGATCATCGACTTCCCGGCGCCGCTGGCGTACAGCAACGTGCAGCTGGTCTGCCCCAAGTGTGATCGCCCGACGCGCCTCGGACACCGGGTCGAGGGGGAGCGGATGGTGCCCTTCTGCAAGCGTTGCAACGAGCCCTACCTGAGGGCCCCGAGAGCATGAGCACAGCGACCAGGCCGCGGTTCGT
The DNA here is from genome assembly GCA_021816695.1 of bacterium. GTDB lineage: Bacteria > Chloroflexota > Dormibacteria > Aeolococcales > Bog-877 > JAJYXT01. The sequence goes on along the minus strand of JAKAXE010000015.1, from coordinate 10,587 downwards.
GGAGCGCTACCGGGAGACCGTCGTCCCGGCGCTCATCGCCGAGTTCGGCTACCTCAACGTCATGCAGGTCCCTCGGCTGGACAAAGTCGTGGTCAACGTGGGAGTTGGCGAGGCCGTCCAGAACGCCAAGGCGCTGGATGCGGCCACCAACGACCTCCGGGTGATCACCGGCCAGCAGCCGGCGGTGCGCAAGGCCAGGAAGTCGGTGGCCGCCTTCAAGCTGCGGGCGGGGATGCCGATCGGGCTCAAGGTGACGCTGCGCGGCGATCGCATGATGGAGTTCCTGGACCGCCTCATCAGCGTCGCCCTGCCGCGGATCCGGGACTTCCGCGGCTTGACCACCCACTTCGATGGCCACGGCAACCTCACCCTCGGTCTGCGGGAGCAGCTGGTGTTCCCGGAGATCGACTACGACAAGATCGACAAGCTGCGTGGGCTGGAGATCACCATCGTTACCACCGCCAGCACCGATGCCGAAGGGCGCAGCCTTTTGGCCGGGCTGGGCATGCCCTTCAGGCGCTAGCGAAGGAGGCGGAGTTGGCGAAGAAGTCGAAGATCATGGCCAGCCGGCGGGCACCCCGCTTCCCGGTGCAGGCCCGGTCTCGCTGCAATCTCTGCGGGCGGCCCCGAGGGTACATGCGCAAGTTCGGGCTGTGCCGCATCTGCTTCCGCATCCACGCGTCCCAGGGGCAGATCCCCGGGGTGCGCAAGTCCAGTTGGTGACCGCCGATGATGACTGACCCGATCGCGGACATGCTCACCCGGCTGCGGAACGCCAACCTCGCCGGGCACAGGCGGGTGGAGATGCCGGCCAGCAAGCTGAAGGCCGAGGTGGCTCGGGTGCTCCATGAGGAGGGCTACCTGGCGGCGTTCGGCGTCGAGGGTGATTCGCCTCATCAGATCCTCTGGGTAGAGCTCAAGGCCGCCCCCAAGTCGCAGCGGGTACTGCAGGGCATCCGCAGGGTGAGTCGCCCCGGGCTGCGCGTCTACCGCGGACGGGATCAATTGCCGAGGGTGCTGGGCGGCATGGGCGTAGCGGTGGTGTCCACCTCTCAGGGGGTGATGTCCGGCCGGCGCGCCCGCCAGCTGGGGATCGGCGGCGAGGTTCTGGCGGAGGTCTGGTAGAAGCTAGTGTCCAGGATTGGCAAGCATCCCATCGCCGTTCCCGCGGGGGTCTCGGTCACCATCACCGGGGACCGGGTGAAGGTCGTCGGGCCGCGTGGCGAGATGGAGCGGGTGCTCCCTCATCCGATCTCGGCTCGACTGGAGGACGGATCGGTTCTGGTCGAGCGGCCGACGGACTCGGCGCCACACCGTTCGCTCCACGGCCTGAGCCGCACCCTGATCGCCAACATGGTCGCCGGGGTGACCACCGGCTTCCGGCGAGAGCTGGAACTGGTGGGAGTTGGCTACCGGGCCAGCCTCCAGGGAACCGACCTGCAGCTTGCTCTGGGATACTCTCACCCGATCCGGATCGCCCCGCCCGAGGGGGTCAAGATCGAGGTGCCGGAACCCACGCGGGTGGCGGTGCTGGGCAACGACAAGGAGGCGGTCGGTCAGATGGCCGCCCGGATCCGTGCCACCCGGCGGCCCGAGCCCTACAAGGGCAAGGGTGTCCGCTACCGGGGAGAGGTGGTCCGGCGCAAGGCTGGCAAGAGCGGCAAGGGAGCAAAGGGCTGATATGAGTTTCGCGGAGCGTGAGCAGGCCAGGGCGCGGCGCCATCGCCGCGTTCGGCGGCGGGTCCAGGGATCCGGCGCGCGTCCCCGGCTCTGCGTTCACCGGAGCCTGCGCCACCTGTACGCTCAGGTGGTGGACGACAGCCAGGGACGCACCGTTGTGGCGGCCAGCAGCGTTGAGGCGGCGGCGGGCGTCTCGGGGTGCAATCGCCAGACGGCGGCGGCCGTGGGGCGACTGATCGGAGAGCGCGCCCGAGCAGCTGGAGTGACCCAGGTGGTCTTCGACCGGGGCGGGTACCTCTATCACGGACGGGTTCAGGCTCTGGCCGAGGCTGCCCGCGAGGCCGGGCTGGAATTCTGAGGACAAGAGCGTGAGCATGAACATGAGCCGGTCCGAGCGCGAGTCCCGAGGGGAATTCGCTGAGCGGGTGGTCAGCCTGAACCGAGTGGCCAAGGTGGTCAAGGGGGGGCGGCGCTTCTCCTTCAGCGCCCTGGTGGTGGTCGGCGACGGTGCCGGCCGGGTGGGGGCTGGGCTGGGCAAGGCCGGGGAGGTGCCCGAGGCGATTCGCAAGGGGGTCGAGGACGCCAAGAAGCACATGATCTCGGTGCCGATGGTGGGTCGGACCATCCCCCACGCCGTGTTGCACAAGGAGGGGGCGGCCCGGGTGTTGCTCCGTCCCGCCTCGCCAGGGACGGGGGTCATCTCCGGCGGGGCGATGCGAGCCGTAGTTGAGCTGGCCGGGATCAAGGACATTCTCACCAAGTCGCTGGGGAGCGACAACCCCATCAACACCGTGAGGGCCACCATCGTCGCCCTGGAGAGCCTGCGCACCGCGGAGACCGTGGCCCGGCTCCGGGGCAAGACGGTGGCGGAGCTGGGATTGCGGGTGGAGCCGGCTGCGACTCCGGTGGTGGAGGTTGGCTGACCCCATGTTGCGCGTGACCTGGACTAAGAGCGCCATCGGTTACGCCGCCAACCAGAAGCGCACGATCGCCGCCCTTGGGCTGCGACGGCTGCACCAGGTGGTGGAGCATCCTGACACCCCGTCAGTACGTGGGATGGTGGCCACGGTGCGCCACCTGGTGACGGTGGAGGAGGTGGCGGCAGCCGCCGAGGCGGAGGAGGCCAAGTGAGGATCGACGAGCTCAAGCCCTCGCGGGGTAGCCGCAAGTCGCGCAAGCGGGTCGGGCGCGGTAGCTCAGCGGGCGGCGGCAAGACCGCCGGTCGGGGTCAGAAGGGGCAGGGTGCCCGGAGTTCCTGGAGCCTTCCCCGGGGATTCGAGGGTGGGCAGATGCCGCTCACCCAGAGGGTGCCCAAGCTGCGGGGCTTCTACAACCGCTTCCGCACGGAGTACCAGGTGGTCAACGTGGCCAAGCTGGCCCGCTTCGAGGCCGGTACCGAGGTCGATCAGGAGGGTCTGCGCAAGGCCGGGCTGGTGCGGCGCTCGGGCGCCCCGGTCAAGCTCCTGGCCGGCGGCTCGGCCGCCATACCGGCGCTCAAGGTCAGGGTGGACGCTGCCAGTGGTGCGGCGATCGCGGCGGTGCAAAAGGCGGGCGGTGAGGTGATCCTGCCGGCGCCCGCCGCCGGTGAGGAGGCCGCGGACACCGACTCATGAACCTGTTCGGGGCGCTGCGCGCCGCCATGCAGGTCCCGGAGCTACGGCGCAAGCTCCTCATCACCATCGGCCTCCTGGTGGTCTTCCGCATGCTGGCGGTGATCACCATCCCCGGGGTCAACACGGTGGCCCTGCGCCAGCTTTACCAGAACAACAGCCTGCTCGGCCTGATCAACCTCTTCTCGGGGAGTGGAGTTTCCACCGGAGGCAGCAGCGCCGGGATCTCAATCGTGGCCCTGGGGCTTAATCCCTACATCAACGCCACCATCATCATGCAGTTGATGACGGTCATCTCGACCCGGGTCAAGGAGCTCTCCAAGGAGGGGGACCTGGGTCGGAGGCGGCTCACCCAGTACGCCCGCTACCTCACAGTTGCCCTGGCCCTGCTCCAGGCGTTTGGCTACACCCGCCTTTTTGAGAGCTACAGCTTCCAGGGACTCTCCATCCTGCCCTCCAACATCTCCATCGCCGAGACCTTGGGGATCATCGTGATCCTGACCGGAGGCACGGTGATCATCATGTGGTTCGGCGAGCTGATCACCGAGTACGGCCTGGGGAATGGGGTGTCGATCATCATCATGGCCGGCATCCTGGCCCAGATCCCCAACACCGTGATCTCCTTCACCAACGGCGGGCAGGCGCAAACCTTCACCATCTTCGCCCTCGCCGTGATCGCCATCGTGCTGGCAGCGGGGATCATCTTCGTCCAGCAGGCGACACGCAAGATCCCCATCCAGTCGTCGCAGCGCGTGGTGGGGCGTCAGGTCTACCAGGGGCGGAGCAGCTTCCTGCCTCTGCGGGTGAACCAGGCCGGGGTGATCCCCATCATCTTCGCCATCTCCATCATGTTCTTCCCCCAGATCTTCAGCAACTTCTTCCTGCCTCCAGCGGGTCAGACCGGCGGAGTGGTGGGGCAGATCGCCACCTGGTTCCACACCTACTGGACGCCCACCGGCCCTGATGTCCTCTTCAACGTCATCTACCAGGTCCTCTACTTCGGCCTGATCATGGGCTTCACCTTCTTCTACACCGCCGTCACCTTCGACCCCGAGGATGCTGCCGATGACCTGAAGAAGAGCGCCACCTACATCCCGGGCATCCGGCCGGGCCGGGCCACGGCCGATTACTTGGCCCGGGTGATGAGCCGGATCACCCTGGCGGGGGCGGTGTTCCTCGGCCTCATCACCGTGGTGGTGCCGCTGCTGGCCGCCTACCTAACCGGACAGCAGTTGAGCCAGGGGCTGTACCTGGGGGGCACCGCTATCCTGATCGTGGTGGGAGTCTCGCTCGACACCATGAAGCAGCTGGAGACGCAGCTGCTCATGCGCCAGTATCGGGGATTCATTCGCTGAGGGGTGCTGATGGGAGGGCAGGGACTGCGGCGGCGGCTGATCATCTTCGGCGCTCCCGGGTCGGGCAAGGGGACTCAGGCGGAGCTGCTCCGGGAGAGGTACGACCTAGACCACATCGCCCCCGGGGACATGCTGCGCCAGCACCGGGCGGCGGGGACCGAGCTGGGGCACCTCGCCTCCGACTACATGGCGGCCGGCAAGCTGGTGCCTGACGAGCTGATCGTGAACATGATTCGCCACCGGCTGGAGGAGAACGGCGAGCTTCGCGGGTTCGTTCTGGACGGCTTCCCCCGAACCGTAGCTCAGGCCCGGGCCCTCCAGGAGCTACTGGAGAAGATGGATGCTCCGATCGACCTGGTGGCGGTCCTGGAGGTCCCCGAGGAGGAGCTGGTCGCCCGGCTCTCCCGGCGGGCCACCGAGGAACGGCGCGAGGACGACACTCCGGAGATCATCAAGGAGCGGCTGCGGGTGTACCGGGAGCAGACCGAACCGGTGCTGGAGTACTTGGGCAACCTGGTCCCGACGGTCCGGGTGGATGGCTGTGCCAGCGTCGAGGACGTCAACCGGGCTCTGGTGCAGGCGATCGGTTGATCACCCTGAAGCGCAACGACGAGATCGCCCTCATGCGCGAGGCAGGGTGGCGGCTGGCCGAGGTGCTGGCGCTGCTGGCGGAAGCAGTGCAGCCCGGCATGACCACAGATGACCTGGATCGGATCGCCAATCGTGAGATCCGCCGCCGGCAGAGCTTCCCGGGGTTCCTCGGCTACGACGGGTTCCCCAAGCATCTGTGCGTCTCCGTCGAGGAGGAGGTGGTGCATGGCATCCCTGGACCCCGGGAGCTCCGGTCCGGAGACCTGGTGAGCCTGGACTGCGGGCTGATCTACAAGGGGTGGTGGGCGGACGCCGGTTTGACCGTGGCCTGCGGGCAGGCGGACCCCGAAGGGGCTCGCCTCATCGAGGTGACCCGGGAGGCGCTGGGCCGGGGCATCCAGATGGCCCAGCCGGGCAACCGGCTGGGGGACATCGGAGCGGCGGTCCAGCAGCATGTCGAGGCTCACGGTTACTCCATCGTCCGGGGGTACACCGGGCACGGCATCGGCCGGGACATGCACGAGGACCCCGAGGTCCCCAACTTCGGCCGCTCCGGCCGTGGGCTGGAGATCAAGCCGGGGCTGTGCCTGGCCATCGAGCCGATCGTCAACGAGGGCCAGGCGGCCACCCTGGTGCGTCCGGACCGCTGGACGGTGGTGACCGCCGACGGACGCCGGTCCTGCTACTTCGAGCACACCCTGGCGGTCACAGCGGACGGGCCCCTGGTGCTCACCGCGTTGCCTGGGGCTGCAGGTTGACCGCCCCCCCCAAAGCGCTCGATCGGATATACTCTCAGCGGGCTGAACCTGGTTTGGTTTCGTGCGCCCTTCACCATGATTGACCCCGGACAGGTCCAGGGTCGGGTCCTTGAGTCGCTGCCCAACTCGCTCTACCGGGTTGAGTTGGCGGGTGGGGCCAAGGTGGTGGCGCACGCGGCCGGCCGGGCGCGCCTGGCGAGCGTCAGGCTTCTCCCCGGGGACCGGGTGGTGATCGAGGTGTCGGCCACCGACCCGGGACGGGGCAGGATCCTGGCCAGGGTTGTCTGAAGGCGATTTAAGGAGCTGGCAGTGAAGGTCCGGGCCTCGGTGAAGAGGATATGCACCAAGTGCAAGGTGATCCGGCGTGCCGGCACGGTCAGGGTGATCTGCGAAAACCCCAAGCACAAGCAGCGGCAGGGGTAGGCGCAGATGGCCAGGATCGCCGGAGTCGACCTCCCGCGGGACAAGCGGATCGAGATAGCCCTCACCTACGTCTACGGGATCGGGCTGACCACCAGCCAGCGGGTGCTGCGCATAGCTCAGATCGATCCCGACATCAAGTCGGGGCAGCTCTCGGAGGCACAGGTGAGCCGGCTCCGGGATGTGGTGGCCAAGGAGCTCCCGGGCAAGGTGGAGGGCGACCTGCGCCGGCAGGTGGCGCTCAACATCAAGCGCCTGATGGAGATCGGGACCTATCGCGGACTGCGGCATCGGCGTGGGCTGCCGGTTCGCGGGCAGCGCACCAGGACCAACGCCCGGGCTAGGCGGGGTCCGCGCAAGACCGTGGGCGTACGGCGGAAGAAGGGCAAGTAGGGGTTCCCCGGGGCTGCCCCGGTGGTTCCGAGTAGGAGGCTGATTGGCGAAGAAGAAGAAGGTGGTCCGGACTCGACGGCGAGAGCGCAAGAACATCGCCGTGGGGCAGGCGCATGTACTCAGCACCTTCAACAACACCATCGTGACGCTCACCGATCCCCAGGGCAACACCATCGCCTCGGGGAGCGCCGGGTCGTCGGGCTTCAAGGGCTCGCGGAAGAGCACCCCGTTCGCGGCGGGCTTGACCGCCGAGGCTGCGGCCAAGCGGGCCATGGAACACGGGCTCAAGTCGATCGAGGTGCTGGTGAAGGGCCCGGGATCGGGCCGGGAGGCGGCCATCCGCTCCCTGCAGGCCGCCGGGCTGGAGATCACTGCGATCGTCGACGTCACCCCCATTCCTCACAACGGTTGCCGCCCGCCCAAGCGGCGGCGGGTCTGAGCGATGGCCAATCCGCACAACCCGGTCTGCCGGCTCTGCCGGCGCGAGGGTGTGAAGCTTTTCCTCAAGGGGGAGAAGTGCGTGGGCGACCGCTGCACCTTCACCAAGCGCAATGCCACGCCGCCAGGGCAGCACGGGCTGGCCCGCAGGCGCCGGATCAGCGAGTATGGGATCCAGCTCCGGGCCAAGCAGCGCGGGCGGCGGGTATACGGCGTGTTGGAGACCCAGTTCCGCAACTACTTTGAGCGGGCCTCGGCGAGCAAGGGGGTCACCGGCACGGCGCTGCTGCAGATGCTGGAGCAGCGGCTGGACAACGTGGTGTACCGTGCCGGCCTCGCCAGCTCCCGGGCGGAGGCGCGGCAGCTGGTCAGCCACCGGCATTTCCAAGTGGACGGCAAGGTGGTCAACATTCCCTCCTACCAGGTCCGTCCCGGTCAGGTGGTGCGGGTGCGTCCCGGCCACCAGGAGAAGGAGCCGGTTACCCGTTCGGTGGCTTTCAGGGCCGGCCAGGCGGTTCCCAGCTGGCTCAGTCTCTACCCGGACGAGTTCCGGGTCGATGTGGTTCGCCTCCCCGAGCGCGGGGAGATGGAGACCAGCATCGACGAACAACTCATCGTCGAGTTCTACTCCCGCTAACCCGGGGCGGCGGCGCCCCCAGACGAAAGGAACGCACTGCTGATGCCAGAGACTGCGATCGAACCGACGGTCCGCGAAGTTTCCAGCGCTCGTGACTACGGGCGCTTTGAGATCGAACCCCTGGAAGCGGGGTACGGCACCACCCTGGGCAACTCCCTCCGGCGGGTGTTGCTGTCATCCCTGACCGGGGCCGCGGTGACCGCCGTGTCCATCGAGGGGGTGGCCCACGAGTTCTCCAGCATCAAGCATGTGAAGGAGGACGTGGGTGAGATTCTGCTCAACCTGAAGCAGTTGGCTCTCACCTGCCACAACCCGGACGGGGCTCACCTGACCCTGGACGTGCAGGGCCCTCGGCGGGTCACGGCGTCGGATATCACCCCCAATGCCGATGCCGACATCGCCAATCCCGACCTTTACATCTGCACCTTGGACGGACCGCAGTCTTCCCTGCGCATGGACCTCACAGTGGAACTGGGACGAGGCTACTCGCCGGCGGAGCGCAACAAGCGCGAGGGTCAGCCGATCGGGGTGATCTCGGTGGACGCCATCTTCACCCCGGTCAACAAGGCCAACTTCCTCGTGGAGCGGACCCGGGTGGGCCAGGACACCGACTGGGAGAAGCTGACCCTGGAGGTGTGGACCAATGGGACCATCACCCCGGTGGAGGCCGTCAGTCGGGCGGCCCAGTACTACAGCCACCACCTGAGCCTCTTCACCAGCTTCGGTGACAGTCTCAGCTCCGCCACCGAGGCGGTGGTGCGGGAGGCGGACCAGAAGAGCAAGCTGAGCGAGGTTCCGGTCGAGGAGCTGGAGCTGAGCGTGCGCGCCCTCAACTGCCTCAAGGCGAATGACATCACCAAGCTGGGCGACCTGCTGGCGATGCGCCTGGAGGAACTCATGGCGCTGCGCAACTTTGGCACCAAGTCGCTCGACGAAATCAAGCAGAAGTTGGTGGCCAAGGGTTTCGTCCCGGAGTCGGAGATCGACTCGGTCTTCCAGCCGGCGGAGCGCGGCTAGGATGCGTCACCTCAAGGCCGGCAGGAAGCTGGGCCGCACCTCGGCCCACCGGCAAGCCTTGACGCGCAACCTGGCCACCGCGCTCTTCGAGCACGGCCGGATCGAGACCACCGAGGCCAAGGCCAAGGAGGTCCGGCGGTGGGCGGAGAAGCTAGTCACCACCGCCAAAGTGGACGACGTCCACCATCGCCGGCAGGTGGCTCGGCAGATCTCCCGGGAGGAGGTGGCGGCAAAGCTCTTCACCCAGTACGCCGATCAGTTCCGCGACCGGCCCGGCGGATACACCCGGATCGTGGCCAAGGGCCCGCGCGCGGGCGATGGCGCTCCCGTGGTGATCCTGGAGCTTGTGGATTGACTCCCGAGCGCTTCACCTATGGCCTCAGGCTGGCCTACGACGGATCCGCCTATCACGGGTGGCAGCGCCAGCCGGGGGTGCCCACAGTTGCCGGGCAGCTGGAGGAGTCCCTGGCGAGGTCCACAGGTCAAGCGGTGACGGTGAGTGCCGCGGGTCGGACTGATGCCGGCGCCCACGCCCTGGGCCAGGTGGCTCGGGTCCGGCTGGAGAGCTTCTGGGACCCCTTGGCTCTGAGGACGGCCTGCAACCGGCTCCTGCCAGCTGATATCCGGGTGGTCGAGGTGGCCCGGATGAGCGACGGCTTTGACCCCCGGCGCGACGCCTGGCGGAGGACCTATCGCTACCTGGTGCGCACCGCGGCCCGGCCCCAGCCGGTCGGGAGGATGTACTGGTGGGAGCGGCCCGGTTCCCTGGAGCTGGTGCCGATGCGGTCGGCCGCCCGGCGGCTGCTCGGTCGGCACGACTTCGCCGCCTTCGGCGGCAGCCCTGCGGCGGGTGGTTCGACGGTCCGGGTTCTGGACCGCTCCGAGGTCGCGGAGACCGCGGACGGCTTGCGCCTTGAGTTCCGGGCGGATGCCTTCCTCCGCGGGATGGTGCGCTCATTGGCGGGTTGCCTGGTCGCGGTGGGGGCGGGGCGGCTCACCGGCGCCACCCTGCAGGAGTGGTTGGATAGGCCTCTCCCGAGAGCCGCAAGCCCCTGGGCTGCGCCCGCCCACGGGCTGCACCTCTGGCAGGTGGAGTACCGTTGGCCTGTGCACAAGGGAGTCGCGGCATGAGCAGCATCGCCCAGTCGACCTTCAGCCCGTCTGGTGTCAGCACCGGGAATGAGCGCTGGTGGCTGGTGGACGCCGAGGGAGAGACCCTGGGAAGACTGGCGGTCAACATCGCCCGCGTCCTGCGGGGCAAGCACCGTCCGGACTACACCCCTCACGCATTGGGTGCCGACCACGTCGTTGTGGTCAACGCCCGAGGCCTCAAGGTCACGGGGAAGAAGCGCACGGAGAAGATCTACGACCGCTACACCGGCTACCCGGGCGGTCGACGGGAGCGGACGTACGCCGAGGTGGTCGATCGCGATGCCACGGCGCCGCTGCGTCTGGCCGTCCGAGGCATGCTGCAGCACAACACCCTCGGGGAGCTGCAGGCCAAGAGGCTGAAGGTTTACGCCGACGGCGAGCATCCCCACCAGGCGCAGCGCCCGGTGGCGATCCACTTCGGCGAATGTGGGGAGGTTCTGCCACTTTGAGCGACGACCAGCACGAGGGCTACGCCTACGGCACCGGCCGGCGCAAGACGGCGGTGGCCAGGGTCCGGGTGTACCAGGGCGGTGGCA
>JAKAXE010000014.1 GCA_021816695.1 bacterium | reverse complement strand
CACCTCGGTGAGGATGCCATTCTGCTTGATCTTCTTGTTGAAGCGGCGCAGAGCGCTCTCGAAGGACTCCCCTTCCCGCAGCTTTACTTCCGACAGTGGACCTCTCCTCCTTGGCTCGTATGGCGCGCCCTCACCCGATCCAGCGCGAACTCCGATTGTATCCGTCCGTGCCCCCTGTGCGATGAGGCTCCACGGCTCAGCGGAGACCGCTCGCCACCCGGGGTTCCAAAAACTTCCGCAGGAGGCGGAGGGTGGTCGCCCGATCCTCCTGGAAAAACATGTGCCCGCGCCCAGGCAGCCACTCCACCACCGATCCGGCGATCCCTTGGTGCAAGCGCGAAGAATTTCCGGCGGGCATGACCCGGTCAGCCGTGCCGTGGAGCAGCAGGGTAGGCGCGGAAATCCGGGAGAGCAAGGGGCCGATGTCATGGTGACGCGTGGCGGACCACTGGGCCGCGAAAACCCCGGGGCGCACCGGATGTGTGGCGCGCCAGCGCACCGCGTCCTCGATGACCTCGGGGTGGGATCCGGCGAAGCCGCGCTCGTACAGGACCTGGCAGGCCACCCGATAGGCCATACCGGGATCCCGGGCGTCCCCGCCCAGGAGCAGCCGGGTGTCCTCCGGGTCGGCTCGCACAGCCAAGCGGCCGCCGGGACCGGTGCAGCCCAGGATCAGGGAGTTGACCCGCTCCCCATGTCGGGCGGCCAGGTGCTGGGCCACCATCCCACCCATGGACACGCCGAAGACGGTGGCCCCGCCCGGCGCCAGAGCGGCGATCACTCCGGCCGCATCTCCGGCCAGCTGCTCCATGGTGTACGGGCCGGGAGTGGCGTCGGAGTCCCCGAGTCCGCGCTGGTCGAGCACCAGGCAGCGCCAGAACGCGGCCAGGTCGGAGATGTTCCAGACGAACGCGTGGTGGTCGGTGCCGAGCCCCGGGATGAGCAGGAGCGGTGGGCCGCTTCCCACCTCGTGCACCGCCAACTCCACCCCCGGTTCCACCTCCACCCGGTGCGTTTTGCTGTCACTTGGCCACTCCACATTCCCATCGTACGGAGCGGACCGGTCGGGCAGCCGCATCTCCGATCGAGTACCGGGGTGTTCGCACTAAAATCTCCGGGTGCCCGTGTACTTGGCCGGGAGCGGCGTGCTCACGCCGACGGGCGAGGTGGAGCTGAGGGAGGAGCAGGCTTGGCATCTCGCTCGGGTGCTGAGGGCCCGGCCGGGTGAGTCCATCCGGGTGGTAGTTGACGGCACTCAGGAACTGCTGGTCGAACTCTCCCAGGTCTCATCCACCCTCGTCCGGGGAAGGGTCGTGGAGGTGCAACCGGCCCGAGGTGAGCCAGAGTGCCGACTGCTCCTGGTCCAGGCCATCCCCAAGGGATCGGGGATGACCGAGGTCTGCGAGCGCACATCCGAGCTGGGGGTGGTTTCGATCTGGCCCGTATTCAGCGAGCGCACGGTCCCCCGTCCTGGTCCGGAGGCGAGCGCGGGACGGCATCGGAGGTGGAACAAAGTCGCCGGAGAGGCGGCCCAGCTGGCGGGCCGGAGCCGGGCGCCCGTGGTGGAGGAGCCCGAGGTGCTTGGCGCCGCCATGGACCATCTACGGGTGCGGGAGCCGGATGCCCAACTGTTTGTCTGCCACCAGGAGGGGAAGGCCGTGTCGCTCACCGCCGCTCCGTATGATCCCTCGCGACCCGCCGCGGTGCTGATTGGCCCCGAGGGGGGCTGGTCGCCAGGCGAGCTCGGCCAGCTGGGCAGTCTCGGCTCCACACTGGTCTCGCTGGGCCCACGTAACCTCCGGACGGTGGTCGCCGGAGTGGTGGCGGTGACGCTCCTCCTGGCCCGAGCCGGGGAGCTCGGCCCGCCGTTGGGTGCCCTCCGGTGACAGTTCGCTTCTCCCACCAGTGGCGGACCGGCATCTACGTTTCACCCGAGGGGGATGGCGGCCCGCGGCGGGTACGCATCCGGGTAGAGCTGCGTCGAGACCCACTCACCGGACGAGGTGGTCGCGTGGCCCACTTCCAGGGCTTCCGCCTCCGCCGCCCTGATCTGAGTGCCGAGGTGGCTGCCAGCCGGCACCACTGCCCCTTCTGCCCGGACCGGGTGCTGGTGGTCACCCCCCGCCTGGACCCCCCCGTGGAAGGCTCGTTCCGGGTGGTCGAGGGGGAGTCCGTCCTCTTTCCGAACATCTCCCCCTACGACCGGCGCAGCGCGGTGGTGGTGCTCTCCCAGGCCCACTTCCTGGCTCCCGAGGACATCCGGCCCCATCACCTGGTCGACGGGCTGCGGGCGGCCCAGCGCTACCTGGGGGCACCGGGGACCCTGCGGCGCCGCGACTACGGGCTGGTCACCTGGAACTACATGCCCCTGGCGGGCGCAACCCAGGTGCACCCCCACCTCCAGGTGTTCGCCACCGACCGTCCCGGACGACTGCTCGAGGATGAGGTGGCGGCCAGCCTGCGGTACCGCCGGCGGTTCGGCCGCTCGTACTGGGAGGAGCTGGTGGAGACCGAGTCCCAGCTCGGAGAGCGCTGGGTCGGCCGGGGCCACCACAGCGCCTGGCTTACCCCCTTCGTCTCCCGAAGCGTGGTCTCCGACCTGATGGTGGTCTTCCCTGGGAAGTTCCTGATCTCGGACCTCTCCCAGGCCGACCTGGAGGAGTTCGGTCGAGGCATGTCGGCTGCACTTCAACAGCTGGCGGCCGAGGGGGTGGGCAGCTTCAACCTCGCCTTCTACCCTGCCCGTCCCGGCTCCGCGGCCCAGGCGCTGTGGCTGCATGCCCGCCTCTCGCCACGCATCCACTTCAACCCCACCATCGGCGGATCAGACGCTACGGTCTGGCAGCATCTCCTGGACGAGCCGTTCATGGTCCGCAGCCCGGAGCGGTTGGCCGAGTCCCTCCGACCGGCCGTCTCCGACGCCCTGGCCGGGGGGTGAGCGGCGGGGCGGCCAGGACGGCCGCCCCGCACCGGTCAGCTCTGCGCGGCCGGGGCCTCCAGGACCTGCGGCTCTGGCTGGTCCTCGGTGGCCACCGGAATCCGCCGGGGTGCCGGGGCCTCCACGCGAGGCAGGTGCACCGTGAGCACCCCGTTCTGGAAGGTGGCCCGGATCTCATCCTCCTTCACGTCTGCAGGAAGGGTGAGCTGGCGAACGAACGAGTAGCTGGCGCGCTCCCGCCGGAGGTAGGTGCCCTCGCCGTGGCTTCCCTCGGTCTTCCGCTCGCCGCGCAGGGTGAGAATGCCCTGGTCGGCCGTTATCTCCACCTCCTGGGGGCTGAAGCCCGGGATGGAAGCCTCGACCAGGAACTCCCTGTCGGTCTGCCGGATGTCCAGGGGCAGGTAGGCGGTCGGGGCCACCGAACTCGTGCCCCTTCCGCTCCCCGAGGTCAGAAGTGGGGTGCCGGAGAAGGCCTCGTTGACCCAACGGGCCATCTCGTTCTGCAAGTTGAAGAGATCACTCCAAGGATCCCAACGTGCCATCGAATATCACCTCCCAACTCAAGTGAACCGCTCTCCAAGTGCCGGGAGATTCGCGAATCCCAACATCTTCCATACCCCTGCCCGGGGGCGGCCAAACACTCTCAGATGCCGATCGCGTCCTTGAGGTGCTCGAAGAATCCGCGGCGCACGGGGTGAGGCTTGCCATCGGGGGGTGCCAGCTCGCGGAGCAGGTGCCGCTGGCGTTCGGTGAGCTTGGTGGGGATCACCACTCTCAGTCTCACCACCTGATCGCCCCGCCGTCCGGTGCGCGGGTCCGGAGCCCCCATTCCGGGGATTCGCAGCTGTTCCCCGTACTGGGTGCCCGGCTTGATGGTGACCGTTGCCGGCCCGTCCACCGTAGGCACCTCAACTGTGTCGCCCAGGGCCGCTTGAGAAACCGTGATCGGGCAGTCGTACAGGATGGTCATGCCTCGCCTGGTGAGGACGTCATGCGGGCGCACGTTGATCACCAGGAATAGATCTCCGGGGGCGCCTCCACGCGGTCCGGCGGCTCCCTCCCCGGGCACCCTCACCTGCATCTCGCTGTCCACCCCGGCAGGAATCTGGACCTCGATCGACTTGCGCTGGTCGACCACCCCCTGCCCATGACAGACGGCACAGGGAGCTTCGATCACCTGCCCCTCGCCGCGGCAGCGCGGGCAGGGCTCCACCGTGACCATCTGACCCAGCAGCGACTGCCGCACCCTCTGGACCTGTCCACGTCCCTGGCACTCGGTGCAGGTGGTGGGCGAGGTGCCCTTCTGGGCACCGCTGCCGCCGCACTCCTCGCACGCGGCCGGCTTGGTGACTTCAAAGGTGCGGGTCACCCCCCTTACGGCCTCCTCGAAGCCGATGCTCACCTGCAGGCGCAGGTCGGCGCCGCGCCGGGGGCCGCTGCGGCCGCGGTTCATCTGGCCCCCACCGAAGAACATGTCGAAGAGGTCGAAGGCGGACTGGAAGTTGAAGCCCCCCGTCGAGCCGAATCCGTCCCCCGCCTGCCCGAACGTGTCGTACTGGCGTCGGCGCGCCGGGTCGGAGAGGACCTGGTAGGCCTCGCCCACCTCTTTGAACCGCTCCTCGGCGGCAGGGTCCCCGCTGTTGCGATCGGGGTGGTAGCGCATGGCCAGGGTGCGGTAGGCGCGCTTCAACTCCTCCGGGCTGGCGCTGCGGTCCACCCCCAGGACCTCGTAGTAGTCCCGACGCGTCTGGGGCATCAGCCGGACCCGGCCTCGAACAGCTCCCCTCCGGAACCAACCTCACCGGCCGCGCCACCCGACCGCCCCTGGCCCCCGCCCACCGCGACCTGAGCGGCCCGCACCACCCGATCGTGCAGCCGGTAGCCGGGCAGGTACTCGGCCACCACCTGGCCCGCCGGTTGATCCGGCACGGTGGCGACCGCCTCATGAAGCCGAGGGTCGAACGGCCCCCCCACCGCCGCGATGCGCTCCACCCCTTCGGAGCGCAGCGCCTCCTCCAGCTGGCGCACCGTGAGCCTCAGGCCCTCGGCCAGTCCGTCTGAGGCGTCCTCAGGGATATGGCTCAAGGCTCGCGCCAGGTTGTCCAGCACCGGCAGGATGGCCCGGAGCATGCTTTCCGCTCCATACCGCGCCTGCTCCTGCGCCTCCAGCGCCCGACGGCGCTTGAAGTTCTCGAAGTCGGCCGCCAGGCGAAGGTAGGACTCCCGCGTCCGCTCCAGCTCCTCAACCGGATCGGGTGCCTCTGTCGGCACCTCCTCCGTCCCCTGGACCTCGGGCTGGTCTTCGCCGGTCGGCTCAGGCATGGGCGCCTCCTCCTGGTTTACGTCCACAGCTCAGGCCAGAACCCGGGCGAGAGCCTCTCCGGTCACCTGGGAGATCAGCTGCAACCGAGCGGCCACCCGAGCGTAGCGGATGCGGGTGGGACCGACCACGCCGACGGTGCCCCAGAGCTGGGTGCCAACACGATAGCTGGCCAGCACCAGGCTGCAATCCTGGAGCTCCTCCAGGCTGTTCTCGTGGCCGATCACGACCTGCACTCCGGACTGGGGCGCGAGCTGGCTCACCACCGCGGCCAGGATCCGTTGGGCCTCCAGGACCTCAAGCACCAGCCGCAACCGATTGGGGTCCTCGAACTCCGGGTTGCGCACCAGGTTCCTCACCCCGTCATGCAGGACCAGTGCCGACCGGTTCTCGAGCTGACGGAGCCCGGCCGCGACCTCAAGGACCACCGCCCGCGGCACCACCCCGGGCATGGTCAAGGCTTCAAGCTCGTCCGCGGTCATGCCGGCCCCTGCCCGGTTCAGCACCTCGGTCAGGGTGTCGAGGCCCTCCTGGTCCAGGGCCGGATCCACCTCCACGGTCCGCTGCTGGGCTCGACGACCGCTTCCGACCACAACCACCAGGGCGTGGCCTGGGCGGGTCGACACCAGCTGGGCCCGCACCAGCCGACTGCTTCCCTCGGCCGGGCCGGTTACCAGGGCCACGTTGTCGCTCAGCCGGCTGAGGGTCGCCGCGGACAGCTCCAGGATCGCCTCGACGTCCGGATCCACCTCCAGGAAGCGCTGGCGCACCTGGCGTCGGAGCACCGGGTCGACGATCTCCTGGGGCAGCAGGAAGTCGACGAAGTAGCGGTAACCCATATCCGTCGGCACCCTCCCAGCGGACGGGTGGGGCTGGGCCAGGAAGCCGTCGTCGACCAGCTCCGATAGCTCGTTGCGGATGGTCGCCGAGCTGAGCTCCATGAAGTACCGGGCGGCCAGCACGTGAGAGCCCACCGGGACCACCGTCTCGGTGTAGTCGGACACCACCGCCTGAAGAATGCGCTCTTTCCGTCCGTCCATGGCCTTGATCTCAGAGGTTGCCTCTGCTTAGCACTCGCCAACTCGGAGTGCTAAGTGGAGTCTAACACGGGTGTTCAGCTCCTCCTCCGGCAAATAGAATCGCGACATGGCCAGGCGCACTCCCCCCGACCTGGAGCCCGCCCGCGCCGGCCGGGCCCAGGCGCTCAACCCCTTCCGGGTCCGGCATCCCACCGAGACCACGCGCGAGGACCTCGCCCGGCGAGCCAGCATCCGGGAGGTGGTCTTCGGCATGCAGGACGGGCTGCTGACCACCCTGGGCCTGACCACGGGCGTCGCCACCGCCACCGCGGGAGCCGCAGTCTCGCACACCACCATCCTCATCGCCGGGATCGCCGGCGCGCTGGCGGGGATGGTCTCGATGGGGACCGGGGCCTACCTCGCCGCCGTGGCGGAGAGAGACCTGAAGCAGGCCGCCATCCACCAGGAGCGCGCCGAGCTGGAGACCCAACCCCAGGAGGAGCACGAGGAGATGGTGGCGATCCTGGTGGAGAGCGGGGTTCCGGCCGCCACCGCTGAGGGACTCAGCCGGGAGCTGGCACGCTTTCCCCGTCTCTGGGAGCAGACCCACATCGAGAAGGAGCTCGGCATTGCAGGCACGGATCAGGAGAATCCCGTTCGAGATGCCCTGGTGATGGGGGTCACCTTCCTTATCGGCTCGGTCGTCCCCATCGTTCCCTACGTCGCCCTCTCAGGCATCGCCGCCGTGCTGTTGTCCCTCGGCCTGTCGGCGCTGGCGCTGGGTGCTGTAGGCGCCGCCAAGTCCAAGGTGGTGGGACACCCGCTCTGGCGGGGCGCGGTTCAGGTGATGGGCGTAGGTTGTGCGGCCGCCCTGGCCGGCTACGTCCTCGGCGTCCTCATGCCCCACGTGTTTGGTCTGCGACTGCCCCCAGGTTGATCAGGCGGCGATCAGTTCCAGAGTGAGACGGTCCAGGATCTCCATGCCCTCAGGGGTCGCCCTCACCCTCTCGCCCTCCACCTCCAGCCAGCCGTGCGCGGCAAGCCTGCGGGACGCCGCCAGCAGCTGGGCCCCTGCGACCTCAACCCCCTCGGTGAGCCTCAGCCCAAGGGCCAGGCGCTCCAAACGGAGCTGGGAGTCGTCCAGCTCCTCGCTGTCCCGGATCCCTGAGGAGCCCTGGCCGAGGACCCGCACGTAGGTGGCGGCGTCCCGATAGTGCCAGTAGCGGACGCCCACGCCCCCCCCCTCGGGTAGACCGAGGGCGCTCGCGGCCGGCCGCCCCAGGAATCCATGGGCTCCAGCCCCCAGCGCCAGGTAGGTGCCACCCCTCCAATAGTTGAGGTTGTGGCGGGACTCGCAGCCGGGACGGCTGTAGTTGGACACCTCGTAGCGGATGAGGCCCGCCGCCAGCAACCTAGCCCGGGCCGACCGGAGCTGCTCCAGGGCCACGGCCTCGGCAACCGGGGGGTAACGACCTGAGTCCACCAACCTCCGGGTGGTGGTACCTGGCTCCAGCGTCAGCTCATAGCATGAGAGGTGGTCGGGTTGAAGGCGGAGCACCCGGTCCAAACCGTCCAGGAAGGCCGCGGTGGACTGGCCGGGGATGGCGAAGATGAGATCACAGCTGACCTGCGGGATGCCGGATTCGCGCAGCCAGCCCAGGGCGCTCAGGCCCAGCTCGGCATCGTGGCCCCGTCCCAGCCAGCGCAGAGTGGGGTCGGAGAGGCTCTGGATCCCCAGGGAGGCTCGGGTGATCCCGATGCGGGCCCACTCCCGCGCTACGGCCGGGGTCACCTCCTCGGGGTTGGCCTCCAGAGTGACCTCGCAGCCCTCCGCCAGCGAGAAGCCCGCCGCCACCGCCTCGATGAGCCTCTCCAGCCGCTCTGGACCAAGCAGAGAGGGGGTGCCGCCGCCGAGGTGGACCGTCTGCAGCGGCTCCACCGCCGCTGCGGAACGGCTCACCGAATGCAGCTCCCCCAAGAGAGCGTCGAGGTATCGGTCCTGCAGATCCGGACCCGAGACCGCGATGGCGAAGTCGCAGTAGGCGCAGCGCCGGCGGCAGAACGGCAGGTGGACGTAGAGGGACCTGGGGGGAGCCGGACAGTCCTCAGCGGTCAATCGTGAGCACCGCCATGAATGCCTCCTGGGGGATCTCCACGCTGCCCACCCGCTTCATCCGCTGCTTCCCCTCCCGCTGCTTCTCCAGCAGCTTGCGCTTGCGGGTGATGTCCCCCCCGTAGCACTTCGCCAGAACGTCCTTGCGCAGCGCGGGGATGGTCTCTCGGGCCACCACCTTGCCCCCCACGGCCGCCTGGAGAGCGACCTCGAAGAGCTGGCGCGGGATCACCTCCTTCATGCGCCGCACCAGCCTCTTGCCCTGGCCTTGGGCCTGGCCGCGATGGACGATGGTGGAGAGGGCGTCCACCGAGTTGCCAGCCACCAGGACGTCCAGCTTGACCAGCTGCTCGGCGCGATATCCGGCCAGCTCGTAGTCCATCGAGGCGTATCCCCGGCTGCGGGACTTCAGCTGGTCATAGAAGTCGTGAATGATCTCTCCCAAGGGGAGGTCGTAGGTGAGCAGGGCACGGTCCCCCACCTGGTACTCCAGATGGCGGAACTCGCCGCGGCGCTCCTGGCAGAGCTCCATGATCCCGCCCAGGTACTCCCGCGGCGTCACCACCTCCAGCTTGACGCGGGGCTCCTCGATGGAGATCACCTGGGACGGATCCGGCAGCTGGTCCGGGTTGTCGATCTCGATCTGCTGGCCGTCCCTGAGGTTCACCCGGTAGGCGACCGACGGCGCGGTGGTGATGAGCTCCAGATCGAACTCCCGCTCCAGCCGCTCCTGGACGATCTCCATGTGCAGCAGGCCGAGGAACCCGCAACGAAAGCCGAATCCAAGAGCGGCTGAGGTCTCCGGCTCGAACACCAGGGCGGCGTCGTTCAGCTGCAGGCGATCCAGGGCCTCCTTGAGGTCGGGGTAGTCGTCACTGTCTACCGGGAAGAGGCCGGCCCACACCATCGGGCTGGCCTGGCGGTAACCCGGGAGCGCCCGGGTGGCGGGCCGCTGGGCCTCGGTGATCGTGTCACCCACCTTGCTGTCCCGGACGTTTCGGATGGAGGCGATGAGGTAGCCGACCTCCCCCGCCGCCAGCTCCGGCACCTCCTCCATCCCCGGGCGGAAGCAGCCGACCTCGTCGACGGTGAAGGTCCCCTGGCCGGCCATCATCCGGATTTGGGTCCCGGCCCCCAGGCGCCCCTCGAAGACGCGCACGTAGACCACCACCCCGCGGTAGGCGTCGTACTTGCAATCGAAGATGAGGGCGCGAAGCGGCAGGTTGTCGTCACCGACGGGCGCCGGGAGCTGCGTGACCACCGCCTCCAGCACCGCCGCCACCCCCTGCCCGGTGCGCGCCGAGACCAGAAGGCAGCGCTCTCGGGGGATGCCGATCACCGACTCCACCTCCTCGGCCACCCGCTCGGGTTCGGCCTGGGGCAGGTCGATCTTGTTGATGACGGGGACGATCTCCAGGTTGAGCTCCATGGCCTTGTAGACATTGGCCAGCGTCTGAGCCTCGATCCCCTGACTGGCGTCAACCACCAGGAGCGCCCCCTCGCAGGCCGCCAGTGCGCGTGAGACCTCGTAGGCGAAGTCGACGTGGCCGGGGGTGTCGATGAGGTTCAGCTCATAGTCGAGGCCGTCCGCGGCCCGGTAGGGCATGCGCACCGCCTGGGCCTTGATGGTGATCCCCCTCTCCCGCTCCAGGTCCATGGTGTCGAGCACCTGCTCGGTCATCTCCCTCGGTGCCACGGTCCCGGTGGCCTCAAGGAGCCGATCCGCCAGGGTTGACTTTCCGTGATCGATGTGGGCGATGATCGAGAAGTTGCGAATCCGCGCGGTCGGGGTGCCCATCTGACTCTCGATTATCCCGAAGGGAAGGTCGCGGGCCCTAGGGGCAGCCTCTGGGCGGCGCCCCAGGTAGGATCGAGAGGTCCATGGCCAACCCCGAGCCTTCAGTTCGCCGCATCGCCGTCCGCCGGGCCCGGCGGATCGAGGAGCTGGAGAAGGTCTCCCAGCTCCAGGGGCAGATCTGGGGGGCCGCGGAGGTGGCGGCTCCCAGCTCCCTACTTAAGGCGATCTCGGAGGCCGGAGGGGTGGTCCTGCTGGCGATGGAGGGCTCTCGCGCGGTGGGCTTCGCCTACGGCTTCGTCGGCAGGGACGACCACGGGCGCCTCTACCACCGCTCCCACGCCGCCGGTGTCCTGCCGGAGCTGCGCGACGCGGGGGTCGGGAGGTCCTTGAAGCTAGCCCAGAGGCGTTGGGCTCGCGCCCAGGGGCTCGATCGCATGGTCTGGACGTTCGACCCGTCGCAGTTGCGGAACGCCCACTTCAATCTGCATCGGCTGGGTGCGGTCGCCCGCCGCCATCACCCGAATTACTACGGGCGGCGCTCCGACGACCTCAACCAGGGGCGCCCCACCGACCGCTTGGTGGTGGAGTGGTTCCTGAGCCCGGTCCTGGCCGGAGCGCTGCGCGCCCAAAGGCGCCGCGGAGGGCTGGACATACCGGTTCCCCCGGGCCTGCTCCGGACCGGCCCCCCGCCGCTTGCCGACCTCCACCGGCTGCGCCGCCGACTGCGCCGGGCCCTGGGGGACGGGCTGACCATCGTCGACTACGACCGGGAGCGCGGCGCCTATGTGGCGGCGGAGCTCCCGTCGGGGTTCCCTCCCCCGGCGGAGTGACGCCGAGCCAGCTCGAGCTCATAGATCACGTCCATCTCCCCGCCGTAGTCTCCCGGAGGAAGCGCCTCCAGGTCAGCGGCCAGCTGGGGTGATGACTTGAGCCAGGAGCGAGCCGCCCCCAGCACCTGCTCGCGCGAGGCCGGGTAGGCGACTCCGCCCAGAGCTCTTAGCAAAGCAAGCCTGAGGTTGCCGATGGGCACCCCGCGAGGATTGGCGAAGCGGGGCACATGGAGCCCGACCTCGACCGGGGGCTGACCCGGCGCGCCCAGAGCCTCGCGCATCAACAGCTCCTCCAAGGGGATCTTGGGAAGCAGGTCGGAGAGGTCCGCGTCAGCCACCTTGGACCACCCGGAGGGCGCCGGAGCTTCGTGGCGACGCAAACCGGCCGCGGTGGAGGTCCCACCGAAGTGGGAGGACGGTCCCCGCACCGCGACCGGCGCTGCCCACGGTATCGCGGGAGACGATCAGTTCACCGCCTCGCGACGTCAGTGTGACGTGGACTGCAGCCGGTCGTGACCGGGGGGCCATCAGGCCTCGCCCAGCACCCGGCTGGCCACCTCCGCGACGTCAGGGGGACGCTGGCCAGGATGGCTGCGCACGCGGTGACTCAGGACCATCGGCGCTACCTCGGCGACCTCGGCTATGCCCGCGCTCCGACCCCCCCGCAGGGCCGCCAGCGCCTGGGCGGCCTTCCGGCCGACCAGATCGGCACGGTGCCCGTCCACGTCGAGGGCGATGGACAGCCGGGCGATCGCCTCGAGGACAGGGCGGCCCACCTCCACCTGGGGCAGGAGGGCCATCGCCTCGGCGATCTGGACCCGAAGTCGGTCCTCGGCATCCGCCCAGGCCGCCTGAAAGCCCTCGGGGTCCTCCTCGAACGCCTCCCGCCGCAGGACGATCTCCACCCGCTCGGAGAGGTCGGAGATGCCCTCCACGTCCACGCAGAGACCGAAGCGGTCAAGCAGCTGCGGTCGCAGGTCCCCCTCCTCAGGGTTCATGGTTCCGACCAGGATGAAGCGGGCCGGGTGCCAGACGGATATGCCCTCGCGCTCGACCACGTTGACGCCCATCGCCGCCGCGTCCAGAAGCACGTCCACGATGTGGTCGTCGAGAAGGTTCACCTCATCCACATAGAGGATCTGGCGGTTGGCCTCGGCCAGGACCCCGGGCTGAAACCGGCGCTGGCCAGCATGGATGGCCGCCTCCAGGTCGATGCTCCCTACGACCCTGTCCTCCGAGGCGTTGATGGGAAGCTCCACCACCCGCATCCGGCGCGGCTCGGAGACCAGCTCCTCGCCCTCGGCCCGGCGCTGCTGGCACTCCAGGCAGAGGGGCTCTGCGAGCGGGTCGCAGCCGTATCGGCACCCCCGAATCACCTGGATCTCGGGAAGGAGCCGCGCCAGCGCGCGGACCGCCGTGGATTTGGCCGTCCCCTTCTGGCCCCGTATGAGCACCCCCCCCACGCTGGGGTTGACGGCGTTCAGTTCCAGCGCCAGCCGCATACGGTCCTGCCCCACAAGGGCGGTGAAGGGGTAGACGTTGCGGGGCTCGCTCACGCCTCGATTGTCGCAGAGGGGCGCCTCCCTCCCGTTCCTCCGGCGGATCAGGTGCCGCGGCGGAGGGCCTCGGCCACCGGCCGGAGGATTCCCTGTTCGGTGACGTCGAAGAGGGCGAAGTATTCGCCACCCAGCCGCCGGCTCAGGTCCGCGCAGGCGTTGAAGTGGTAACCGGCCAGCTGAGGGCCCCCGGGCGCCTGGGTGAGCGGAAGGTGATCGCGAGAGGTGTCGATGACCACGGTGTGGATGCGAGCCCGGTGTATCTCGGCGGCGGCGGCCTGCGCCTCGCGCAGCGGCTCGTCCCCTCGAAGGCTGATGTTGCCCCGACCGTCGCTGATCAGGACCAGGAGAGGCAACACATCCTGGTCTCGGCGTCGCTCCGCCAGGATCAGGTCCAACGCCGCCACCAGCCCGTGGGTGAGGGGAGTCGTCCCTCCCACCGCCAGCCGACTCAACTGCCGCTCGGCGAGGTCCACGCTCGAGGTGGGCCGGAGCACGACCCGGGCGCTGCGGCCGGCGAAGGAGATCATCGCCACCCGGTCGCGCCGGACGTATGCCTCCCGGAGGAGGGCGAGGATGGCGCTGCGGGTGGCGTCCATTCTCTGCTCGGCATCCATGCTGGCCGAGGCGTCGACGAGGAACACGATGAGATTGCCGATCCGCCGCTGGCGGACCTTCTGGCGGAGGTCCTGGCGCTCTAGCTGAATCGCCCTGCCATCTCCCGCAGGGGCTGCGCTGTGGCGCTCAAGCTGGTGGGGGGCGGCGGCCCTCAGCGTGGCGTCCAGCGCCAGGTCGGTGGTCCTCTCCTGCCAGCGTGAGCTCACGTACCGCCCCCTCCGATCCTGGGAGGAGGTGCGGCTGCGCCGGCCACTCCCCCGCCGCCGCCGTCGCTCATGGGGGAGCTGCAACCGGCCCGCCTCGTAGCGCTCCTCCAGCTCCGCGTTGGCGGACGGGGGTGCCGGCATGGGACCGGTCTGGCCGGAGGTGGCGTCCCCGGCGGTTCCCGGAGAGCTGGACTGGCCCCCCTCGCCGGCCTCGCCTCCGCCCGCTTCCTCACCCTCCGCACCCTGGGTGGACTCCGGGTCCGCGCCGGGGGCGGGAGCGCCGGTCTGCTCGTCCGCGACTCCCTCCGCCGTCGTCGGCACCCAGCTACCGGCAACCCGCCGGCGATGCACCAGGGCCAACTCGGATACCTCCATCAGGTCCTGGAGGCCCGCCGGACGAGCCTCCGCCGAGGGACCAGGCCGGAGGGCGGCCAGGGCACGGGCCGCCCTCACCATCACCAGGTCCGCGCGGTGCCCGACCACCCGCTGGTCAACGGCCATCCGGGCGGCGACCCCGATCAGGTTGCGAGGCACCTCCACTTCGGGGAGCCGGCGGCGCGCCTCGATCAGCTGGAGGCGCAAGCTTTCGTCCGCGCTCGTGGGACCCGTCGCCCCGAGATCGGACTCCATCACCCTGACCCTCTGCTCAGGATCTCGGAGGCCCACGACGTCAACGCACAGCCCGAAGCGGTCCAGCAGCTGCGGGCGCAGCTCCCCCTCCTCGGGGTTCATGGTTCCGATCAGGATGAAGTGGGACGGATGGCTGGCGGAGACACCTTCTCGTTCCACGACGTTGCGCCCGCTGGCGGCGGCATCCAGAAGCACGTCCACCAGGTGGTGGTCGAGAAGGTTGACCTCGTCCACGTAGAGGATCTGGCCGTTGGCCTCGGCGAGCACGCCCGGTTGAAACCTCACCTCGCCTGACTTGAGCGCGAACTCCAGGTCAAGGGAGCCGACAACCCGGTCCTCGGTGGCCCCCAGGGGCAGCTCCACCAGACCCGTGGGCACGATCTCCAGGGGCAGGGGCCTCCCCCCTTGGGACCGTCTCCGGCACTCCTGGCAGAGGTCGCCCAGGGAGGGCTGACAGTGGAAGCGGCACCCGACCACCACCTCCCTTGGGGGCAACACCGCGGCCAGCGCCCGCGCCAGGGTTGACTTGGCGGTGCCCCGCTCGCCCCGGATCAGGACCCCGCCGATCAAAGGGTCCACCGCCGCCAGCAGCAGCGCCAGCTTCATGCGGTCCTGCCCGACCACCTGGAGGAAACCCGGCCCCCGGCGGGACCCCAGGTCAACCGCGGGTACGCTCAAGCGGGCCCTGCCCCCGAGGCGCTGAGGCGCCGCCGCCACGGAGGAGGGAGGGGCACGGACATCGCTCCCTCGGGCCACACCACCTCAAGGTCGTCGGGCGGAGCATCGACAAGCGGCGCCAGCAGCAGGGCCACGGCGTCTCCGCCCTCTTCCCACCCGGCCTCGGCCACCACCCGGAAGGGTGTGTCGGCGGATGGGTATCCGATCTGGGGAGGCGGAGCGGCCCGGGCCCCAGCCTCGCGCACCAGGATGAGCTGGCAAAGCTCCCCGGATTGGGCGTCCATCGGCAGCTGCTCCGTCCCCTCCGATATGGACGTGCTCGGAGCGGGCAGCAACTCGTGCCCTGAGCCCAAGGCGAGTGGCTCCTCTCTCTGCTGCTCCATGCCGATATCGTAGGTGCGCTGGGACCGAGCGCGGAGTCAGAGGAGCAGAGGAGTAGCGGTGGGAGAGCCGATTGGCATCATCGGAGGAACTGGCCCCCTGGGTACCGGCCTGGCGCTGCGCCTGGCAGCAGCTGGGCTGGAGGTGCAGCTGGGCTCCCGAGACCCGCAGCGGGCCGGCGAGGCCGCCCGAAGGCTGAACTCACTCCTGGATGGCGGCGTCGCTGCGGTCACTGGCGGCCGTAATGACGAGGTGGCTGACAGGGCCTTGGTCCTAGTCGCCCTGCCCTACGACGCGGTGCGGGCGACCCTCCAGGAGCTCGCACGTTCTCTGGCCGGCAAGATCGTCGTCTCCACGGCGGTGCCGATGTCGTTCGCTTCCGGCCGGCCGGAGCCGGTGCAGCTCGAAGCCGGCTCTGCGGCCCAGGAGCTGGCCGAGCTCTGCCCCGACTCCCGCGTGGTGGGCGCCTTCCAAACGGTGGCAGCGGGTCAGCTCCTGGACCTGCGCCTGCAGCTGGACGAGGACGTGCTGGTGGGCGGGGACGATCGGCAGGCGAGGAAGGAGGTGGCCACTTTGGTGGAGCGGATCGAGGGGCTCCGGGCGGTGGAGTCCGGACCCCTCGCCACCTGCCGGTACGCGGAGGGGCTGACCCCGCTGCTCCTACGCCTGAACCGGCTGCACCACGCCCAGACCGGCATCCGCATCACCGGGCTATAGCGGGGCCCGGCCCGGCGGCCTCAGATGTGGATGGCGGCCCCGTCGGCGGCGAGCACCGCCTCCTTGAGGCTCTCGCTCAAGGTTGGGTGGGCGTGGACCAGGGCCTCGAACTGATCCGGGCGCACGCCGGACCACGCGGCCATCACCATCTCAGGCAGCAGCTCGGTGACCTCCGGGCCCACCGCGTGGGTGCCGATGAGGCGGCCACTAGCCGCCTCGAACACGGTCTTGACGAAGCCGCCGGTCTCGCCCATGGCGATGGCCTTCCCGCTGGCGGTGAAGGGGAACTTGCCCACCCGCACCTGGAGGCCGCGGGCCTTGGCCTGCTCCTCGGTGAGGCCCATCGACGCCACCTGAGGCTGGCAGTAGGTGCAGCGGGGAACCAGGTCCACGTCCAGGGGTGCCACCTCGCGGCCGGCCGCGGTCTCCACCGCTATCACCCCCTCAGCACTGGCGGCGTGGGCCAGCAGGGGGGGGCCCGTGACGTCGCCGATGGCGTACACGCCGGACACGTTGGTGCGCTGGTGTGGGTCGACGGCGATCACCCCCTCCCGCAGCTGGACGCCCAACTCCTCCAGCCCGATCTCCTCGATGTTGGCCCGCACCCCGGTAGCGGTGAGCACCATCTCCGCTTCGAGCACCTCACCCGACTCCAGGTGCAGGCGCATCCCCTCGGCGGCGCGCTCCGCCCTCTGGATCATGGCGCCCGCGCGGATCTCGATGCCGCGGCGCTGGAACTGGCGGTTCACCTCCTTTGACACCTCGGCATCCTCCTGGGGGAGAATGCGGTCCAGGGCCTCCACCACGGTGACCCGCACCCCGTAGGTGGAGTAGACGTCGGCGAACTCCGCGCCGATGGCGCCGCCCCCGACGATGACGCAGGATGCCGGGAGGCGCCGAAGCTCCAGCGCCTGACGGTAGGTGAAGACGGTGCGGCCGTCCGGGTCCAGACCCGGGAGCACCTTGGGGCGCGCCCCCGTGGCGATGATGATCTGGGTGGCGGCCACCGTCTGCCCAGATGGCTCGATCCGGATGGTCTGCTCGGAGACCAGTCGGCCCCGGCCCCTGACCACCTCGACCCCGTTCTTGCGCATCAGGAAGGCCACCCCCCCCACCAGCTTGGAGACCACCTCACGGCTCCTGGTGATGGCGGCGTCGAAGTCGGCGCCGACCTCGCCGGTGGAGATGCCGAAACGATCCGCCTCTCGGATCAGCCGCAGAACCTCGGCATTGCGCAGAAGTGCCTTGGACGGAATGCAGCCCCAGTTCAGGCAGATCCCGCCCAGGGTGTCCTCCTGTTCGATCAGGGCCACGCTCATGCCCAGCTGGGCGGCCCGGATGGCGGCCACGTATCCTCCCGGCCCGGAACCCAGGATGGCCAGGTCCTTCATCGCTCCTCCTCCCACGGGTACGGGCTCAGATCACAAGAGACGTGGGGTGTTCGAGACACCACCGAAGGTAGCCCAGGGCCTCGGCCCCCTGGGCACCGTCTGTCACCCGGTGGTCGATGGCCAGTGTCATCTCCATGATCTGGCCGGCCACCACCTGGCCGTCCCGCACCACAGGGACCTCTCCCACCTCGCCCACCGCTAGGACACTGCCCTGGCCCGGGGTGATGATGGCCGAGAACTGGTTGATGCCGAACATTCCCAGGTTGCTGATGGCGGTGTGCGCACCGGCCAGCTCCTCGGAACGCAGCTGGTTGCTCTTGGCGCGGGCCGCCAGGTCGTGGGTCCGGCGCGCCAGCTCGGCGAAGG
This sequence comes from bacterium, assembly GCA_021816695.1. Classification (GTDB taxonomy): domain Bacteria; phylum Chloroflexota; class Dormibacteria; order Aeolococcales; family Bog-877; genus JAJYXT01. The sequence goes on along the minus strand of JAKAXE010000014.1, from coordinate 20,263 downwards.
ACAGCGACTCGCAGGATCGCAGGGTGGGGGCGACGAGACCGTCCGGCACGGCCACCGCCAGGGCGATGTTGCTGGAGAAGAAGCGCCGGACCCCGCCGCCCACGTAGGCCGAGTTCAGTTGAGGGTGACGCTGCAGGGTGAGGGCCATGGCCCGCACCAGGAAGTCGGTGACGGAGAACCGCGGGACACCAGGCTGCTGCAGTGAGTTGAGCTCCGACCGGAGTCTCATCAGCGCTGCCACGTCCACTCGAGTGGTGAGGTAGAAGTGAGGGATGGTGCTGTTGGCCTCGGACATCCGGCGGGCGATGGCCTCGCGCATCCGGGTCGTCTTGACCGGTTCCGAAGGGTCGGTGGGGTCCAGTGGGGCCGCGCGCCCGGCCGCGGTGGGAGTTGCTGCCACCAGCCCACCCGACTGCGCCAGGGCCTCGACGTCCTCGGCGGTGACCCTCCCCTCGGGTCCGGTCCCGCGCACCTGGCTCAAGGGGAGTCCGAGCTCCCGCGCTCGGCGGCGGGCCAGCGGGCTGGCCTTGACCCGCCCCACCGGCGGGGGCTCCTCGGACATCGTGGCCTCACCACCGAGCTGGTGGGCCCAGTCGGGGACCGGCGTCGGCTCGGGCGGGGTGGACCGGGGGGCTATGTCCTGGGTGGCGACCTCGGGAGGCGGTGGTGCGATGGCCGCTTCACCGCCTCCGGCAGCCGGAGCCTCATCCTCCAGCTCCTCCCCCTCCTCGGCGATCACGGCGATAGGGGCCCCGACGGGCACCTTCCCTCCCGGCCCGACCAGAATCCGGCGCAGGATCCCGCTGGCGTAGGCCTCGATGTCGATATCCGCCTTGTCGGTGGCGATGGAGGCGATGGTGTCACCGCGCTCCACCCTGGTCCCCTCCTCCACCAGCCAGCGGTTGATGGTGCCCTCGGTCATGTCGTACCCCATCTGAGGCATGGTGACCTGATAGGCCATCAGCTCATGCGCCTCACCGCGTCGACAATCTGCTGGCTGGCGGGAATCAACTGCTGCTCCAGCTTCCGGGAGTAGGGCAGCGGGATGTCGCGCATGGCCACCCGGGCGATGGGCGCATCCAGATCGTCGAAGCTCCGGTCCTGAATCTCGCTGAGGAGGTTGCCGCCGAAGCCGCCGGTGCGCCAGTCCTCCCCGCACAGGACCACCCGGTGGGTGTGACCGACCGACTCAACCACCGTGGGGTAGTCGAGGGGTCGCAGGGTGCGCAGGTCGATCACCTCGCAGGAGACGCCATCCTCGCGCTCCAGCACCTCGGCCGCGTGCAGCGCCTGGAGCAGCATCCGCGAGTAGCCGACCAAGGTCACGTCGGTCCCCTCGCGGACCACGGCGGCACGTCCGATGGGCACCTCCAGCCCCTCCTGCTCCGGCACCTCGCCCTTAGTGCTGTAGAGAAGGCTGTGCTCAATGAAGATCACCGGATCGGGGTCCCGGATGGCGGCCAGCAGCAGCCCCTTGGCATCCGCCGGAGTGGCCGGCATCACGACCTTGAGTCCCGGGACGGAGGCGAACCACCCCTCGAAGGTCTGGGAGTGGGTGGGACCGAGCTGTCCGAACCCGGAGACGGTGCGCACGACCAGAGGCACCGACCACTGGCCGCCGAACATGTAGTGGAACTTGGCGGCGCTGTTGACGATCTGGTCCAGGGCCAGCAGGGCGAAGTTGACGGTCATCAGCTCGGCCACCGGGCGCAGCCCGCCCATGGCCGCCCCGACCGCGAAGCCCACGATCCCGGCCTCGGCAATCGGAGTCTCCATCACGCGCTTCGGCCCGAACTCCTCCACCAGCCCCTTGGTCACCGCGTACGAGCCTCCGTAGCCGGTGATGCTCTCGCCCATGAGGATCACCCTCGGGTCGCTACGCATCTCCTCGCGCATGGCGCTGCGCACCGCCTCCCGGTAGGTCAGTTCGGCCAATTAGGTCGCCGCCCCCGCCGGGTTCCCCGCCATGGAGGGCGCCTCCTCCGGCGCCTCGGGATTGATCGGCTTGGCGTAGATCCAGCGATCCACCGAGTCCGGATCGGGCCAGGGCGAGTCGTCGGCGAAGCGCACCGCCTCCAGCATCTCGGCCTCGACCTCCTCGTTGACCTCGGCCAGCTCCTGTGGGCTGGTGATGCGGTGCTGGACCAGGAAGTCCCCGAAGCGGGGGATTGGGTCCAGCTCCCTCCAGCGGCGGACCTCCTCCTTGTCCCGATAGAGCTCCGGGTCGGCCATGGAGTGGCCCCGGAAGCGATAGGTCATGGCTTCGACGAAGAAGGGCCCCTTGCCCGAGCGGCAATGCTCGGCAGCTTGCTGGACCGCTCCGTACACCGAGAGGACGTCCATGCCATCGCACTGCACCGCCGGCATGGTGTAGCCCTCGGCCTTGATCATCATGTCGGAGACCGGAGACTCCTCAGCCAGGGTCGCGCCCATGCCATAGAGGTTGTTCTCGCAGATGAACACCACGGGAAGGTTCCAGAGGGCGGCCATGTTCAGCCCCTCGTGGAAGATCCCATTGCCGGTGGCGCCGTCCCCGAAGAAGTCCAGCACCACCAGTGGCTCCTCCCGGTACTGCATGGCATAGGCCATCCCCGCCCCGATCGGGATGTGGGAGCCCACGATGGCGTGGCCTCCCCAGAAGTGCTTCGTGGCGTCCGCCAGGTGCATTGACCCGCCCCGGCCGTGGCAGAGGCCGGTCTCGCGGCCGAAGAGCTCGGCCATGCAGGCCTTCACGTCACAGCCTCGCGCCAACGCGTAGCCGTGGTCGCGGTAGTGCCCCAAGACGTGGTCGTCCTCGCGAACCGCGGCTATCGCCCCCACCGCCACCGCCTCCTCCCCGATGTAGAGGTGAAGGAAGCCCCCGACTTTGGCCTGAGCGTAGGCCTCAGCGGCGTGGTCCTCGAAGTGGCGGATCTGCACCATCTTGCGGTACATGTCGCGGCACTGCTGGGCGGTCAGCCCGTGCGGCAGTGCTCTCGCCGAGCGGGCGGCGGCGCGAGGACGGCTCTTGCGAGGTGCGGTGGCCACGCTCCCAGTCTAAGAGATCGGCCCAGGGCCACCGGCCGGTGGCCCCCCGTGGAGTCCGCTCCGCCACCTCGTCGGCTCACCCGGGAATTCAGGTCGTCGCCCCTCGCCCGCGGTCGCCATCCCCAACCCGCGGTTCCATCGCCGGAGGCCCTGGGCATCCGCAAGCTGAGGTGCTTGGCGGTGCAGCTGCCAGCCTCGTGGCCGGTCGCCGGAGGCGAAATTGAGGGCGAAATAGGGGGCTCAAACCGTGCCCCGCGGGGTATACTGGTCTTGCGCAGCCGCGGTGTGCGGAGCTGCCGGGTGGTGGGGAGCACCGGGTAACCGGGTTGCGCCCATTGCCGTTGACACCGGAGGGCCCAAGCCACGCAGGGCTCACCAGAGGGACAAACTCATGAGGCGTGGCGCCCCCACCGAGGAAGTGACGAGATGATGACCACCGAGCGGGACAACCGCTACCGGGTTACCCACCACGACATCCTGCGTCGGCAGCGCGAGAGCCTGGCCCGGACCAGGAAGTTGCGCAAGTACCGCTCCCACCTGGAGCATCTTGACCGCGTTCTCGCCGACCTCGAGGACGCCCGCATCCGCGAGCGCCGGGTGGTCCCTCCCGCGATCACCGAGGAGCTGCGCCGGGCCGAGGTCTCCCAGGTGGACCCGGACCTCGCCCAGGTGGTCGCCAGCAGCCGCCCCAGCATCGACCGGGTGCAGGACGCCGTCTTCGACGCCCAGGGCCGCATCATGGTCGAGGTCAGCCGACTGCTGGGGCAGCCGGACTGGATCACCATCGAGGCCGAGGAGGGCGAGGCCCTGGAGCTAGAGGCCTCGCGTCACTGACCGGCCCGGGCGGGCGCTCCCAGCGCCCGCTCCGGGTCGAAGTTGCGAGCCAGCTCCAGGATCCGTTCCTGGTCCCTTCTAGCCTTGCGACTGCGGGCAGTCTCCCGCTGGCGAGGCCTGACCGGCAGGTGGGCGGTCTCCGCCATGCGCTCGGCGAGCCTCGCATCCCGCGTCTGGGCCATGCGATCCCACTCCTCCAAGGCCTCGGCGATGGCGAGGCGCCTCTCCTTGGGGCTTGCCTCAGCCAGCTCGGCCAGCTGGGCCTCTAGCCTCGCCATGCGCCGCGCGGGTAGGCGGCCGCGGGCCAGCTGGATGGCCGACTCAGCCTCGGCCTCCTCGTGCCTTCTGGCCCCAGAGGCCTGGCTGGCCGCGGCCTCCTGGCTCCTGGCCTCTCGGAGCGCCGCCTGAGCCTCCTGTAGCAGAGCCCCGTATGCCGGAAGCAGGGCCTCGTGCTCCCCCTGGGCCGCCAGAGTCGCCAGCTCGGCACCCCGAGCCACCAGCCCCTCAACCGCCTGCTCCTGTCCCAGCTCGCGCAGCTGGGGGATGATGAACACTCCCAGCTTGCGATCCACCTCGACCCAGGCCTGGCGGACCTCAGGTGCTAGCTGCGGATGCTCGGGCACCGCCAGCGGGCTACGGGGCATTCTTTCCCAACCTCCTTGGTCTCGCGGTCACGACAGCTGCCCACCCGCTCCGCCCGAGATCCGCTTCAGAAGGCACCCGACCCCGGCGGCGGTTCCTCCGGAGGCGGCGAACACTGAGGTCCCGGCCACCACCACGGTGGCCCCCGCGGCTACGCAGCTGGACACATTGTCGCAGTCCACCCCCCCGTCCACCTCCAGTTCGCAGCCGGGGTTCAGCCGGGAGATGAGCTTCGCCACCTCCCGGAGACGCGGAAGCGACTGGGGCAGGAGCTGCTGGCCTCCGAAGCCCGGATCCACGGACATCACCAGCGCCAGCTCCACCTCGGGGAGGAGCGGGCGTAGGAGGGACGTTGCAGTTCCCGGATTGATGGCCATGCCCGCCCTGGCGCCCAGCCGGTGAATCAGCGCCACGCTGCGATGCGGCTGGGGTCCCGCCTCCAGGTGCACGGTGACCGTGCCGCAGCCGGCCTCGATGAACGCCGGGATGAGGCTGTCCGGGCGCTCCACCATCAGGTGCACCTCCAGAGGGAGGCCGGTGTGACGCCGGCAGGCGCCGACCACCTCAGGGCCCATGCTGAGGTTGGGCACAAAGTGGTTGTCCATGATGTCGATGTGGATGCGGTGGGCACCGGCCCTCTCGCAGGCCTCCACCTCCTCCCCCAACCTGGCGAAGTCGGCGGCGAGTATCGACGGGGCGAGCTGGACCAACTCAGCCCCTGGTGAGCTTGGCGGCCGCCGCCGCATCACACCACACCTCTCCGCCCTCGGGCCGCCGGGCGGCCAGCTGGGCAGGGAGAGAGACCGGATCGTAGGGCCCCTCGACCACCCGGAACAGGGTCTCGCCCTTCTCCGGCCCGGCCAGCAGGAGTGCGAGCCGCCCAGCCGCCCGCAGGGCGGCCGGCCCCAGGCTGAGCCGAGACTCGCCCGTGGGGGAGGTGGAGGGGAGCACCAGGGCGCCCGGCTCGTATCGCCGCCCGGGGAAGAGGGAGGCGGTGTGCCCGTCCTGCCCCATGCCCAGCACGCACAGGTCCATAACCGGAACCGGCGCCCCGGCGGGGTCGAGACTCAGAAGATTCCTTCCGAAGTTGGCGCAAAGGTCGGCCGCTCCCAGCCCGCTGCCTGCGTCCCAGGAAAGGAGCCGCGGACCGGGACCGGCGATCCGGTCCAGCAGGCAGCCCCGGATCATCCCCTCGTTGGAACGCGGGTCGGTGGGCGGCACCGATCTCTCATCGGCGGGCAGCACCACCACCCGGCGCCAGTCGACATCGGGCTGTTCCGCCAGAAGCTCGAGGAATCGCCGGGGTGTCTCGCCGCCAGGCAGACCCAGGAGCGCGGCACCCTTCCCCGCCACGGCCTGCCGGATGACCAGGCTGGCGGTGCTGGCCGCGAACTGGGCCAGGGCCTCCGGGTCCGGTTGCACCAGAACCCGGCAGTGACCCGGGGCGGCGGCCTCAGCCACCGCCCGCCGGCTCCCCTCTGGGAACCGTCCGTCGCTCACTCAATGAGGCCCGCCCACCGGGGCGAGGAGCCGCTCCAGCCCCAGGGTGAGCTCCAAGAGGCCGGCTCCGACGTCCTGAAGGTTGGCTCTCAGGACCCGGCGCCCCCGGCCAGTGAGGGAGAGGTAGTCACCGAGAGCCTGGGCCGACTGGAGGGCGGCGAAGTCGTAGGCGCCTCCCGGGATCGCGGGAGCGGTGCGGTGGGAACCGGTGAGCTGCAGGAAGGCGGCGGTGGCCGGCCCTCCCTTGTGCAGCTGCCCGGTGGAGTGGAGGAAGCGCGGACCGAAGCCGAAGGTGGTGGCGCACCCGGTGGCCAGGGTGAGGGCCCGGCGCAGGCGCGCTATCTCCTCCAGATCCTCGGGGTGTCCCGGGCGCATCGGCAGGTAGGCCATCACGGCGACGTACCAGCCGCGCCCCACTCCCGCCAGCCACTGCCGGAGTGCCGAATCGAGGTCGGCTGCGCCGGGACACCCGGTGAGCTGCAACTCCCCGCTGACTAGGTCATAGGCCGGCTCTGGCAGCCGGCCGCGGGAGCGGTACTCGGCCAGCAGCCGCGCGGTGTTGTCCTTGCTCTCCTGCACGTTGGGCTGGTCGAAGGGGTCGATCTGGAGAAGAGAGCCGGCCAGCGCCGTGGCCACCTCCCAGCGGTAGAACTCCGCTCCCAGATCCAGCAGGTGCGGCGCGGGAAGGTGAACCACTGGCTGGTCGGCCCTGACCAGCTCCTGCAGCCAAGCGGTGATCTTGGGGTCAGGGTTGACAGAGCCGCTCTCGAGGTGGATGAAGAGCCGGTCGGCCCCATAGGCCGCCACCTCCATCATCGGCTCGTCGACCACGGGCACCAGCCCCCTACCCTCCTTGCCGGTCGACTCCGCCAGGAGCTGCTCGATCCAGATGGGCAGGGCCTGGAGGTCCGGGTCGGCCACGATGGTGACCTTGTCCCGGCCGCTGGCCGCCGCGCCGGCCAGGACCGCGGCCAGCTCCTCCCCCGGGCTGCCCTCCCCTACCGAGCAGGCCTCGGCCATGGCCAGGGCAGCAGCCAGAAGCTGGTCCAAGTCCACCCCGATGGTGGCTGCCGGAACCAGCCCAAAGTCCGAGAGGGCGCTGTACCTACCGCCGATCTCCGGGTTGGCGGAGAAGACCTCGTGGAAACCCAGCTCCCGAGCCCTGGCCTCGAGCGGCGTCCCGGGATCGGTGACGGCCACGAAGTGCTCGCCGGCCTTCTCCCCCACGGCCTTCACCAGCAGGTCGTGGAAGTAGGCCAGGTGGCTCAGCGTCTCCGTCGTACCCCCACTTTTCGAGGAGACGATCACCAGAGTGCGCTCCAGCTCCAGTCCGGAGGCCACCTGGCTCACCTGATCGGGGTCGGTGGAGTCCAACACCAGGAGCTCCGGGAATCCGGGAGCGGCGCCGAAGGTCTTCGAGAGCACGTCGGGGCACAGGCTGCTGCCGCCCATCCCCACCAGCAGCGCCTGGCGGAACCCCCGGTCGCGCACCCAGCTGCGATGCTCCTTGAGACGGGAGATCGCCTCCTGCTGGCGGCGGGGCTCATCTAGCCAGCCGAGCCGGTGCCGCATCTCCTCGCGCTGCGCCTCGTCGCCCGGCCAGAGCGAGATGTCCTTGGCCACCAGGCGAGCGGTGGCCCGGGAGGCGGCCAGCCGGGCGGCCGCATCCTCCACCGGCGCGGCCGTGGAACCAAGCTCCAGCCTGGCCGTGGTGGCGGTGGCGATGAAGCGGGTGCGCGGCGAGGCCACCACCCGGCCGGCCCCGAGGCTGGCGCGCTTGCCCCCCACCTCCGCAAGGAGCTTGTCCATCGAAGCGGCGAAGCTGGCCACTCCCTGCTCCTCGAGGAGCCTGGTGACGTCGTCCAGGTCGATGCCCAGCTGGGCCAGGTGGGCCCGGTTGGCCTCCGCCTGGGGAAGGTGCCCGCGCAGGCTGTCCGTCACCCGCCCGTGGTCCAGGAAAGCCCGGACCGAGGCCGGTGGCATGGTGTTGACGGTGTCGGCGGCGATCAGCTCCTCGCAATAGAGAACGTCTCGGTAGGCGGGGTTCTTGGTGCTGGTGCTGGCCCAGAGGGGGCGCTGCAGGTGGGCTCCGGCGTCCCGCAGGGCTGCGAAGCGCGGTCCCCGCATCACTTCCTCGAAGGCCAGGTAGGCCAGGGCGGCGTTGGTGATGGCTGCGGTGCCATGGGCCGCCACCAGCCGGCGGGCCCGGTCGGCGTCCGCCCCCTCGGCCAGCCGGTCCAACCTGCGGTCGACCTCGGTGTCAACCCGGCTCACGAAGAAGCTGGCCACCGAGCGGGTCCCGGACACATCGAGGCCGGCCTCCAGCCGTCGCTCCAGCCCTCGGCAGTAGGCCTCCATGACCTCGCGGTAGCGCTCGACGGCGAAGATGAGGGTGACGTTGACGTTCAATCCCTGGGCGATGGCCTCCTCCACGGCCGGCACCCCCTCCGGTGTCGCCGGGATCTTGATCATGAGGTTTTCCCGCCCCACCAGCTGCCGGTAGCGTTGGGCCGCCGCCACGGTGGCCGCCGTGTCGTGAGCTAGCCGCGGGGCTACCTCCAGGCTCACGTACCCGTCCCGGCCGCCGCTACGGCGGTGGACCCCGGCCAGGATGTCACAGGCCGCCCGGACGTCCTCTACGATTAGGCGGTCGTAGATCTCCTCATCGCTCAGCCCCTCGCGAGAGAGGCCGGCGATCTCCAGGTCGTAGGCGTCGCTGCCGGATACCGCCTGCTCGAAGATGGTGGGGTTGGCAGTCACCCCGACTACCCCCAGATCGATGAGCTCCCGAAGGCCGTTGGAGCTGATGAGGTCCCGGCTCAGGTTGTCGTACCAAACGCTCTGCCCATGGTCAGCCAGCTGGCGCAGGGTGTTCTCGGCCATTTCCGCCACCTCTTCAAGCCTCCAGGAGTTCGCGAGCGCGCAGGGCTGTCCGCTGCGGGGTCAGTCCCAGATGCTCGTATATGGTTTTGTAGGGCGCCGAGGCGCCAAAGCGATCCACGCCGATCACCGCTCCTCGAGGGCCCACCAGCGCCTCCCAGGGCTGGGTGACCCCCGCCTCCACGGCCAACCGGGGCAGGCCATCCGGGAGGACTTCTGAACGGTAGCCTCCGTCCTGCTCCCGGAAGAGCTCCAGCGAGGGGATGCTCACCAACCGGGCGGCGATTCCCTCCTCCAGGAGAAGCTCCCGGGCCGCGGCGCAGATCGAGAGCTCGCTTCCGGTGCCGATCAGGACCACGTCGGGGGAGCCCCCGCGTGCCTCCTGGAGGATGTACCCGCCGCGAGCGACTCCCTCCCGGCCCAGTTCCCTCGTCCCGTCCAGCACCGGTACCCCCTGGCGACAGAGGACCAAGGCGGTGGGGGCGGATCCACGGCGAACTGCCACCATCCAGGCCCAGCTGGACTCGTTGGCGTCTCCCGGGCGGAGCACCACCAGGCCGGGGATGGCGCGGAGCGCTGCCAGCTGCTCCACCGGTTGGTGCGTGGGGCCATCCTCTCCCAGGCCGATGCTGTCGTGGGTGTAGACCCACACCACCCCCAGCGAGGAGAGGGCGGAGAGCCGCACCGAGGGCCTCTGGTAGTCGGAGAAGGTGAAGAACGTGGCGCTGAACGGGCGAACCCCACCGTGGGCGGCCATGCCGTTGACCGCCGCCCCCATGGCGTGCTCCCGGACCCCGAAGTGGAGGTTCCGGCCGTCCCCGGTCTGCCCGTCGAAATCGCGCTCCGCGGTGAGGCGCGTCTTGGTCGACTCGGAGAGGTCGGCGTCACCTCCCACGATCCAGGGGATCCTCTCCGCCAGTCGATTGAGCGCCTCACCGCCGGAGACCCGGGTGGCCGTCTCCGGCCCCCCTGACTCCCAGACAGGCAGCGCGTTCTCCCAATCCGGGGGCAGCTCTCCGGCGAGGGCCCGGCGCCACTCGTCCGCCAGCTGTGGCTCGGCGGTGGCAAAGGCCGCATACCTGGCCTCCCACTCTCCCCGCCATTGCATCCCCCGAGCCAGCGCCTCGCGGAAGACCGCCCTCGCCTCGTCGGGGACGTGGAAGGCGGTATCCGGATCCCAGCCGTAGGCCCGCTTCACGGCGGCCACCTCGTCCGTCCCCAGCGGCGACCCGTGAGCAGAATTGGAGTCCTGCTTGTGTGGGGAGCCGTAGCCGATGTGCGTGCGGACCGCGATCAGGGAGGGCCGGGTGTCGTCGGCGATGGCGGTCTCCAGCGCCCGGGAGATGCCATCGAGGTCCAGGTTCCCGTCCTCTACCCGCTGAACTTGCCACCCGTAGGCCCGGAAGCGCTCCTCCACATCCTCCGTGAAGGCCATCGAGGTGGGCCCGTCCAGTGAGATGTGGTTGTCGTCGTAGAGGCAGATCAACCGACCCAGCTGAAGGTGCCCGGCCAGGGAAGCGGCCTCTGCCGAGACCCCCTCCATCAGGTCGCCGTCGCCGCAGAGGACGAATGTCCGGTGGTCCACGACCCGGTGGCCACCCCGGTTGTAGCGGTGGGCCAGCCAGCGCTCGGTGATGGCCATCCCCACCGCGTTGCCGAAGCCCTGGCCGAGCGGACCGGTGGTGACCTCCACCCCCGGGGTGAGGCCGCGCTCGGGGTGCCCCGGGGTGATCGAACCCCACTGGCGAAAGCTCTTCAGATCGTCCAGGCTCACCCCGTACCCGGTCAGGTGAAGCAGCGAGTACAGGAGGGCGGACCCGTGTCCGGCGCTCAGGATGAAGCGGTCGCGGTCGGGCCAACCGGGGTGGGCGGGGTCATGGCGCAGGAACCGGGACCAGAGCACATAGGCCATGGGCGCGGCTCCCATGGGCAGACCCGGATGCCCGGAATTGGCCTTCTGCACGGTGTCGATGGCCAGGCAGCGGATGGTGTCTATGCAGAGAGTGTCGAGAGCGCTCCCGGCGAGAGGCAGGGTGCGCCGCCCAGCCGCCAACTCGCTCTCCGTGGGACTCACGCATCCATGGTCGCACGCCCGGGTTAAGGACGGTCTCAGGAAGGGGGCCGGGACGGTGAGCGTGCGGGGAGTCCACTGTCCAGAATGAGGGGGTGGTCGATCGGGGTCGTCCGGGGCCGGTGCTCTTCCGGGGAGCTGCGCCCGAGGTGCTGGCGGCCGCCGACGGGCGGATCATCGCCCTCGGGCGCGATGCGGTGGGCCGGGGCGCCGGGGCGCGGGGCGTGGAGCTGGAGGGCCGGGTGCTCCCCGGCCTTGGGGATTCGCACCTCCACCTCCACGAACTGGTGCGGCTGCACATCGATCTCGACCTCTCCAGGACCAGGACCGTCACGGAGCTCCTGCGCCGGGTCGCGGCGCGGGCCGGCCGGCTGGGCCCCCAGGACTGGGTGGTGGGCAGCGGGTGGTCGGGTCGCCTCTTCGGCGATGGGTCCGTCCCGAGCCGCCAGGCGCTGGACCGGGCTGCGGGCGGGCGCCCGGTCGCCCTGCTGAGCCAGGACGAGCACTCGGTCTGGGCCAGCACCCGCGCCCTGCAGTTGGCGGGGATTCCCTGGCAGCGACCGGACCCCCACCCCATGGTGGTCGACCGCGATCGTGATGGCGAGCCCTCTGGTGTGGTCCGGGAGGGCGGGCCGGCCTTCCTCCGCCTGGTCCCGCGCCCGGATGGTCCAGCCTATGAGCGGGTGCTGGAGCGAGTCCTCCAGCACCTTGCTGCCCTCGGGCTGTGCTCGGTCCACTCGATGGACCCCCCGGAGACCTACTTCGCCCTGCAGCGCCTCCGCGCCCGGGGGCGGCTGCCGCTCCGGGTCACCTACAACCTGCCGGCCGACCTGATGGAAGACGCCGGGAGGCTGGGACTGCGTCAGGGCGTTGGGGACTCCTGGCTCCGGGTGTATGGGGTGAAGGCCTTCGTGGACGGCTCGCTGGGCAGCGGGACGGCCGAGATGCGTGGCGGCGGCGGTGTGGCTCGCCTCTCCGACGGGGACCTTCGTGACCTGGTCGAGCTCAGCATCCGGACCGAGCTGAACCTCTGCCTGCACGCCATCGGGGACATGGCCGTCCACCGTGCCCTCCTGGCCCTGCGCGCCGGCGTCGGGAGCTGGCCGGGTTGGCGCCCCCGCATCGAGCACGCCCAGCTGGTCGATCCGTCGGACGTCGCCCTCTTCAGGGAGGTGGGAGCAGTGGCCTCCATGCAGCCCCTGCATGCCCCTGCCGACCGGGAGATGGCCGACCGGCTGTGGGCGGGGCTCACCGGCAACGCCTACGCCTGGGGCAGGCTGGCCCGGGCCGGGGTGCGGCTGGCCTTCGGTTCGGACGCTCCGGTGGACTCGGCCGACCCGATGCTGGGGCTGGAGGCGGCCACCGGCTGGCGGAGCCGGGCCGGCTGGCACCCCGAACTGGCGCTGACCAAGAGGGAGGCGCTGCGCGCCTACACCGCGGGGGTGGCCTTCGCCGGTGGGGTCGAGCGCCACGAGGGCCGGCTTCGCCCCGGATACCGCTGTGACCTCACCGTGGTGCGGGACAGCCGGGTGGTCGCCACGGTGGTGGGCGGAGTGGTGCGCAGCGCGGCGCCTGATCCTACTTGACACAGCCGCCAATCTCGGGACTACCCTTCCACTCGGGTCGGGCGGAGACCCTTCCCAAGTCCTGATACTTCAAGGAGGGTCCGGGGCCATGGCCAGCAACGTCCTCACCGCGGCGGCGGAGGCGGCCGAGGCCGCCAACCCCTACGAGACAGCCCAACGCCAGTTCGACCAGGCGGCGGCGATCCTGGACCTGGACCCCGGGCTGCGCCAGGTGCTCCGGGAGGTCCGGCGCGAGTTCACAGTCAACTTCCCGGTGCGGATGGACGACGGGAGCATCCGGGTCTTCACCGGCTACCGGGTGCAGCACAACCTGACCCGGGGCCCCGCCAAGGGGGGCATCCGCTACCACCCCCAGGTCAGCCTGGATGAGGTCAAGGCGCTGTCGATGTGGATGACCTGGAAGTGCGCCGTGACCAACCTCCCCTACGGCGGTGCCAAGGGCGGGGTCATCTGCGACCCGACCCAGCTCAGCGCCCAGGAGCTGGAGAACCTGACCCGTCGCTATGCCAGTGAGATCTCCATCCTGATCGGTCCGGAGAGTGACATCCCGGCCCCGGACGTCAACACCAACCAACAGACGATGGCCTGGATCATGGACACCATCTCCATGGAGAAGGGCTACTCGGTACCCGCCACGGTCACCGGCAAGCCGCTGTCCATCGGCGGCTCCGAGGGGAGGCCGGCGGCGACCGGCCGGGGGGTGATGGTGGTCACTCTGGAGGCGTGCCGACGGATGGGGATTGACCCCAGCCAGGCGACGGTGGCCATCCAGGGCTTCGGCAACGTGGGCAGCGTCAGCGCCGAGCTGCTCCACGGCCAGGGGTTCAAGGTGGTCGCGGTCTCGGACGTCTTCGGGGGCATCCACAACCCGGAGGGGCTGGACATCCCCGCCCTGCTGGAGCACCAGAAGGTCACCGGCAAGGTCAAGGGCTTCGCCGGGGCCAAGGAGGAGATCTCCAACTCGGCTCTCCTGGAGCTCCCCGTGCAGATCCTGATCCCGGCCGCCCTGGAGAACCAGTTCACCATGCGCAACGCCGCCCGCGTCCAGGCCAAGCTGGTGGTGGAGGCGGCCAACGGGCCCACCACCCCCGAGGCGGACGACATCTTCCACCAGCGCGGGGTGGTGGTGGTGCCGGACATCCTGGCCAACGCCGGTGGGGTGACGGTCTCCTACTTCGAGTGGGTGCAGGACCTGCAGTCCTTCTTCTGGGAGGAGTCGGAGATAAACCAGCGCCTCACCCGGATCATGGAGCAGGCCTACCGCCAGGTGGACGAGCTGGCCCAGCAGCACAGCACCACCCTGCGCATGGGCGCCTACTGCCTGGCCGTCAAACGGGTCGCGGACGCCACCGCGGTCCGGGGAATCTACCCCTGAGCGGCCGGCCGCTCGTCGTGGCCGCCGAACTGCTTGCGCATCGCCGATAGGACCCGGTTGCTGAAGTCGCCCAGGTCGCGGGAGGCGAAGCGCGAGTAGAGCGCCGCAGTGAGGACCGGCGCTGGAACCCCCTCCTCGACGGCGGCGATGGAGGTCCAGCGACCCTCTCCCGAGTCCGAAACCCGGCCCTGGAACTCGTGGAGGTCGGGAGACTCCGCTAGCGCCGAGGCGGTCAGGTCGAGCAGCCAGGAGCCCACCACGCTCCCCCGCCGCCAGAGCTCCGCCACCTTGGCGGTGTCGATCCGGTAGCGATAGAACTCCGGGTCCTCGAGCGGCGCGGTCTCGGCGTCCCCGGTCCGCTGCTCCAACCCGGCATCGGCGTGGTGGAGGATGTCCAGCCCCTCGGCCAGCGCCGCCATCATCCCGTACTCGATGCCGTTGTGGACCATCTTGACGAAGTGGCCGGCGCCGCTCTCTCCGCAGTGCATGTAGCCCTGCTCGAAGGGCTCCGGGGGCCCGGTGCGGGCCCCGGTCCGGGGGGCCGAGTCCACCCCGGGGGCGATGGTGGCGAAGATGGGCTCCAGCCGGGAGAACGCTTCCGCCTTTCCGCCCACCATCAGACAGTAACCGCGCTCCAGCCCCCAGACGCCGCCGCTGGTGCCGCAGTCCAGCAGGGTGATCCCCTTCTCCGCCAGCCTCTGCGACCGGCGGATGTCGTCCCGGTAGTAGGAATTGCCGCCGTCGACGATGGTGTCGCCGCGGGCCAGCACCTCCGCCAGACCCTCGATCGTGCTCTCCGTGATCTCCCCGGCGGGCACCATCACCCAGACCGCCCGCGGTGGGGCGAGCTTCTGGGCCAGCTCCTTAAGCGAGGCCGCTCCCGTGGCGCCCTCGGAGGCCAGCTCGGCCACCGCCTTCTGGTTCACGTCGTAGACCACCAGCTGGTGGCCGTCGCGCATCAACCGCCGAACCAGGTTGGCCCCCATCCTGCCCAAGCCCACCATCCCCAGCTGCATCGGCCTTGCTGTCGCCATTCGCGCCACCTCCGCTGGTCTTGCCGTCCGGGCGATCCGGCCCTCTCTAGGTTATAGGGAGCGGGTCAGCCGCCCGCCGGACACCCGGCTCGGGAGGCGTGCCAGCCAGAGGCGGCGGAGGTGGGGGCGTAGAGGAGGTTGGCCGAGGTGCCGAAGACACAGCTCCAGCCGGAGGTGTGCGAGAGCAGCACGGCTAGGGCGCTCCCTCTGGGCTGCCAGACGAGGTTCACCCGGTAGGAGTGCAGTAGCGCGAGACTCCCCTGGCCCCCGGCCACTATCTGGAGGTAGTCGGAGATGACCTGGCGACCCATGAGGACCGCCTCGCCGAAGATGAAGACACGGTCCGGGGCGCACCCCCGACCGGCCGGCTCGGCGTGGTCGATGCGGTACAGGAGCCACCCGCTGCTGCCGTACGGGGCCAGCACCCGGGCAGTTGGCCCATCGCAGATCACGCGCCCCACCGCCACCGGGTAGGCGGAGCTCTGCAGCTGGTTCTCCGGACTGCCGAGCTGAGACATCATGCGGGCCGCCGTGGTCAGCACCACCAGAGCCAGCACCAGCGTCGTGAACCAGATGGGGGCGGGCGCCCGGCGCCGAGGCCGCAGGTGGAGGCCGGCGCGCAGCTCGAGTCCCAGCTGCTCCACGCCATCCACCCAGAGCGGCAGGGAGAGCACGGCGAAGATGGGGATGTCTCGGACCGCGTAAAGGAGCAGAAGCACCCCGGCCACCGCCAGGAAGAGGTCGGAGATCCTGGTCCGCCGCGCCCAGCGGGCCACCACCACCAGGGAGAGGAGCAGGAAGAGGGCGGGGATGTTGGCCGCCTGGTGGAAATCGGGAGGTTGCCACTCGTTGAGGTTCGCCTGGGCCACGTGGCTCAGGAGCAGCTTGAGGGGGTACAGATACACCCCCCAGCCGTTGGGGTTGACCAGGGCGGAGAGCGCGGCCAGCACCAGCCCGGCCAGCAGGTCGCGAAGGGCACGCCATCCCAGGGCCTCCGGGCGCCGCAGGGCGGTGGCCAGGCCCTCGCCGGCCAGGTAGACCGCCATCACCCCCAGGCCGATGGTGAACCCTCCGTGGAGGTTGCTCCAGAGGGCGAAGAGGGGTACCAGGAGGAGCAGCAGCCGCGGGGCGGGACGGCTGCGGTAGCGGTCCAGGAAGGTGAGCAGAACGCCCAGCAACCCAAAGGTGAACATCTGAGGGCTCGGCCCCCAGATCTGCAACCCGGAAATGACCACCAGGGCGGCTCCCAGGGACACCGCCCAGGCGGACCTGCCGAGGTGCCAAACCCGCCGGACCGCCAGCAGGAAGCCGGCCCAGGTGACCCCGGCCATGAGGAGGATCACCGCGGTCATGCCCAGATGGGTGTAGAGGAGGGCATAGATCGCCTCCGCCCCCCATTCCTGGGTGATGAAGGGGCGGGTGAAGGCGGTGAAGGTGAAGTAGTTGTGCTGGGGTACTCCGTGAGCCAGGATCTCCAGCCCCACCCGGGCATGCCACCAGAAGTCGGGGTCGAACTCGGGAGTGGTGAACGCGGCCCAGCCCAGAACCAGGATAGCCAGCAGCAGCACCGACGGCGCTTCCAGCCCGGCAACCCGGACCCGCCGACTGGCGGCGGCCAGCTCACCCAATGACATCCTGAGGCGCGATTCTAGGCGGGCCGGCACCGGCGTCCGGCCGCTTTGCTGCTACACCCCGGCGCGTTCTGGTAACGGCTCGGCCACTTCAGCAGGACGGCGTCGGGGCAGCGCCGCACGATCAGGTGGGATCGCCCCTCCAGCTCGCCAGCAGCGCGGAGACGCCACGCCCGGGCTGGACCTCCTGGCCCAGGCGGGCCAGCGCCGCCTCCAGGGCGGCCACCCCGCGGAGGAGCTCTGGGAGCCCAGCGGCTCCCATGTGGCCGATCCGGCCCGCGCTGGCGCTCCAGGCGGCGAGCCCCCCCGCGATCGCCACCCCCTCCCGGGCCACCTCGGTGCGCAGAGCTGCAGGGGTGACCCCCTGGGGCACGGCGAAGGCGGTGACCGTGGCGCTGGAGACCTCCTCCCGGGCGAGGGGCTCGAGCCCCAGGGCGCGCAGCGCCTGGCGCACGGCCATCCCCATTCGGCGGTGGCGGGCAAAGCGATTCGGCCACCCCTCGGACCCAGCCAGGGTGAGGGCCACGCCGGCGGCGGCGATGAGGTTGGTGGGCAGGGTGGCGAAGTACCGGCCGGAGGGGTCGCGCATCGGGGGCTCCCAGCGCATCCAATCGAGGAAGTAGCTCTGGGCCCGGCCGATCGCCCGGCGGCGCTCCAGAGCCGCCGGGGAGATGGCGAGAAGCGCCAGCCCGGGCGGGGCGCCGAGCGCCTTCTGCGAGGCCGTCACCACGATGTCGATCCCCAGGTCGGCCATCCCCACCGGCATCCCGCCGGCTCCGGCCACCGAGTCCAGCACCATCATGGCGCCGCGCCGGCGGGCGATCTCCGCGTACTCAGCGAAGGGGGCGACAACCCCGGTGGCGGTGTCCACGTGGGTCACGGTCATCACCTGGGCGCCGGACTCGCGCAGCGCGCCCTCGACCCGCTCCGGTTCGACCTGCTCTCCCCAGGGGCAGGAGACCTCCACCACCTCCGCACCCAGGGCCCGCCCGACCTCGGCGAAGCGGTCCCCGAAGTACCCATGGTTGACCACCAGCAGCGTCTCGCCCGGACGGAGAAGGTTGGTGAGCGCCGCCTCCAGCCCCAGGGTCCCGCTGCCGGCCAGGATCAACGCCAGGTTCTCCGGACTCGCCCCACCCACAGCCTCCAGGAGCCCCGCCTGGATCTGGCGCAGGGCGGCAGCGGTGGCCGGGCTGCTGTGACTCTCAGTGGGCCGGGCCAGCGCCTCCAGGACCGGCTGGGGCACCGGGGTGGGGCCGGGGATCAGCAGCAGCGGGGCGCTCTCAGGCTCAGGCAAAGCTATATCTCCTTGGTCGGGTCAGACAGGGAACACGCCGTGGTGTCGGGCGGGGGCGGGACGGCGCCGGGATGAGGCCGCCGCCAGTCTCAGGATCAGCTCCGAACGGAGCCTGGCAGGGTCGACGACGGCGTCCACCACCAGGTCCGATGCGAGCCGGAAGATGTCGATGTCGGCGGCGTACTCGGCACGGAGGCGGGAGATGAACTCCGAGCGCTCCTCCGCGGGCAGCTCGGCGATGCGGTTGGCGTACACCGCGTTGACCGCCGCCTCCGGGCCCATAACGGCTATCTCCGCGGTGGGCAGCGCCAGGGTGGCCTCTGGCTCGAACCCCGGGCCGGACATGGCGTACAGCCCGGCTCCGTAGGCCTTGCGCAGGACGACGCAGAAGCGGGGCACCGTGGCCGAGCTCAGGGCGGCGATCATTTTGGCCCCGTGGCGGATGATCCCCTCGCGCTCCACCTGCGATCCGATCATGAAACCCGGCACGTCCGCCAGGAAGACGAGGGGCAGGTTGAAGGCGTCGCAGAGGCTGATGAAGCGGGCCGCCTTGTCCGCGGAGTCGACGAAGAGCACCCCGCCCTGGTGGGCCGGCTGGGAGGCCAGAATCCCCACCGCCCGCCCCCCCAGGCGGGCCAGGCCGCACACAAGCTCCCGGGCGTACAGCGGCTTGATCTCGAAGAGGGAGTCGGCGTCCAGGAGAGAATCCAGAACCAGGTGGACGTCATAGCCTCGAGAGGGCTCATCCGGGAGGATCTCGACCAGCTCCTGCGGGGACGCCGGCTGCCGGGGGGCGGAAATGGGGGGATCCTGGGTCCAGCTGGAGGGAAGGAACCCGAGGTAGCGCCGCAGGGCGGAGATGGCCTCCGCCTCGTCCCGGCAGAGGAGGTCACCGCATCCGGACACCGTGCAGTGCATGCGGGCGCCCCCCATCTCCTCCAGGGTGACCTTCTCCCCCACCACCTCCTGGGCCATCCTTGGGGAGCCGAGGTACATGGAGGCGTTCCCTTCGACCATGAAGACCACGTCGCAGAAGGCGGGGATGTACGCCCCCCCGGCGGCGCTGGGGCCGAAGAGGACGCAGGGCTGGGGGACCTGGCCGCTGAGCCGGACCTGGTTGTGGAAGATCCGGCCGGCATGGCGGCGGCCGGGGAACATCTCCAGCTGCTCGGTGATCCGCGCCCCGGCGGAATCCACCAGGTAGCAGAGGGGCAGCTGCAGCTGCTCCGCCCGCTCCTGGATGCGCAGGATCTTCTCCACCGTGCGGGGACCCCAGGAGCCCGCCTTCACGGTAGGGTCGTTGGCCATGACCAGCACCCGGCGCCCCTGCACCATCCCGGCGCCGGTCACCACCCCGTCGGCGCCCAGCTCCTCCTCGGCCTCGCTGTTGGCCAGTAGGCCGTCCTCCACGAAGGGGGTCTCGGGATCGAAGAGCATCCTGAGCCTCTCGCGCACCGGGAGCTTGCGCTGGCCGGAGAGCCGCTTCCGGTGGCGCTCGGGGCCCCCCAGGAGCGCTCGGGCCTCCCGCTGCCGGAGCTCCTCGACCCGGGCCCGTCCCGACTTCCGGCCCGGAGAGGAGCTGCTCGACATCTCGATCCCGAGTATAGGCACCGCCGGACCCAGCTCCCGGCTCATCTCCGGGGGTGCGGCGGCACGGCCCCGGTCAGATCGGACAGAGGTCGAGCCGATGCGAGGAGAGCTCGACGCGCCCAGCCCAGGTGCGGCAGGAGACCAGGACGCCGGTGGCGGAGTCCACCGTCCCCTCCCAGCGATCCCCGAACGGGTGGACGACGGAGGCGCCATACCCGTGGGCCCGGTCAGAGGGCCGGGGCACCCCGGAGATCCACCAGCCGGCCCCTTCGGTTCGCACCCTCCTGAGGCGGAGAGCCGCCAGCACCAGCAGCGGATCCAGCATCTCGCGAAGGGCGGGGTCCATCCATACCAGGAGCTCGTCGCGCAGCCAGTGGGGACCGCGATCGCCGGTCCGGGCCCACCCGTACGGGTCCAGCTCGGAGCGCACCGGAAGGGTGCCTGCCTTCCACTCCCCGCGGCTGGCCAGGAGCCGGAACTCGGCGTCGAATCCGGCCCCTCTAGGCTGGCCCAGGAGCGGTGGGAGGCGCCGCCGGTGGTCCTCCAGGGACGCCCACTCCTGCGCCACCCCCCTCACCCCGACCGGGAAGAGCCGGCGCCACCATCCCCTCCACTCGTAACCTCCGCTGAACGAGCTGGCCGGGTGGGGATGGTCGGGAAGGGCCCTCACACCCGCAACGGAGTAGCTCACCCGCACGGTGGCCCGGAACCGGGCCCGCTCCAGCTCCCCGGCGGCGTTCGCCATCCGCTCCAGCGCCGCCTGCCACTCCGGCCGCGAACGAAGCGGTGGCAGGGG
>JAKAXE010000097.1 GCA_021816695.1 bacterium | reverse complement strand
CAGGAGGACCAGGGCGCCTGAAAGCGCCTCCACCGCCGCCAGCCCCCAGGCCCAGCCGTATCCGAAGTGACTGGCGAGTACTCCGAAGAGGAGCGGGCCGAAGACAGAGCCCACCCGCCCCCCGGTCTGGGTGATCCCCGTGGCCCGTCCGGGAGCAGCCGGATGGGCCCGCACCACGGCGAAGTTGAAGAGGCCGTTCCAGCCCCAGCCGACCCCGAAGGCCAGCACCGAACCCGGGACCAGCAGCGCCGGCCGCTGAAGAGCCGATCCCAGACTGAGGAGGGAGAAACCGATCGCCCCCACCAAGATCATGCCGAACACGAACACCAGGTGTCGACCCCGCCGCCGGTCAGCCAGGGCGCCAACCGCCACCCGCACCGCCACCGCCGTCCCGCTGGCCAGAGCCGCCAGCAGCCCAGCCATCGCCACGGGCACACCACTGGCCACCGCCGAGGTGACCAGGAACGCCCCCAGGGAGGAGCAGGCGGTCAGGGCCAGGCCGAAGCCGAGGGCGAGAAGGATGAGAGGCCCCGCTGGCTCCCGCGGGCCACGCGCCCGGGCCGCGGCCCGTCGCTGAGCCGAGGTCAGCCGTGGCCGGGGCAGGGCCACCGCTGCGACCAGCGCCAAGGCGGCGGCGCCCACGAACGCCCATCTCCATCCCACAGTCAGCGCCAAGGCGGGCACCGCGAGGCCCCCCAGCAGTGCGGCTAGCGGAACCGCGGCCTGCTTCACCCCGAAGGCAAGCCCCTGCCGTGCTGGCGCGATGCGGCGGGCCAGGAAGAGATTGGACCCTACCTGCCCGGCCGAGCTCGCCAGCCCGGCGAGCACCATGATGGCCGCCAGCTCGGGCCAGCTCCCGGCCACCCCCGCCACCAGGAGCAGACTGGCCGCGCTGGCCAACACGGAGTTGCGGAGCAGCCGGGTGCCGCCCACCCGCTCGGCCAGGTTGCCAGAGGGGGCGGCGGCCAGGGCCGCCGCCGCGTAGAAGAAGCCCACTACCACCCCCAACTCCGTGGCCCCGAAGTGCATGCTGGCCCTGATCTGAACCGCCAGGGTCCCCACCAGGAAGGTGGGCAGGGTGATGGCCGTGACCGCGGCAACGACGACCCCCAGCTCCCACCAGGACCGCGAGGGCGGCCTCGCTCCGGGGTTGTCGGGCATGGGTTCGATTCTCCCAACCCGGCGGGCTGACCGGAGCGACCGGCGATAATCCCGTCCACGCCGACCGAGCGGCACAGGAGGAAGAGATGGAACCCAGGAGGCACAGGGTGCCGACTCCCGACGGTCGCAATCTCGACGTCATGGACGCCGGGGAGCCCGCCGGCGCCGTGGTGTACTACCACCACGGCACGCCGGGGTCCTGCATTCTGGCGCCGGAGTGGGTGGATGATGCCACCTCTCGAGGTCTCCGGCTGATCGGCCACTCCCGCCCCGGCTATGGCGCGTCCGATCGATTGGAGGGCCGCACCGTGGGCCAGGTGGCGACTGACGTCGCCGCCGTCCTCGACCACCTCGGGGTGGGCCGGTTCGCCACCTGGGGGGTCTCCGGAGGCGGTCCCCACGCCCTCGCCTGCGCCGCCCTCCTTCCCGACCGGGTGGTGGCCGCAGCCAGCATCTCCGGGGTCGCCCCCTACGGGACGAAGGACCTGGACTGGGTGGAGGGGATGGGGGAGCTGAACGTTCAGGAGTTTGAGACGGCGATCTCCGGGGACCGGGCGGCCGTCCTGGCTTCCGCGGACGCCATGGCCGAGGCCTTCCGGGGGGCCGGACCCGAACAGCTCGCCCAGGAGATGGCCACTATCCTCACCCCGGTGGATGCCGCCGCGATGGACACCGCGTTCGGGGAGTTCCTGGTCGCTTCCACTGCGGAGGGGTTGCTCAGGGGCGGAGCAGGGTCGGCAGACGACGATCTGGCATTCCTGGCTCCTTGGGGCTTCGACGTGAGCTCGATCACGGTTCCTGTGCAGGTCTGGCAGGGGGAGCAGGACCTGATGGTCCCAGCCGCCCACGGCGCCTGGCTCGCGGCCCACATCCCCGGAGCCGAGGCCCATCTCGAGCCTCAATTGGGCCACCTGACCATCACCGCCACCCGAATCGGGGAAGTTCACTCCTGGCTGGCCGAGCACCTCTGAGTCCCGGACCGCGGGGCAGGTGGCCAAGCCCCGACCGGAGCGCGCCCGACAATGGGGTGGGGACCGGTTTCCTGGGAGAGTTGCCATGCCAGAGGTTGTGATCGCGGACGCCGTCCGCACCCCGATCGGTCGCTACGGTGGTGTCCTGGCCTCCGTGCGCCCCGACGACCTGGCCGCGAGGGTGCTGTCGGGCGTCGTGGCCAGGACCGGGCTGGACCCGGCGGAGCTGGAGGACGTCTACTGCGGCTGCACCAATCAGGCTGGGGAGGACAACCGCAACGTCGCCCGGATGGCGCTCCTGCTGGCGGGATTCCCCGTGGAGGTGGCCGGCTGCACGGTCAACCGTCTCTGCGGCAGCGGGCTGGAGGCGGTCGCCGAGGCTGCTCGCTCGATCATGGTCGGTGATGCCGAGCTCTGCATCGGCGCCGGGGTAGAGTCCATGAGCCGCGCCCCCTGGGTGATGCCGAAGCCCGACCGCCCCCGCCCCCGTGGTGCCCAACAGATGGAGGACACCGCCCTGGGCTGGCGGATGGTCAACCCCAGGATGGAGGAGCTGTACGGCACCGAGTCGATGGGTGAGACAGCGGAGAACCTGGCTGAGATGTACTCCATCCCTCGCGCCGCCCAGGACGAATTCGCCCTCCTAAGCCATCGCAAGGCGGTGGCGGCACAGTCCGCCGGGCGTTTCCAGGAGGAGCTCATTCCAGTCCCGGTGGCGAAGGGGGAAGTTGGGGTGGACGAGTGCCCCCGCGCCGACACCTCCCTGGAGCGGCTGGCGGCGCTGAACCCGGTGTTCCGCCCCGGGGGCAGTGTCACCCCGGGCAATTCCAGCCCACTCAACGACGGTGCTGCGGCACTTCTCCTCGCCTCGGCGGAGGCCGCCCAGGCCCGGGGGCTGAGGCCCCTGGCCAGGTTGCGCTCGCTGGCCGTGGCCGGCGTGCCCCCGAGGATCATGGGGATCGGCCCCGTGCCAGCCACTCGCAAGGCGCTGGACCGCGCCGGCCTGACGCTCGCCGACATCGACCTCATCGAGCTCAACGAGGCCTTCGCCGCCCAGGCGCTGGCCGTCCTCCGGGAGTGGCAGATGGATCCCGCGGACCCCCGGCTGAACGTCAATGGTGGAGCGATTGCCCTGGGGCACCCAGTGGGATGCTCGGGGGCCCGGATCCTGGTGACTCTGGTACACGAGATGCTCCGACGAGGCGCCCGCCTGGGCCTCGCCACCATGTGCATCGGGGTGGGGCAGGGGATCGCGGCGGTGGTGGAGGCGGTGGAGTGAGCGCGCCGCGACCGAGTTGCGTGGGGGCATGACCCTGGACAGCCGCCGCGTGGCAGAGGAGTACGCCGAGGCCGCCGACCGGCTCGACCCGATCGATGCTTTCATGAGGGGAGACCTCGGTTACTCCGGACAGCTCACCGATTTCTCGCCGGAGGCGGAGCAGGAGCGCCACGGACTGGTTCGCCGGTACCTGCGACGCGCCCAGACGGAGGTCGGGGAGCAGGACGGAGTCGCCGTGCGGGCGATGGTGGACCGCCTGCAGGTGGAGTTGGAGCTCTTCGAGACGGGCGAGTGGGCGCGGGCTCTCCACGTCTTCGGCCCCCACGTTCAGGTGCGGCAGAGCTTCGACCTTCTGCCCCGGGCAACCGAGGCACAGTGGGAGGTGATCGCTGAGAAGCTCGGGCAGGTGCCGGGGGCGCTGGCGGGATTCTGCCGGACCCTGGAGTATGGCCTGGACCACGGTCTGCCGTCGGAGCGGCGCCAGGCGCTGGTCGCCGCCCATCAGGCCCGGGCCTTCGGTGGCGGCTCTCGCGGCTCCTCGGGATATTTCGCCTCGTTGGTCTCCGCCTACATAGGCCCCGCCGCCCCCCTGCGTGCAGAGCTGGCCCGGGGTGCCGCGGCCGCTGACCAGGCCTATCTTGAACTCGCGGACTACCTGGAGAGCAGCTACGCGACCCAGGCGACGGAGGTGGACGGCGTCGGGCCCGAGCGCTACACCCTGGCGGCCCGCCGCTACCTGGGAACCCGCCTCGACCCCGCGGCCGACTACGAGTTCGGCTGGTCGGAGCTCGCCCGCCTGACCGCTGAGATGGCCCAGGTCGCGGAGCGGATCGCGCCCGGTGGGGGCATCGACGGTGCCGTCAACGTTCTGGAGACCGATCCCGCCCGGGCCATCGAAGGGGTGGACCGATTCCAGGCCTGGAGCCAGGAGCTGCTCGACGCCACCCTGAGCCAGCTCGAGGGCACCCACTTCGACATTCCGCCGCCGGTGCGCCGGGTGGAGGCGATGATCGCCCCTCCCGGCGGAAGCCCGGCCATGTACTACACGGCCCCGTCCGCGGACTTCAGCCGGCCTGGTCGAACCTGGTATCCGACCCTGGGCAGGACCCGCTTCCCCCTCTGGCAGGAGGTGACCACCTCCTATCACGAGGGGCTCCCCGGACATCATCTCCAGCTGGGGATGATCTGCTTTCTCCAGGACAGCCTTGCCCCCTTCCAGACGCTGCGTGGCGCCGTCTCCGGCCATCTCGAGGGATGGGCGCTGTACGCCGAACGGCTGATGGGGGAGCTCGGGTTTCTGGATGTGGACGACTACCGGCTGGGCATGCTCTCGGCCCAGGCGATGCGGGCGGCCCGGGTGGTGGTTGATCTCGGCCTGCACCTGCAGCTGCCCATCCCCTCCGGGCAGCCGTTCCATCCCGGGGAGCGCTGGACCTGGGAGCTGGCCGTCCAGTTCTTGATGGAGTCCAGCCGCCGCAGCCGGGGGTTCTGCACCGGGGAGGTCGATCGGTACCTCGGAGTTCCGGCCCAGGCCATCTCCTACAAGCTGGGGGAGCGCATCTGGCTCGAGGTCCGGGAGATGGTCCGCCGGCGCCAGGGAGAGCGTTTTCAACTCAAGGCCTTCCACCAGCAGGCGCTGGCGCTGGGCTGCCTCGGACTGGATCAGCTGCGCCAGGAGATGGGCCGGCAGGCCTGACCCTTCTGCGCCTCCCGGCACGGGAGGTGCCAAACTGGGGACGTGGAGATGCCCGAGATCGAGAACCTCATCCTGGCCAATCACGTGGAGGCGGTGAACGGGTTGCTCTACATCGCCGGGGGGGGGTGGACCGACCACTGGCGCCCGCAGCCCCCGCCGGGCGGCCCACCGATCGTCAGTCACCTCGGAGTGGCGGTCACGGTAGTGATCCCGCCCTCGGCCCCGGCCATCCCCCAGCAGCTCGCCGTGGCCATCGAAGACGACCAGGGCCACCAGGTGGCGGGGATGCAGACCCAGATCAACCAGCAGCGTCCCCCGGGGCTCCCCCCGGGCCAGCCCCAGCGGATCTCGCTGGCCCTGACCTTCAACCTGGTCTTCCCCGCGGCCGGTGACTACCGCGTGGTGGCCAGACTGGGCATCTCGTCGCCCCGGCAGCACCAGTTCCGGGTCCACGACGTGGCCCCCCCGGGAGTGGCCGCGCCGCCCGTCAACTGAGGCGGCCTCGGAGTCAGCCCCCGCCCACCCCCCCCAGGTTGTCCTCGGGATTGAGCCAGCGGGCTCCTCCGAGCCGGGCCACCAGCTCCTGCGAGCCTTCCGGCCCCCAAGATCCCTGGCCGTACAGCTCGGGGTGACCAGACGCCTCCCAGGCCGAGATCAGATCGCCCACGATCTCCCAGGAGCGGTCGATCTCCTCGCCGCTCGGGAAGACCGTGTGGACTCCGGCCAGCACCTCGGCCAGGACGTGCTCATAGGCGTCGGGGAGGGGAGCACCCGCCAGTCCCTGGTATTCCAGGTCAAGCCCGGCGGGCACCATCTCGAAGCGGGTCCCGGGGCGCTTGGCGCCGATCCTGAGCGTAATCCCCTCGTGGGGCTGGATGCGCAACTGAAGCAGGGTCGGAATGGGGCGCTGCCGCACCCCCTCCAGACGCAGCGCCGGGGAGTCCCGAAAGCGGATCACCACCTGGGTCGAGCGCCGGCGCAGCGCCTTGCCAGTCCGGATGAAGAACGGCACCCCGTCCCAGCGCCAGTTCTCCACCCGGATCGCCGCCGCGGCGAAGGTCTCGCGCCGGGAGCCCGGGCCCACCCCCGGCTCGTCCAGGTAGCCGCGGTACTGGCCGCGCACCGCGGACTGGGGGTCGATGGGCTGGACGGCCCGCAGCAGCTCCAGCTTGGCCTTGCGAATGTCCCGGGCGTCGAAGGTGGTCGGAGGCTCCATCGCCACCAGCGCCAGCAGCTGGAGAACGTGGTTCTGCACCATGTCCCGCACCGCACCGGCGTTGTCGTAATAGCCTGCCCGCGTTCCGATCCCCTCCTCCTCGGCGGCGGTCACCTGCACGCTCTGCACCAGGTTGCGGTTCCAGCCCGACTCGAAGAGGGGATTGCTGAAGCGGAAGGCCAGAACGTTCTGCACGGTGTCCTTGGCGAGGTAGTGATCGATCCGGTAAATCTGGGTCTCGTCGAAGGCCCGCCCCAGAGCCAGGTTCAGCTCCCGCGAACTGAGGAGGTCCCGGCCCAGGGGCTTCTCGACCACCACCCTCCGGGTGTCGTCGCCCCGGTGGTTCAGCCCGGCGGCCGCCAAGCCCCCCACGATGACGGAGAACACCTCCGGTGGGGTCGCCAGGTAGAAGACGACCTGTGCCGCCCCCTCCAGCCTCTTGCCCAGGTGCTGGTAGGCGGTTTCGTCGGCGTAGGCGAGGCGAACCCACCCGGAATCCTCGGCCAGCCCCGCGGTGTTGGAATCCGAGGCGAGGAGCTCGCGAAACCGATCGTCGTCAAGGTCCGAACGGCCGACCCCCAGGACCGCCACCGGACCCCGGACCTGGCCACTGGCCCGGGCTG
>JAKAXE010000096.1 GCA_021816695.1 bacterium | reverse complement strand
GAGCCCTTCCTCTCGCTGGTCAACGAGCGGGGCCGGGCCCACGGGGTCGTGGCCGAGATGTGCCGACTGGGAGGGGCCCGCGAGCTTGAGGACCGGCAGCGCTACCAGGTGATCGTCGACCGCATCTCTCACGAGGTCCCCTTCTACCGCGCCTACCTCAAGAGCGCGGCCCTCCAGGGGACCGCGGTGATCAACGACCCCTTCTGGTGGGAGGCGGACGAGAAGTTCTTCGAGTGCACCCTGGCACGCCGCCTGGGGGTGGCGGTCCCCCGGACGGTGGTCCTGCCCAACAAGGAGTACATCCCCTACATCGAACCGGAGCGCTCGCTGCGCAACCTGGAGTATCCCCTGGACTGGGACGGGATCCTCTCCTACACGGGGTTGCCGGCAGTCCTCAAGCCCAACACCGGCGGGGGCTGGCGGGATGTCTACATGATCGACACCAAAGAGGAGCTGATCTCGGCCTACGACCAGACCGGGACCAAAACCATGATCCTGCAGGAGCGCATCGAGTGGCAGGACTACCTCCGCTGCATCGTGATCGGTGGAGAGGTCCTGGTGTTCCGCTACGACCCGCACCGGCCCTTCCTGGAGCGGTACGTCACCGATGACCCTCCCTCCCACGCCCTCTCTGAGCTGGCCGCGGAGCAGGCGCGCACCCTGACCGATGCCCTCGGCTACGACGTGGACACAGTGGAGTTCGCGGTCCGCGACGGCGTGCTGTACGCCATCGACTTTCTCAACCCCGCCCCGGACTTCGACCGCTTTTCCATCAAGGAGGCCGGCTTCCACTGGGTCCTCTCCAAGATGACCCAACTGGTGATCGGATACGCGACCGGCGAACTGGCCCCGCCTTGGCGCGGGGCCCACCGCTGGTGGCGCTTCGTTTGAGCACCACCCCGGCTCGGCGCGCCCGGCAGCTGTACGACCGTCAGCTGGAGGACCCCCAGCTGCTGGCGGACAGTCTGGGGCGGCTGCGCGATGGCCAGCTGGAGCGGGGGCTGTACTTCGGCCCGCACCCCCTCTGCGTATCCCTGCGCCCCGAGCTGATCACCCGGGACGAGTACCGGGCAGCCCAGCTGGCCGCCCAGGCGGTCTACGGGGCCCTCTCCCGGCTGGAGGCGGCGCTGCTGGCCGACGAGGGACTCCGGGGGGAGCTGGACCTCCGGCCCGAGGAGGAGCGGCTGGCGCTGGCGGATCCAGGCTACCCCCACTCCTCGCCCAGCTCACGCCTGGACAGCTTCGCCGCCCCGGAGATCGGCTACGTCGAGTACAACGCCGAGTCCCCCGCGGGGATGGCCTACGGTGACGAGCTGAGCCGAATCTTCTGGGAGATGCCCGCCATGCTCCGCCTGCGGGAGCGGTTTCGGCTCCGCCCCCTACGCTGTGCCGAGCGCCAGCTGGAGGTGATGCTGACCGCCTACCAGGCCTGGGGAGGGACGGCTCCGCCCCAGGTGGCGATCGTGGACTGGGCTGGGCTCCCCACCCTGGGGGAGTTCGAGCTCTTCCGCCAGGCGTTCCTCCGCCGGGGGGTTCCGGCGATCATCTGCCAGCCGGCGGAGCTGACCTTCGCTGGTGGTAGGCTGCACGGCCCTTCCGGCGAGGTCGTGAATCTCGTGTACCGTCGGGTCCTGGAGGCGGAGCTGCTGGCGGAGGGAGAGGCGGCCGAGCCGCTGTGCACCGCCTACCTGGCGGGCGCGGTGTGTGTGGTCAACTCCTTCCGGGCCAAGCTCCTGCACAAGAAGATGAGCCTGGCCCTGCTCTCGGACCCGCGCTGGCAGCACCTCTACACCCCTCGGCAGCGGCGGGCCATCGCCCGCCACGTGCCCTGGACCCGGAAGCTCCAGGAGGGGGCCACCGAGCGGCACGGACGCCGGGTCCCCGACCTGCTCGACCACGTGGCCACCCACCAGCGGGAGATGGTCCTCAAGCCCAACGACGAGTACGGGGGCAAGGGAGTCATCCTGGGCTGGACCGTGAGCCGCCGCGAGTGGGAGCAGGCGCTCATCGTGGGGCTCAGCCAGTCGTACGTGGTTCAGGAGGCGATCCCCGTTCCCCGCGATCGCTACCCGGTGGCGGTGGGGGATACGGTGCAGGAGCTGGAGCTGGGGCGGGACATGGACCCCTACCTCTTCCAGGGGCGGGTTGGAGGCATACTCACCCGCCTCTCCTCCTCGGCGCTCCTCAATGTGACCGCGGGGGAAGGGAGCGTGGTCCCGGCCTTCGTCGTCGAGGCGGCTGCTTGAGCGCCCGCTGGCTCACCCTGGGGGTAGAGGAGGAGTTCCAGATCGTGGACGGGGAGGGGGCTCTGCGATCCCACATTGAGACCCTTCTGGCTCAGGCCGGGCCCCACCTCGGAGACGACGTCAAGGCGGAGATGCTCCAGTCGGTGGTGGAGGTGGCGACCCCCATCTGCTCCGACATCCGCGAGGTCCACCGCGAGGTGGTGCGGCTGCGATCAGCGGTCAGCGACCTTCTGGAACCGCACGGCCTGCGCATCGTCTCGGCCGGCACCCACCCGTTCTCCCGCTGGCAGGAGCAGGAGGTCACCCGGCTGGAGCGCTACAAGGTGCTGGAGGAGGAGATGCAGGACGTGATCCGCGAACTGCTGATCTTCGGCCTCCACGTGCACGTGGCCATCCCCGACCCCGATCTGCGCATCGAGGTGGCCAACGAGGCCCGCTACTTTCTCCCCCACCTGCTCGCCATCTCCACCTCCAGCCCCTTCTGGATGGGCCGGGAGACCGGTCTCAAGAGCTACCGCTCCGTCGTCTGGTCGCGCTTCCCCAGGACCGGTATTCCGCCGGAGCTCAGCTCTCCTGAGGACTTCGAGAACTATGTGGAGCTGCTGGTCCGCACCGGCTGCATCGACAACGGCAAGAAGATCTGGTGGGACCTCCGCCCCCATGTCCTCTACCCCACCCTGGAGTTCCGCATCTGCGACGCCGCCACCCGGGTCGAGGAGGTGGTGTGCCTGACGGGGTTGGTGCAGGCCATCTGCGCCAAGCTGGTGAAGCTGCGCCGCCAGAACCTGGGGTTCCGCAAGTACCTGCCCAACCTCATCGCCGAGAACAAGTGGCGAGCCCTGCGCCATGGACTGGACGGCCAGCTCATCGACTTCGGTCGAGCCGCCGAGGTGCCCATGCGGCAGCTGGCGGTTGAGCTCCTGGAGTTCGTTGACGACGTCCTGGACGAGCTGGGGTCGAGGTCCGAGGTGGAATACCTGCACCAGATCTGTCGCGAGGGGACCAGTGCCGACCGCCAACTGGAGACCTACCGGCGCACGGGATCGCTGGCGGCGGTGGTGGAGCAGCTGGCCGTGGAGACGATGCAGGGAGCCCGGGGCCCACTTCCTGGCTGAGGCGGTCAGCAGAATCGGGGCAGGTGGTGGGCCAGCTGGGCTCTCCAGGAAGGCCAGTCGTGAGGCACGTCCCAGCCCCAGAGGTCCAGCTCGCAGGGGATGCCCTTGCCCTGGAGCAGGGAGGCGAAGTCCCGGGTGGACTGGAGGGCTCCGGTGGTGTCCTCGAACGCCCCCTGTCCGCACACCAGCAGCAGCCGACAGCGCCGGCGCAACCAGTCCAGGTGGTCGCCCTCGGCATGCCGCATGTAATCCATGGGGTTGTTGAAGTAGGCGGCGTCACCGCGCTCCCAGCCCCCGCCCACCACGGAGACGTCGTACACCCCAGAGAAACAGAGGGAGAGGGGGAAGAGGTCGGCGCGGCGGAGGCAGAAGTTGGCCGCGTGGAAGGCCCCGAAGCTGAATCCCATGAGCCCCACGTCCTGCGGGCCCCCGCAATCCTGGTGGATGAAGGGGACCACCTGGTCCACCACGAAGGCCTCGAAGGCGAGGTGGGCCCGGGCCCGCTGTTCCAGCGAGAGCTCGGGGTGGCGCCAGGAGGCGCGGTCGAAGCTGTCGATGCAGTAGATCTTCGCCCGGCCCCCGTCCACCAGCTGTCCCACCGAGTCCAGCAATCCCCGCTCCTGGAAGTCGCTGGCCGTGCCCATGTCGGTCGGGAAGACCAGGAAGGGGCGGCCGTAGTGGCCATGGGCGATCACCCTCCGTGCTCCCGCGGGGCCCCCCTCCAGCCAGACCTCATCCCTCCTCACCGCGCAATCATCCGAAGACCTGCTGGAGGAGGTCGCGCAGGTGCGGGTCGAAGGCGTCCCGCCAGGCCACCCAGTTGTGGGCGTCGCGGAGGCGGTGGAGTTCGGCCCCATACCCGAGCCTCGCCAGGGAGCTGGTGATCGCCGTGCTGGCCAGAAGGGTCTCCTCAACCACCCCGCAGGTGAGGGATGTGGGGACCGGGGAGGCTGCCGCCGCAGCCTGGTGGATGCGCTCGGTGAACATGCAGATCCGCTCCACGGGTTCGAAGGGCAGCTGCTGGGAGAAGTAATGGTGGTTGAAGAAGCTGCCCGACTGCAACAGCAGCCCTCCCAGGGCCTCCGGCCTCTCCCACTGCAGGTGCAGGGCCGCGACCGCCCCCAGGCTGGCACCCATCGCTGCCCGGCCGGAAGGACCGGCCCGCGTGGGGATCAGAACCTCAAGTTGGGGGATCACCTCGTTCCAAAGCACCGTCGTGAACTCGGGGGACGCCGAGTAGTCCTGGTCCCGCCGCACCGGGTGGAGCAGGGCGGCCCGAATTGGGGGAAGCCCTCCCCGGTTCACCTCGTGATCCAGGAACTGGGTGAGCTGGGAGTAGAGGTCGTACTCCAGCCCATCGAAGGCCAGCAGCAGGGGAAGGCGCCGGTCGGGCGTGACTCCTGAGGGGGACCAGATCCGGACGTACATCGAGGCCTTCAGCCCCGGACAGGGGATCTCCAGATCGAAGCGGTCCCCCCGGGGGAGGGCCGCCAGCCTCGACCATTCCGGGGCGCGATACTCCGGGAGCTCCAGGACGGACTTGTCTCCGAACGGGGAGGGCACCCTGCTCGGATTCCCCGGGTCGCAGACCAGCTGGCGGCTGCCGTCCGGGTGGCGGAGCTCGAAGAGGTACTCCATCCGATCCACCGGGGGACGGGGCACTATGACCGAGAACCCCTCCCCGGTGCGGGCCAGCTCCGGGCCCGACCGCGGCCAGAACACCTCCTGGAACAGGGACACCCCGGCCAGCTCAGATCGGGGATCGGGGTACCGGAAATGGACCTCGGAACTGGAGGTCTCCGGTCCCGAGGTCGCGGCCACCGGATGACCATAGCGGGAACCGGGTCCGCGGCAGACTGGCCCTACTCGAGGGCGGATCCCGGGTGCAGTGGGCGCAGGCGCTCTCGGTCCAGCCGTTCGAAGAGCTCACGGCTGGACTGCCCGAGGCCCGGCAGCGGGGCCCCGTTCACCTCATCCTCCCACCGTCTCAGGATGGCCTCAGCGCTGGCGCCGTGATCGGTGAATTCGGCTGGCCAGGCGTGTCCGCGAACCATCTCCAGCCGGTCCAGCAACACCTGCTCAGCGGGCGGGTCCGGGGGTGCGATCAAGCAGCCCAGAACCTCCCCGGAGACGCGCTGGGCCGAGCCGTGGCCGGCGACGGCCGTTGGCAGCACCGCCCGCAGCGGCCGACTGCCCAGCCTGCCGAGCGAGTGGCGCACGAAGAGACGCCAGCGATCCTCCCCGACGCCCTGTCCCAGCTCCAAGAGCAGCAGCCCGCTGGCCCCCACCTGGGCGGCATACACCGCCATCTCCTGGCCACCGGTCCCCGCCACCGGGACCACGGCGGTCACCAGCCGCTGGCCGGCCCGGTCCGGAAGCCGGAGCAGCTCGTGCTGGCAGGCCAGCCAGGCTCGGTACCGGTGGGAGAACTCCGCCAGCGACTCCCCCCATCGCTCCCGAACCCTAAGGTGCTGCCAGACCGTCCGCATGGTGGCTCGGGGGTCGGCCTTCAGCTCCCAGAGCGCCTCCGTGAAGTCCTCGCCTCCCTGGTGAGAGGGGGGCGTGCACCGCCTCGTCATCTCGACCAGGGAGAGGAGTTCCGCCTCGGGCAGGGCGGCGGCCCGAGCCGCGTCCACTCCGGCGCGCCGGGCCGCGGTGAGGTAGCCACGGACGGTGGCGCGGGCCAGTCCGAGATGGGCGGCGATCCGGCGCTGGCTCCAGCCCTCCTCGGTGAGCTGGAGCGAGAGCCTCAGCCTCCGGGCGCGTCGGGCGCGGACCAGTGGCGAGACCCCCGCCCGGCTGCGAGTCGGGGGCTGCGACTCTTGTCGGCGGCCTGAACCGCAAGGGGGCCCGGCCATCTGGCCGGGCCCCCAGGCTCGCCCGCCAGGGTTAGCGGGTGAGCGGGCACTAAAGGGCAAGGGAGGGGCGGTCAGCTCGCGAATCGATACATCTGCGGATAGACGTTGCCGAAGGGATCCAGCGGGGTCACGCCGTGAAGCGAGCTCTTGTACATCACGAGTCCTTGAAGCTCCGGGAGGGTGGGCGTGTAGACCACGGGTAGCTGCTCGGCCAGCTGGTTCTCGTAGCGGAAGAGGGCGGCAATCTCCGCCGCCTGGTTCGGGGCGGTGTGGGTGGCGTTGATGTTGGCGGTGGTGGTGGGGTTGCACCAGTCGCCACCGTTGCTGGCACTGCCGCAGCCGAACAGCTCGCCTCCCGTGGGCAGGTAGTCAGGAGCGTAGGACCAGCCCCCGCCCCAGTCCGCCAGCTCCCAGCCGGAGCAGGGAGTGGCCATGGTGCAGCCATTGAAGGCGGTTGCCAGAACCTGGCTGAAGGGGGCGGTGGAGAGGGTCAGGTCGATCCCGGCTTGACTGCGGAGGGCTGACTGCATGGCCTCCATCTCGTTGGTCTGCGAGATCGAACCACTCGCGTAGAGGAGGCTGAACTGCAACCTCGAATTGGCGGCAATCCCAGCCCCGCAGTCACCGGACGCAGTCCCCGGGCGCGAGCAGTAGCTGGTGCCGCCGGGGACCACCGTCCAACCATTGTCGCGAAGCAGGCTGACCGCGCGGCTGGGGTTGTAGGGGTAGGGCGGGGTCCCTGCCTCGAGCGGGCTCTCGTCCGGGTTATGGGCGGGGTAGGTGGGCACCGGGCCGTCGGTCACTGTTGCGTAGCCCGCTAGGAAGTCCTTGATGTACTGAGGCTGGTTGATCAGCGATTGAAACGCCTGGCGGAAGTAGAGCTGGCGGAAGATCGGCCCCACCGTGGGGTTGGTGAAG
>JAKAXE010000095.1 GCA_021816695.1 bacterium | reverse complement strand
AGGCCAGCCATGGCCTCGATCAAACGGAGCTGCACAACACGCTCGAGCCTCTCCAGCTGGCGGCGGGCAGCCGGCCGCAGACGGACCTCGTAGGCCTGAGCAGGCACTCAGCTTCCCGCTGGACTCAGCGGGTCGGTGGTGGGATCCCGAGAGCAGCGCGGATCTCGGCCAGAGGGACGTCGGGGCCGGGCTCGGCCAGGGCAGAGGTGGCCTCAGCCACATCCTCGGCATCCTCGGCGGCCTCGATGGCCTCCAAAACCTCAACTGGCACCAGCGCCGCCACCCGGCGGCCATGCCGGGTGAGATAGACCATCTCCCGCCCGTAATGGACCTGATTCACCACCTCGCCCAGATGATCACGGGCCTGGCTGACCGCAAGCTCTTCCATCCCTACGGATTGTACAAAATGGGGAGTTGGATGCTCGGCCGACCTGAGGGGCGGCTCCCTTGACCACCTCTGCCTCATTTCGGCGCCGGCGGTCGATCAGCCCCGGCTGCCACCGCGGCGAGCAGTCAAAGGGTGTCTCGTTCCGCCTCCGGTTGGTCGACGAGCGTCCAACCGGGCTCCAGGGCCACGCGGGCTTAAGGTGTAGCCTCCGCAGGCTCGGGTTCAGCGTCCGGCTCTGGGGACAGCTCGGCCAGGGCGGTGACGACCAGCTCCGCCTGCTGGAGGAGGGTTGAGGCAGCCACGGCGGGGTGGGCCTCGGCCCAGCGGGCGGCCAGCACCTGGAGGGCCGCCTGGGTGTCCCCCTCGGGAGTGTCGAGGCTGCCGGAGTCGGTGATCACCACCGAGGTCTCGCGGGCGCTCGTTACCCCCACGTAGCCGGTGGTCCGGTCGGTCTGCCACCCGCCGCCGCAGACCAGGACCTCGGCCACTGTCCTGCCCTGGGCGCGGTAGAGGTGCTGGGCGTAGGCGAGATCGAGGGCGGAGAGGTGCTCCTGGTCCACCACCCAGTCGCGGTCCCGGAGCCGCACCGTCACGGCTCGCGCCTTGGGGTCGGTGGCGACCACCACCCCGGTCTCTCCGTTTTCCACGCGGCGGACCGGCTTGCCCTCAGCCTTCACCCCATGGACCGGGCGGGTGGTGACCACCAGGTCACCGTCGTACAGGAGGAGGGAGGAGGCGTCCTCGAGATCGTCAGCCAGCTCCCGCTGCCGGCATCTCCCCACCTCCACCGGCTCTCCCCGGAGCTCACCCTTCCCGAGGCGGGCGGCCTGGGCCCTCAGGTTGAGGTCCGGGACCACGGCCCGGGTGCCATCGGTGGTGAGGAGGATCTGCTCCGGGCCCGGGCCCTTGCGGCCAGCTCCTGCCGGTCCTGGTCCCAGCGGGTCACCGCCTGGGCCCTGGCCTCCTCCCGGTCCCGGGCCACCAGCACCAGGTCCCGCTCTCGATCCTTGGCGGGGCCGGGAACGGCCACGCCGGCACCTGCCAGTCGATCCTGCTCCCGCTCAGAACTCCAGAGCAGGCCCGCGGCCGAGTCTCTGCCGTCGCCAACGCTGTGTTCGGAGGCGCCCAGCGCACCTCGCTGCTGCTGTCGGGGATCACGAATAGTGCAATGAGCTGATCACGAAAAGTGCAGCACTCCGCGGCAGGGCCGGAGATGCGCAGGGCGGTGAGGCGCAGCTCCCCCACCAGACCCACGACCAGAGGGGCCCCGTCGGTGGCTGCGTCGGAGGGGGAGACGACGTAGACGCTGTTGGCGCCGGACAAGAACTCATCGGGCAGGAAGGAGAGCTCGCGGATGCGCAGCAGCCCGTGCAGGAGAGCCAGCGCGGCCTGGCTCTCCGCCTTCTGGTAGAAGGCCTGGGCGGGCCACTCGGCTCGTGCAGCTAACGCCCCGGCACAGGCGATTGCCAGCGTGTTGCGCTGACGCGTACGTGCAAATGGTCTTGGAGACCTTGGACGCGCCTGATGCCCCGTGGCGCAAGCTGCGCCCCGACCCGGGCGGCGCGGACACACCCACCCTAAGTGTCCGATAAGCACCGCTTATCGGACACTCTTCGAGCTACCATCCGGGGGTGCCGCGAAGGTTCCCGTTATGAGGTCAGCGACGCGACCGGCACCTTGAGCGCGGAAGCCAGCTCGGCGAAGAAACCATGCTCATTGCCCGCGAGGTCGATCCACCCTGGGTAGCTCTCCGCAAAGGGCGCGACGCGCTGCGCGGGGCTCGGTCCGCGCGCACCAGGGATGAGGAACAACGTCCCGCAGGGAATGCCCGGAGTGCCGACCAGCGTCGCAATGCGGTGCTTCTTGTAGAAGAAGGTGACAACGTAGCCGTTCAACACCGTTGCTGGGAGAACGGTCATCGTGACGCATCTACCGGGTGGAGTCGCGCAGGCAGCGGCGATGAGTTGTCGAGCGACAGCCTCGTCCCGGAGGCTGCGGCTGAATGAGGAAACGTTCGTCAGGGGAAAGCCGGTAGCCTTGGCATCAGGGTCAGGTTCACGCTGGATCAGCGCCGTCTGGGGTACCAGGATGCCCCGGCAAGGTCCAGGCGAGGTTATCCGAGCGGCCGGCTGCCCTCCTGACTTCGTGCGCGATGGACCGCTTGACCATAGACCGCACGAACTCAGCGAGAGGACGACTACGCCTAGACCGAGTACTAGGGCGGCTCGTAATCGCCTCCCGGCCAAGGTCGGGGACCTGGTCGAACTCGCGGTCATCTCTCTAGTGTCCTGCTTCTGAAGTGGCTACGCAGAATCGGGCGATGCTGGCGAGGATCTGGTCGGCGGTCTTGACCGAGGTGAAGGGCTTGGGGTGCTCGTTGTTGGCCTTGAGGTAGACGCGGATGGCGTCCTCCAAGGCGCGCACGCTGTGGTGGGAACCCCGTCGGATCTGGCGTTGCGTGAGGAGCCCAAACCAGCGCTCGACTTGGTTGATCCAGGAGGAGTAGGTCGGTGTGAAGTGCAGCTGGAACCGGGGATGGCGCAACAGCCAACGAGGGACCGAAGGAGTCTTGTGGGTGCCGTAGTTGTCCAGCACCAGATGGACATCGAGGTCGGCTGGGACTTCGGCGTCAATGCGCTGCAGAAAGCTGAGGAACTCAGTGCTGCGATGGCGCCGGTGGAGGTCTCCGATCACCTTGCCGCTGCCGATGTCCAAGGCGGCGAACAGGGTGGTGGTTCCGTGACGATGGTAGTCATGGGTCTGCCGCTCGGGGATGCCGGGCCGCCTCGGCAGCAGCGGCTGGGTGCGATCCAGCGCCTGAATCTGGCACTTCTCGTCGACGCAAAGGACCAGCGCCGCCTCCGGGGGATGCAGGTACAGGCCCACGATGTCTCGCACCTTCTCCATCAGCTGCGGATCGTTGGAGAGCTTGAAGGTTTCGCTGCGGTGGGGCTGGAGTCCAAAGGCGTGCCGGATGCGCAGCACGCTGGTGTCGCTGAGCCCACTGGCTTCGGCCATGCTCCTGGTGGTCCAGTGGGTGGCGCTGGCCGGCTTGGTCTCCAAAGTTCGCACCACCACCTGCTCCACCTGCTCGTCGGTGATTCGCCTAGGTGCCCCGCACCGGGGCTCGTCCAACAGACCCGCCAGCCCCCCGACTGATGTAGCGCTGCCGCCACTTGCCCACCGTCGCATCGCTCACCTGCAGTTGGGCCGCCACAACCCGGTTGCTCAGCCCGTCGGCACAGCGCAGAACGATGTCCGCCCGGCGGGCCAGACCGGTTGAGGTGGTCCTGCGACGCCGCCAGCCCAGGAGATGCTCCCGGTCCTCCGGGCTGACCAGCAGTTGGGGTTTGGGAGGGCCACGGAGCATGATCTGGCGCTCATTGTGAGGCCTCCAACGACCATCCTATTATCCCCTATAACTTCAAAAGCAGGACACTAGATGCAGTTGTCCCAGTAGTCGGTGAAGTTGTAGCCGCTGGGAGGGTAGCTGGGGTGGGCGAGTTCGATGCCGTTGTCGTACATGGTGTCGGAGCCGCCCTGGCCAGAGTTCCAGACCCCTCCCACACTCTCCCACGTTCCGCTCCTGGTCTCCGTCTGCGCGTTTGACCAATCGACCTGCCCAAACGGAATCAGACCACCGCTCTTCCCCTGGGGCCACTCAGCTATCCACTCCGCCGTGGCGCCGTTGTAGTCGCCCCCAGAGAGGGGTCCAGTGCCCTGGTTGTCAGCTTGTCCCGTGGAAATGTCCGCAATGTAGATGGTGGCAATGCCGTTTGACGATTCGTAGGCAACGTAGATGTGGATAGCGTTGCCTGGAGACAGAGACACGGAGGAGTCGTATATAGGCCCCACGTTCTGGGACCCAATGTCTTCAAACCAGACCTCGTACTCCTGGGATGAATAAGGGCCGTAGATCGCAGTGCCCCCCTGGATGAGTTCGCTTCCCCCACCGTGTCCTCCGCCAAGGCCCACCCATGTCCCTTCACCCGCGTTCAAGCACGAGGACTGCTTCGCCGGCTGATCGAAATTGCCCTGGACCGCCACGAAGTTGGTAGATGACGAACTGTCCGCCTCGTAGCCGGACCAATATTTCGGGTAGTAGAAGGTAGAGGCTGGGGCCGCCGTGCTCTGGGTAAATGGAGAGGTGAGCGGCGTGCATCCGAGCGTGTACTGGGGAACGGGAGTGGACCGGTAGGCTGACATGTCGCTCGTCCACTGCGTCAATGCGGCACTTGCAGTCGGGCGCGGTGGAAAATTGTACTCGGCCAATTGGGCAGCGGTGGCCGTGAGAGGATGAAACCCAGCCGGCGGGATGACTGTGAACCACTGTTCCCCGGTCGCCGAGTACGTGAGTCGCTCACCTCCCCCAGGCAGCGCCACGGTCGATGTGAGTACTACGGAGCCCGGGCCGCAAGAGGTCTGGGCATCTCCCCTGAGTATCGCTGGCCCTGCCAGGACTCCGCACGCTGTCAGGAGACCCACGATCACGCCAACCGTGACCTTGCCATGACCTGCCAAGGGCATGACCCCCGAGGAGTTCGCTGGCCGGAGTGTACACCTGCTCTTGCTGAGGGACGATAGCAGACCTTGAACCGGAACGCTCCGAGGGGTCCGGTCGAGGCAGACACAATGTTGCCTAAACGGTGGTTTAGGCTACTATTCTGAGATGCGAGCGAGTTCATCGCTGCCTGTCATCGGGTACGCCCGTGTTTCGACCTCGGAGCAGGGCGACTCCGGCCTCGGGCTCGCCGCCCAACCAGCCTCAGCTGCCTATCCCACTCCCGGCGCGCCTAGCTGCCCCTCGACGTGGACGAGCGCGCTTAAACTGGGTCTTTAGCAGGATCCAAGGAGAGAGGATCGCCATGCCCACATCCCGGCTCAAGCGGATCCGGTCCCTGCTCCTGGAGCTGCCCCAGCAAATTCGCCTGGCCTACTGCCTGGCCCGCGACCCCCGCACCCCAGCCGCCTCCAAGGCCGCCCTGGGAGGTGCGCTGGCCGTGATCCTCAATCCGCTGGTGGACATCCCCATGTGGATCCCCGTCGTCGGGCAGATGGACACCGTGGGGCTGGCTTTGCTGGCGGTCCGGACCTTCAACCTGCAGGTGGACCCGGAGGTCAGGGCCGAGGTCGAGGAGCAG
The DNA here is from genome assembly GCA_021816695.1 of bacterium. Classification (GTDB taxonomy): domain Bacteria; phylum Chloroflexota; class Dormibacteria; order Aeolococcales; family Bog-877; genus JAJYXT01. Next base: position 1,679 of record JAKAXE010000095.1, on the reverse strand, counting down.
ATCCGCCTCCGTCAGAGCGTCTTCGACCGCGACCTGGCTCAGGGCGCGGCCACGGCGCGCCGCCTGTCCCAGCTCCTGCGCCGGGCTCCCGGGGCCTCGGAAGCACCGCGGGAGGAGCCTCCGGCCCCGCCGCCGGTCCCGGCCTGGTACCGTTCCGGGTCGGGGGTTGGGGAGGAGGACGCCCCCATCGCCGCCGGGGCGGCAGCTGAGGAGTAGAGCCGTTGAAGGTCATATTGAATCGGGACGTGGAGGGAACCGGGAAGGCCGGGGACGTCCGTGAGGTCGCCGCAGGGTTCGCCCGCAACTACCTTTTGCCGCGCCAGCTGGCCCTGCCCGCCCGATCCCGGGCGGTGGCTCAGGTCCAGGCCCAGCGCGACCGCCAGCGGCGGCGGATGGAGGCCGAGGTGGTGGCGGCCCGTGCTCTTGCCGAGCGGCTGAGCGCCCAGGTGGTGGAGATCGCGGCCCGGGCCGGAGACACGGGGAAGCTCTACGGGGCGGTGGTCAACATCGACGTGGCGGAAACGCTGGAGGCTCAGCTGGGCGTCCAGCTGGACCGCCGCAAGATCGAGTTCGAGCCGGCCCACGAGCTGGGCGAGTACGAGGCCGTGGTCAGGCTGCACCCCGAGGTCGAGGCCCGGGTCAAGGTCCGGGTCGTAGGCGCGTGAGCGCCCGGCCGGAGCTCCGGCCGGCCGCACAGCTGAGGGTCCCCCCCCACAACCTCGATGCCGAGCGCTCGGTGCTAGGCGCCCTGCTGCTCGACAAGGATCAGATCGGGCAGGTGGTGGGCAGCCTGGAGGCCGACGAGTTCTACCACGATGCCCACGCCGCCATCTTCCGGGCCATGCTGAGCCTCTTCTCCCAGGGCACACCCCTGGACACCCTCACCCTGGCCGACGAGCTGGAGCGGCAGTCGGCGCTGGAGGCGGTGGGGGGGCTGGACCTTCTCACCTCGCTGGCGGCGGCGGTGCCCACCGCCGCCAACGTCGCCTACTACGCCCGCATCGTCCACGGCCACGCCATCAAGCGGCGGCTGATTCAGGCGGGGGGCCAGCTGGCGGAGCTGGGCTTCGACGAGGCCCTGGACCCCCAGCAGGCTATCGAGGAGGCGGAGCGGACCGTCTTCGCGGTGGCTGACCGCGGCCGGCCCAAGGCGGACTTCCAACCGCTGGGCAAGCAGCTGGTGGCCACCTGGGAGGCCCTCAGCCACGCCTACCAGCAGGGGGAGGTGAGGTCGGTCACCGGGGTGGCCAGCGGCTTCGGCGAACTGGACGCCGTCACCTCGGGGTTCCAGCGCTCCGAGCTGGTGGTGCTGGCGGCCCGCCCGGGGGTGGGCAAGACCTCCTTCGCCCTCAACATCGCCCGCAACGCCGCGGTGCGGCGCCAGCACGGGGTGGCCCTCTTCAGCCTCGAGATGAGCCGCGACACCCTGGTCCAGCGCCTGCTCTGCAGCGAGGCCGGGGTGGACGCCTACCGGCTGCGCACCGGGCAGCTGGGCAGCGACGCCTGGCCCAAGATCGCCGAGGCGATGGACACCCTGAGCCGGGCCCAGATCTTCATCGACGACACCCCCGGTCTCTCGGTGATGGAGATGCGGGCCAAGGCCCGGCGTCTGCGGGCGGCGTCCAAGGTCGACCTCTTCATCGTCGACTACCTGCAGCTGATGCGCTCCCAGGGTCGAT
>JAKAXE010000094.1 GCA_021816695.1 bacterium | reverse complement strand
GATTCCATCTCCAGTGAAAATTATCTCCACCCGGTGGCGGATGGGCGGCAGCAGGAGCGCCACCACCGCCAGCACCGCCCAGGCCAGCACCAGCTGGCGGCGCCGCGGATGGATCGCCGCCGCCAGCAGGGAGATCGCCACCAGCGCCAGCCAGGACCCGCGGCTGAGGGTGAGGACGTCACCGGCCCCGAGCAGGACCAGCATCGCCCAGTGGACCCGGGGATGGCGCACCCCGCCGAAAAGGGCCAGCCCCAGGGCCAGTCCCACCAGGGGGTCGAGGAAGATCCCGCCGAAGTTGTTGTTCGTCCAGAGCCAGGTCGGCACCGGGGGCGCCACATTGAGGTTGAGGGTGTGGGCCTGGAGGGCCCTCCCCAGGGCCACGAACTGGGAGACCGCCACCACGGTGCCGCTGACGTAGAGCCCGTAGGCGAGCCGCTCCCAGTCCCAGCTGGAGCGCAGCACGTTGACGGCCACGAAGAAGTAGACGACCGGCTCCACGATGTACGCCTTGGCGATCCCCAGGGCATCCCTCTTCTCGGGGCTGACGGCGATGGCGATCACCGTGGCCACCAGGAGCACCGCGATCAGGACGGTGAACGGGGTGTCCAGATGGGGCATGCGGCGCTGGCGCCAGCTCTCGATGGCGAACGCCAGCACGGTGAGCGCCAGCACCACCTCCAGCCCGGTGAAGGGCAGCTTCCCCAGGAGGCTTCCCCGAATCACGTAGGCGGGAAGGGCCGCGGCGGTTACAAAGACGCCAGCACGACTCCACCGCATCGGCGGGATTATAGGTCCCGGCCCCTACCCCACCTCAGCTGGAGAGGGGCGCGGGGGCGTCAGCCGGCTGGCAGCATCCCCAGCCGCTGGCGCACCGTGGCCATGGTGGCCGCCGCGCTCGCCCTCGCCCGAGCGGCGCCATCCGCGAGCAGCCGGTCGAGGTAGCCCGGATCTTGGAGGAGGTCGTGGCAGCGGCGCTGGATCGGCTCCAGCGCCTCGATCACCACCTCAGCCACCACCTCCTTCAGCCGTCCATAGCCCCTTCCCTGGAAGGCCTCGGCCAGCTCGCGGTCGCCGGCCCCGGTGAGGCTGCGGTAGATCTCCAGCAGGTTCTGGACCCCGGGCGAAGGACTCTCCAGGTCGACCGCGGTGCCGCTGTCGGTGGTGGCCCGACGGAACTTGGCCCGCACCCGGTCCGGGGGGTCGAGGAGGCCGATCCGTCCGGCCTCGGACTCCGCACTCTTGCTCATCTTGCTGGTGGGGTCATCGAGGGCCATCACCCGGGCACCCACCTGGCCGATCTTGGCCTTGGGGATCACGAAGGTATCGCCCAGGATGCGGTTGACCCGGAGCGCCAGGTTGCGGGTCAGCTCCAGGTGCTGGCGCTGGTCCTCCCCCACCGGCACCAGATCCGTCTGATAGAGGAGGATGTCAGCGGCCATCAGCACCGGGTAGCTGAAGAGTCCGGACCCTATCCGCTCCGACGAGAGCTTGCGGGAGCGGTCCTTGAACTGGGTCATCCTTTCCAGCCAGCCCATCGGGGTGAAGCAGCCCAGGATCCAGGCCAGCTCGGCGTGCTCGGGCACGTGCGACTGGACGAGAAGGGTGGACTGCTCAGGGTCGATCCCCGCCGCCAGGTAGAGGGCTGCCACCTCGCGCGTCTTCTGGGCAAGATCGCGCGGCTCCTGGCGGGTCAGGGCGTGGAGGTCGACGACGCAGAAGTAGTTGCGGTAGAGCGACTGCTCCTCAACCCAGGGGCGGAGCGCCCCCAGCAGGTTGCCCAGGTGCAGGACCCCGTCCGGCTGCATCCCGCTGAACACCACCGGGCGGTCGGCCATTACGAGATTGTACCGGCCGCCCTCAGTGCTTCTCGGTGACCCGGTACTCCAGGTGAGAGCCGAAGAGCAGCCGAGTCTGGGCCTCCAGCGCCGGCAGGACGCTGAGGACCACGAACACCACCGGGTACATCAGGGTCTGCAGGTCGGCGAAGCGGCGGCGCCACCAACTCCACCCCGGCGGCCGGGGCTGGAGGCGGTTGTCCAGGATGGCCACCGCCAGGATGTTGAGCAGGGTGACCTGGAGGATCAGGCTGCCCACCGTCTCCAGCAGCGCCCCGGTGGTGGAGAGGGCGTAGTCGTAGTTGAAGAGAGATGGGAGGGTGCCCGAAACCAGGATCAGAAGGGGGACCGTGGCCCAGCTCAAGTGGTTGAAGATGAGCAGCCGGAAGCGATCTAGCCGGACCCGGAGGGGGATCTCCCGGTGCTGGGTCATCCGCGCGGCGACGTAGGGGATGTCGGTCACCCCCCAGGCCCACCGCTTGATCTGCTCGTACTGGCTGACCAGGGTGGTCCCATAGTCCGCCGCCCGGGGTGCATCCCCGTACATAGGTAGGAAAGCTCCCCGCACCCGCAGCCGCTCCCCGTACACGAAGAACGCCTTCCAGTAGAACCGGGAGTCCTCGGGGATCACATCGTCGTCCCAGAAACCCACCTCGGAGAGCAGGCGCAGCGACATGGAGTAGGCCGAGAACATCACCAGCCGCTTGGGATGCTGATGCAGGTAGAGCTGCCACTGGGTCGCCAGGGTGGCCATCGACCGCACCGCCGCCGGTACCCGCCAGAGGTTGTTGAGGAAGATGGGCACCGGCTGCCAGATGGTCGTGGCCCTCTCCGGGTCCAGGGTGTACTGGTAGCTGATGTAGTTGAAGTACTGGGGATGGACCCGGTAGTCGGAGTCGAGGTCGGTGACGATCACCTGGTCCAGGTCCAGGCCCAGCCCCAGCAGCGCCCGGTGGAGAACCGGGCCCCCATAGGCCATGGCCGCTGACTTCCCCACCACGATCCCCGGCAGCAGAGGGTCCTTGATGTGCCAGAAGGCGAGGAACCGGTCGCCCAGCTCCTCCTGCAGCCGGGCCACGTTGCGGCAGCCCTGCAGGTCCGTCTCTCTGGTGATCACCGCCACGATGCGCAGATGGCTCGGGTAATCGGCCTCGGCAAGGGCTCCCACGGTGGCCCGTAGCGTTTCGTACTTCTCGGTGTAGGTGGGGATCAGCACCGCGTGGACGATGGAGCGGGGGTCGGGTCCGCCCGCCTGGCGCTCCAGACGGTCAAGGCGGGCCCCCCAGTGGATGCGCTGGGCCTCCTCCAGAAGCTGGATGCCACGCAGCACGTAGCGGAAGGTGTGGACCAGCTTGACCAGCCAGTAGAGGTCCAGGACCACCGCGAAGGCGCCCAGTATCCAGAGGTACTGGAAGTTGGTGAAGGTGATCACGAAGCCCACCGCCAGCGGGCCGAGAAGGCAGAGCCACACGGTGGCGCCGGGAGCCATCTCCCAGAGCCGCTGCCGCCTGCCGGGAGGGCCGGGGGGGCGCCTCACCATCCGCTCCGGGGGGACGTACCCCGGCAGAACCCCGATCGTGGGGACGGCCTCGGGGGTGGAGTCGAGCACCGGGGTCTGGCTCACGGCTCCGATCCTATAGCGAAGGACGATGCTGACACGAAGCGATGACGCCCCAGGTGGCTCTCAGCCTGGTGCGCTATGCTGCGCCACCGTGGTCACCGGTGACCGGTCGCGCTGGCTCAGGCGGGCCCGAGGGGGGCTGAAGCACCCTGGTCTCAGGGTTGCGGTAACGGTGCTGGCCTTCGCCATCTTCGTCCACTCGGTGGACATCGGGGCGGCGGTGTCCCGCTTCTCCCACCTGAGATGGCAGTGGGCTCTCCTGGCCATGGCCCTGGCCGGCCTCTCGGTCGTTGCCAGCATCGTGGAGTGGGGGGCGCTGCTCCGAGGGGTCGGCAAGCGCATCGGCTGGCACTACCTAGGCGCCTGGTACATGAAGGGGCTCTTCATCAACCAGGTCCTTCCCGCCGGGGTGGGCAGCGATGCCGTCCGGGCCGTGCAGGTGGGCCGGTCGGTGGGGCACGGGCCGGTCATCGCCTCCCTGGTCGGCAGCCGCATGGCCGGCACCCTGGGTATGGCTCTCTGGGGCCTCTGCGGAGCCCTGCTCTCCTCCACCGTCTTCCACACCACCGACGTGGTGGGGTTCGCCGCTTTCAGTGGGGCCATGCTTCTTGCCTGGGGGCTGGCACTGGTGGCCGAGAAGGGCTTCGCCCTCGTGAGGGGCCAGGACCGCCCGCACCATTCCTGGCTCTCGCACCAGCTCTCTGAGCGCTTCGCCGGTTTCCTCCGGGCTCTGGGCCACTTCCGGGGGGTGCCCCGCGCCGTCCTGCTTTCGGTGGCGGCCGGCGGGGTGGGCTGGGGGCTGAACCTGCTCTCCATGGAGGCGTTCAGCCGTGCTCTGGGCTACAACATCCCCTGGGGGGTGTTCGCCATCGCCCTGCCCATCGCTCTCCTGGTGACCTTCGTCCCCATCTCGGCGAACGGGATCGGACTCCGAGAGGGGCTTCTGGTATTCCTGCTGATTCAGTTCCACGTACCGGCGGGCGTCGCCGCCGCCATGGCTCTGTTCGTTGACTTCCAACTCCTCCCCTTCGCCGTCATGGGCGGGGTGGTGCATCTGGCCGAGGCCACGGTCCGGCGAGCCTACCGGAGGCTCTTCCAATGCGGACAGATGGGCACCCTCCTGGGACCGGCCCACGCCGCGCTCCACTGGCTCGTCGCCCCGGAGGCAATCGTGGAGATCAGCCGAAGCTGACCTTTCGAGCTTAGCGGCTTTCTCAGCCCGGGCCACCGGTGAAGCGGCCTCGAGCCTCCTGGCCCCTCTGAGCGCTAGCGGCCCCGGACCCCGCCCTCGGGCTAAATTGGTTGCCCCCGCCGGTCCGGCGCCGACGGATCCCGACAACGCGGGCGGGAATCGTCGCCCCAGAGAGCCTTCACCGCCTCAGGCGGTGAGGGTGCGGCGGGCCAGGCTCACCACCTGGCCGGCCGCCGTGACCCCCAGGACCACCCCCAGCAGCAGATCGAAGACGAGGGTGGGCATCCCCGCCAGGACCAGCAGCGATGAGCCCGCCAGGGCGACGCCGCCGGCGAAGGTGTTCACCTTGCCGAACCGGGTCGCCACCATGTCGGGTCGGCGCGGCAGCCAAGGGTAGAGGAGCAGGAAGCCGAGGGCCGGAAGGGCGTACCGGACCACAACCAGCAGGACCAGCCATAGCGGAGCCAGACCCAACCAAAGGCAGCCCACCGCGGCGAGCGAGAAGAACGTGGCGTCCATGATCGGGTCCAGTGCCCGCCCGAGCAGGCTGACCGGGCCGAAGGTGCGCGCGACCCAGCCGTCCAGCGCATCGAGCAGCGCCACTGGGGCCGCGGCGCAGAGGAAGAGGTCCCGGGCGAGGAACTGGCCCGGCAGGGTGGCGAAGAGGATGATCGGCAGCGCCATGTAGGCGCGCACCGCGGTCAGCCCGTTGGGGAGGCCGAGCCCGGGCAGAGGGCGACGCGCCGGATAGGAGACGGCCAGCCCCAGCCCCAGGAAGAGCGCCGCCGTGGTCAGCAGCCACCAGACAAGGGAGAGAATCAGCCCGATGTCGGCCCGTGAACCGACGATGCCCGCTCCCAGTCCCGAGGCCAGGCACAGCAAAAGGCCGAGGCCCGCCCAGAAGGCAAAGGAGTGGCGCAGGGACAAGCTGGCCGTCCAACGCTCGCGGGCCTCGCCCAACAGGGCCACCAGCGCCCGTAGCTGGCCGCGGGCTGCCTCCCTCCGGACCCTGGGCCTCGACCTGGCTGCGGGCGCGGCCGGCGCCACCTCATCGGCATCCCGCTCTCGAGTCATGCGGGCCCTGGTCAGGAGGACTCGGTGTCGAGAGCCCGGCCGAAGGCGGAGGAGATCGACTCCACCTGCTCCGACGAGACCACCAGGGGCGGCCGGATCTTGATCACGTTGCCATCCCTGCCGGTGCGCCCCACCAAGACCCCCTGATGGCGCATGGCCTCCACCAGCCGGGCCGCCAGCTCGGGGAAGGGAGCGCGGCTGTCCGGGCGCCGAACCAACTCCACCCCCACGAGGAGGCCGAGCTGGCGAACGTCGCCCACCGATGGGTGGCGCTCACTGAGGCGGCGCAGGTCGTCTCCCAGGCTGCCTCCCACCTCCTCGACCCGATCCAGGAACTCGCGGCGCCCGGCCTCCCGCAGGACGGCGAGTCCCGCCAGGGAGGCCACTGGGTTGCCCCCAAAGGTGCTGAACCACTCAGTCTTCTCCGCCAGCGCCTCCACGACCTCGGCCCGGGTCACCACGGCTCCGATGGGATAGCCGTTGCCCATGGGCTTGCCCAGGGTCACCAGGTCGGGCAGGGCACCGTGCCGGGCGAACCCCCAGAGATGAGATCCCAGCCGCCCGTACCCGGTCTGAACCTCGTCGGCCACCACCAGCCCGCCCGCCGCCTGCCACCGCAGGAACAGCGCCTTAAGGTAGCCGGGCGGCGGATGCAGAACGCCCTCGCTGGTGAAGGCCGGATCGACCAGAAGCGCGGCGGGAGCCAGCCCCCGGCCCGCCAGCTCCGCCACTGCGGCGTCGAGCTGGGCGAGGTACCCGTCGGTCCAACCCGGCTCCTCGCGCCGGTGCGGCCCGCGATACCCGTCCGGAGCGTCCATCATGGCCACGTGGGGCGGCGCGATGGGAATGTGCCACTCGTCCGGCGAGAAGTCGGCCACCGCGCTGGTCATCCCGTGGTAGGCGTGGCGGGTCACCACGGCGCCTCCCCCACCTGTGAAGGCCCTGGCCAAGCGCCAGGCCAGATCGTTCGCCTCACTCCCGGAGTTGACGAAGAGCACGGTGTCCAGGCCCCGGGGCATGGTGGCCACCAGCCGCTCCGCCAGCTCCAGCACGGGGCGGTAGAGATACCTGGTGTTGGTGTTGAGGACAGCCGTCTGGGAGGCCACGGCCCGGGCCACCTCGGGGTTGGCGTGGCCCAGGACCGGCACGTTGTTGTAGGCGTCGAGGTACTCGGTGCCGTCCCGGTCGAAGAGCAGGGCCCCCTTCCCGCGCACCGGCTGGAGAGGGGTGGAGTACGAGAGCGGAGAGAGCGCGGGCCCGAGGAGCCTCCGGCGGGCTTCCAGAAGCCCGGTCACGGACAGCGGCTCGGCGCCGCCCGGAGCCAGGGACAGGGCGCCGGCTACGGAGTTGCACACCAGCCGCCGCCAGCGGTCCTCTCCCAGCTCCTCGACCTGGTTGAGCATCTGCAGCGGGCCATGCTGCCATCCGCCGACGTATGCCGAGGTCTCGGGAAAGGCGACCCCGCGCCAGGCGGAGACGGCTATCAGCGTGGCCCAGCGGGCGAGCAGTAG
>JAKAXE010000093.1 GCA_021816695.1 bacterium | reverse complement strand
TCGGCAGCGGGGTGCCCCAGTACCTGGCCCTGGAGAGGTTCCAGTCCTGGAGCGTCTCCAGCCAGTTGCCCATCCTCCCGTCACGAAGGTGGGAGGGCACCCAATGGATGGCCCGGTTGTTGGCCAGAAGCCGCTCCTTGACCGCCGTGGTGCGGATGAACCAGGAGTCCAGCGCGTAGTAGAGCAGGGGCGTCTCGCAGCGCCAGCAGAAGGGGTAGGTGTGGTGGATGGTCTCGGAGCGGTAGAGGAGGCCTCGGGCTCTGAGGTTCTCCTCGATGGCCGGGTCGGCATCCTTCACGAACTGTCCGGCGAAGTCCGACACGAAGGGCAGGAACCGGCCGTCCGGGCCTACGGTGTGGCGGATCTCCAAACCTTCCTCCTGGCAGAGCCGGAGGTCGTCCTCCCCGTAGGCGCCGGCGGTGTGCACCACGCCGGTCCCCTCCTCGGTGGAGACGAAGTCAGCGGACACCACCCGCCAGGCAGCCTCCTGCTCTGGGAGATAGGGGAAGAGCCGCTGGTACCGGAGGCCCAGAAGCCGGGTCCCGGGGAACTCCTCCTCCACCAGGTAGTCGCCCTCCAGCATGGAGAGGCGGTCCCGGGCCAGGATGAGTCGCTCCTCCCCCTGACGCACCCGGACATAGGCGATCTGCTCCCCCACCGCCAGGGCGAGGTTCCCCGGAAGGGTCCAGGGGGTGGTGGTCCAGGCCAGGATGCTGGTCCGAGGATCGTCCACCAGCCGGAAGCGCACCGTTACCCCGGGATCGGGGACGTCGTCCCGATAGGCGCCGGGCTGGCCGAGCTCATGGCTGGAGAGCGAGGTCTGGCAGCGTGGGCAGTAGGGGGCGACCCGGAAGCCGCGGTAGAGCCAACCGTGGTCGTACAGCTGGCGCAGGCTCCACCACACCGACTCGATGTACGAGGGATCGTAGGTGCGGTAGGCGTCGTCCAGGTCCAACCAGAACCCTATCCGCGCAGTGAGCCGCTCCCACTCGTCGATGTACTCCATGACGCTGTTGCGGCAGAGGCGGTTGAACTCCTCGACCCCGAACTCCTCGATCTCCGGCTTGGCCCGGATCTTGAGGCTGCGCTCCACCTCCAGCTCCACCGGCAGCCCGTGGGTGTCCCACCCTCCCCGGCGCTCCACCCGGCGGCCGAGCATCTCCTGGTAGCGCAGGAAGCAGTCCTTGAAGGAGCGGGCGAGGATGTGGTGGACCCCAGGAAGCCCGTTGGCCGTGGGCGGGCCCTCGTAGAAGACAAAGGGCTTCCCCTCACGACGCTGCTCCAGACTCCGCTGGAAGAGCTTCTCCCCCTCCCAGCGCGAGAGCATCTGCTCCTCGAGTTCGGGAAGGTTGAGCCGGGCGGGGAGCGGTTGGAACGGGGGCATGCGCGCCTAGGTCTCCTGATGAGTTCCGTGGCCCCAGCGTGGGCGCCCGGCGATGGCAGGTTAGCATGGCAGATGATCTTCGCCGGGGCTCCCTGCCCCTTCCCCAAGAGGAGACTGCCGTGCCGCTGGAAGCCGCCCCTGGCCCCCTGGAGCGTCCCATCGACCTCTACTTCGAGGATTTCCGGCCTGGGCAGCGGTTCCAACTGGGTAGCTGGCTGGTCACCGAGGAAGAGATCCTGGAATTCGCGCTGAAGTATGACCCCCAACCCTTCCATCGGGACCCCGAGCTGGCTCGCACCACCGCGTTCCAGGGGCTGATCGCCTCGGGTTGGCAGACCGCCGGCTTCTGGATGCGCCTCTACTGCGAGGAGGTGCTGCTGCGGTCCTCCAGCCTCGGCTCGCCAGGGATCCAGGAGGTCCGCTGGTTGGCGCCGGTGCGCCCCGGCGACCGGCTCACGGGAGAGGTCGACGTGGTGGAGGTGCGCCCCTCAACGCGCAACCCGGAGCGGGGCACGGTGGTGATGCGGGGCCGGCTCTGGGATCAGCGCGAGGAGGCGAAGATGCGGATGACCGCCTTTGGCCTCTTCGGACGACGACCGGGGTCGGCCACGTCCGGAACCGCTGAGGGCTCCTAGGGCTCCCCCTCCCGGAACCTCCCGGAGGACGGGACACCCCGCCCGACCCCGCCACCCGGACCTCTGGGCGCCTCGCACAGGACTCCGCCCGGCAGATGTCCGGGAGCCGCCTCCCCTGGGGGACGAGCCGCTGACGCTCCGGGGATTCGGCCGCTGGCTGCGAGAACGGGACGGCTGTACGCAGGTGGGACTCCCCGGGGGTTTCCGGCTGTGCTATGGTTCAACCATGATTGATTCAATGATCGCTGAATCATCGCTCACTCAGGCTGGGCTGCTGGCCCTGGCCGCCGACCCCGTCCGCTATCAGCTGCTCACGACCCTGTCCCAGGGGGAGGAGTGCGTCTGCGACCTCCAAAAGCAGGTGCCGGTGCCAATGAACCTCCTCTCGTACCACCTGCGGGTTCTGCGTGAGGCCGGCCTCGTGACCTGCACCCCGAGGGGGAGACGGCGCGACTACCGCCTGGCTGAGGGGGCGATGGAACGGCTGTTGGCGGCCCTGCCCGGCGCGGGCCGGCGGGCGGGCGTGAGTTCAACCCGAGGCCCAGGAGAGGAGGAGTGAGATGGAGAGCCGAGCTGGTGGGGTGGACAGCCCCCTGATCGGGCAGGACCGCATCGACCCGGTCGCCGACCCTACGGACGGCGTCCGGGCCCTGGGCGCCACTGGTGAGGTGGAGGTGCTGCGCGGTGAGAACGCCGCGCTGCGAGCGGAGATGCGTCACCTGGCCCATGAGCTGGAGCGGGAGGAGCGCCGGCACGGATTCTGCCTCCGTTGCTTCCACCCCGGCTGGTACGCGGCGGTGATGGGCACCGGGATTGTGGCGATCGCCCTGGCGGCCAACCCCGGCAACTGGTCGGGGCTTCGCGGGCCGGCCCTGGACGGCGCCCGGGCGGTGGCGGTCCTGGTGGCGCTCCTCATGGTGGGGCTGGCGGTCCCGTACGCGGCCCGGTTGGTCCGCTACCCGAGGGAAGCGCTGGCCGACTTCCGCAGCCCGGTTCTCGGCCCCATGTACGCGACGGTTCCGGCCGGGCTGCTCGTGGGTGCGGTGGTGGCGGGCTCCGTGGGGCCGCTGATCCTCTCCCGCGCCGTGGTCTATGACCTGGTCTTCTGGCTGGCGTGGGTCGGGGTGCCCCTCACCTTTGCGGTGAGCGTGGCCTTCGTCTACGCCATGCTCTCGCAGCGCGACAACTCCATGGCTCAGGTGAGCGGCTCCTGGTTCATCCCCCCTGTGGCCAACATCGTGGTCCCCCTGGTGCTGGTCGAACTGGCCGCCCATGCCGACCCCGCCACCCTGCGCCTTCTCACCTTTGCCGGCTACGCCTTCTGGGGAATGGGCTTCGTCCTCTTCCTCTTGGTGCTCTCGCTGCTCCACGACCGGCTGGTCCTCCACCCCATGCCCCCGGCGGGGATGGCGCCTTCCTTGGTGATCGGGCTGGGACCGGTGGGAGTGGGGGCGCTGGCCCTGCTCCGGCTCTCCGCCACCTCGGCGCCCCTCTTCGGCCACTTCGCCGGATCGGTCTCTACGCTCTCCCTCATCACCGCCTCGGTGCTCTGGGGCTTCGGCCTCTGGTGGTTCTTCACCACGCTGGTGGTCATGGTCCGGTACCTCGTGGAGGGGCCGTTGCCCTATGGGATGGGCTGGTGGGCGTTCACCTTCCCGCTCGGCGCCTTCACCATGGCCACCCTGGCGTTAGCTCGGGCCTGGCGGCTCACCGATGTCGAGTACATGGGGGTGGGCCTGGTGGCCCTGCTCCTGGTCCTCTGGCTGGTGGTGACCCTGCGCACCCTCTGGGCCTCGATCAGCGGCGAGGCCTGGGCGCCGGGACGGGGCGGGGCCTCCCCAGGGATCGGCGCCCCCACATCGGTATTGCCCTGAACTGCTGCTTGCGAGCAGCGCCATCTGCACAAGGAGACGGAGATGAATGACCAACCAGATGTCCAGAGTGTGCTCGGCAACATGAAGGCCGGGCTCGGCACCCTGCCTGCCGCGATCCAGCTAGCCGCCACCGCGGATCCGGCCATGGTGCTGGAGCAGGCCAGGAGCAGCGCGTTCGCCATGCCGGCGGACGGGGCACTCGACCCGGAGACCCGGACCATCGTCTACCTGGCCGCCGCGCTGGCGGCCTCCAACCACGCCTGCGTCACTGCCATGACCGGCAAGGCCAAGCTGCAGGGAATCGCTCCCGCGAAGCTGCTGGAGGCCTTCCACATCGCTCGCTACGCGCTCGCCACCCGGGTCGTCGGGGACGCCGAGCCGTTGCTCTCGGAGCTGGCGGCCCGGGACAGTTCGCAGGCCGCCTGAGGAACTGCTCCCAGCCCGCACCCGGGGCCCTGAGCGGCCCCGGGTGCTACGGTTGGTTCCTGATGCGCACCATGCCCCGGATGATCGAGGAGCCCTGCTGCGACCCGGTCCCCGCGCCAGCCACCGTGGCCCCCCCGGACGATGTCCGGCTGGCCCTGCTGGCCAAGGCGTTGGGACACCCCGTCCGGGTGCGGATCCTGAGACTGCTGGCCAGCCGCCGCTCGTGCATGACCGGCGAGATGGTGACCCACTTCGACCTGGCCCAGTCCACCGTCTCCGAGCACCTGCGGATTCTCAAGACGGCGGGCCTGATCCAGGGGGAGATCGAGGGTCCGCGCACCTCCTACTGCCTCTCCGGGAGTGGGTTGGCGGCCCTTCAGGCCGGGGTGGCCACGCTGGCCTCCGGAGCAGAGTGCGCCCCTTCCGCGCCGGTCATGGGGGCCGGCCCCGCTGGGAAGCCGGCCTGGGCCGGGGGGCGCTAGCCCGACCTCTCCGCGTCCCGATCGGGCCCTGACCCTAATCACCGCCTGCCCGGGGCGGGCGGCTAAAAACTCGGAGCGCCGCGCCCCGTGCCCGCGGTCGCGGCGACCTGATCCGCCCCGGGGAAACCCGTGGTTGCGTCATCGTCAATCGACGATGTACGATAACGGGGAGCCGGGCGGTGCCCCGGCCAGCTCAGAGACCAAGGAGATCGAGAATGAGAGTGGAAGTCTACGACCCGGCGATGTGCTGCTCTACCGGCGTCTGCGGCCCCAAGGTGGATCCGGCCCTCGCCCAGTTTGCCAGCGACCTGGACTGGCTGGCCGGCCAGGGGGTGGAGGTCACCCGGTTCAACCTGAGCCAGGAGCCGGGCGCCTTCGTCGCCAACCCCGCGGTCAGCCAGTTGCTCCAGCAGGCCGGGGACTCCGCCCTTCCCGCGGTTCTGGTGGACGGCACGGTCCGCTCCTCAGGCCGCTTCCCCAATAGGGATGAGCTGGCCGGGTGGTCGGGGGTCGAGGCAAAGGCCGACGCTGCCTCCAGGATCCCGGTGCCGGTGGCGGCCGGGAACTGCTGTGGTGGGGCCGGCTCACAATCCGGGTGCTGCTGAGGAGCGGGCATGCTGAACCTGGTCCTGGATGCTGCTCCGCGTTTTCTCTTCTTCACCGGCAAGGGTGGGGTCGGCAAGACCTCCCTCTCCTGCGCCACTGCCCTGGCCCTGGCGGAGCGGGGCTCCCGGGTGCTGCTGGTCAGCACCGACCCGGCGTCAAACCTGAGCGAGGTGCTCGGAACCCACCTGGGGAACGAGCCCGGGCCGGTCCCCGGGGCCGCGGGGCTGATGGCCCTGGACATCGACCCCATGGCGGCGGCGTCCGCCTACCGCGATCGGGTGGTCGGTCCCTACCGGGGGGTGCTTCCGGACCAGGTGGTGGAGGGGATCGAAGAGCAGCTCTCCGGCTCCTGTACCGTCGAGATCGCCGCCTTCGATCAGTTCACCGCCCTGCTGTCGGCGCCCGGGGAGTTCGACCACGTGGTCTTCGACACCGCCCCCACCGGGCACACCCTTAGGATGCTGGCCCTGCCCGGCGCCTGGACCAGCTACCTCGACACCAACGAGGTGGGGGTCACCTGCGTGGGGCCGCTCTCTGGCCTCACCCAGCAGCGCGCCCGCTACCGCGAGGCGCTCCAGGTCCTGGCCGATCCTGGGAAGACAACCCTGGCGCTGGTCACCAGGCCGGATTCCGGGGCGCTCGAGGAGGCCGGACGCGCCAGCTCGGAGCTGGCCGCCATCGGGCTCCGCAATCAGCTGCTTCTGGTCAACGGGGTCCATCCTGGCCTGGAGGACGCGGGCGACCGGGTGGGCCAGGCCTTCGTGGCCCGGCAACGCGGGGCCCTGGAGCTGATGTCCCCGGACCTGGCACAGCTGCCCCGGGAGTCCATCCCGCTCATGCGACGTCCACCGGTGGGGCTGGATGGCCTGCGCGCCCTGCTGCAGCCGGGGGGTCCGGATCGGCTTCGCCCACAGAGCATTGGTGAAGGCCTGCCCAACGAGTACGAGCTCGGCCTGGCCCGGCTGGTCGAGGAGGTCGCGCACCGTGGTCGCGGGCTGGTCATGACCATGGGCAAGGGCGGAGTTGGCAAGACCACGGTGGCGGCCTCCATCGCCGTGGCGATCGCCCAGCAGGGGGTCCCGGTGGTGCTCTCGACCACCGACCCCGCCGCCCATCTGATGTCGGTCCTGGGGAGCGAATCAGACCTGCCAGCGCGACTCAGTGTGGAGCGGATCGACCCGGCCGCGGCCACCGCCGCCTACACCGCTGAGGTTCTGGAGGGTGCCGGGGCGGGCCTGGAGCAGGCGGCGCGGGACGTCCTGGTAGAGGACCTGCGCTCCCCCTGCACCGAGGAGATCGCCGTCTTCCGGGAGTTCGCGGCCACGGTGGCACGGGCGCAGGACCAGGTGGTGGTGTTGGACACCGCCCCGAGCGGGCACACCCTCCTGCTCCTGGACGCCGCGCGCAGCTTCCAGCGCGAGGTCAGCCGGCAGTCCGCCGAGGTGCCGCCGGAGGTCGAGGCCCTGCTCGACCGGCTCTCCGACCCCGAGTTCACCAGGATCGTGGTCGTCACCCTGGCGGAACCGACCCCGGTGCACGAGGCGGAGGCGCTGCAGGAGGACCTCCTGCGAGCTGGGATCCGGCCGCTGGCCTGGGTCGTGAACCAGAGCCTGCTGGCGACCGGCACCCAAGACACCCTGCTGGCGGCTCTGGCCGGGCACGAGCGGCGCTGGATAGACGAGGCGGCCCGGATCGGCGGCCGGGTGATGGTGGTGGGGTGGCAGCCGGCCCCACCCCTCGGAGCGGACGGCCTGCTGGCCCTGGTGGGAGCCGCCCCGGCGGCGGCGCTCGCGGGGTAGGGCGGCGGAGACGGTGCGCCCGGCGGGG